>NZ_JAEMSD010000842.1 GCF_016462955.1 Bradyrhizobium sp. | reverse complement strand
GGTCAGTAACACCTTTCAATAATGCGGCGGAGCCTCGTTGGTAGGCCCCGGCGCATTTGCCTCGGCGTCCTGCAGCCGCTCGCTGAGCTGCGCGATCTGCCGCGTCAGCGTGTCGATCTGCTTCCACTGCGCGGTGATGGTCTGGTTCAACGTCTCGATGGTGTCGTCCTGGTAGGCAAGGCGCGTCTCCAGCGTGTCGATGCGCTCGCTCAGCGCCTTGATCTCATTCGTCACGGGCGTTCCCCAATTCCTGTTCGCGCCGGCCCTGGTCTCGCAAACCAAGTTCTCGTAAACCATGGCCGAGCGCCACGCGCTCGTCGAATACGAAGCATTCGCCGCGCCAGCGGCTCTCCGCCTCCGGCACCTCCTCTAGATATTTGAGAATGCCGCCCTTGAGGTGATAGACTTCGGCGAAGCCGCGGGCGAGCAGATGCGCGCTCGCCTTCTCGCAGCGAATGCCGCCGGTGCAGAACATCGCGATCCTTCTGTGCTTGGCGGGATCGAGGCTGGCAGCGGCAAAGTTCTTGAACTGGCCAAAGCTCTTGATGCCGGGGTCGACCGCGCCCTCGAACGTCCCCATCGCCACCTCGAAGGCGTTGCGGGTGTCGAGCAGCAGCGTGCCGGGCGCAGAGATCAACGCGTTCCATTCGCCCGCATCGACGTAGGTGCCGACCCGGCTGGTCGGATCGGCCGCCGCATCGCCGAGCGTGACGATCTCCTTCTTCAGCCGCACCTTGAGCCGCCCGAACGGCATCGCTTCGGCGGTCGAGAATTTCAATTCGAGATTGTCGAGCCTGCCGCCGAACAGGTCGCCGCGTGCGAGCTCGCGGGCGAGGGCATCGATCGCCTCCGGCGCCCCGGCGACCGTGCCGTTGATGCCCTCCTGCGCCAGCAGCACGCTGCCCTTCAACGCGAGGCCGGCGCAGAACGCGCGCAGCGGCTCGCGCAGCTCGCGGTAATCCGGGAGGGTGACGAATTGATAGAAGGCAACGACCTTGGTGGCCGAATTCGGATCAGGCATGGCGGCCCATTTAGCAGGCCGCGCCCCTCCGGAAAACCCGCATGGCTAGCCGCGTCGACCGTCCATTCGGCCAGCGGATGGCAGCCATTTGCCTGGTATGCCAGCATTGCCCCGGTGGGCGGGAATGTGTCATGTAGACCAGGTTTTTCGAGATGGCGCACCCCGTGCGCCGACGGCCAAGAGAGCAAGACATTCGATGAGAAGCTTCCATTTCCCCGGCAGGTCCACGGTCCACGCCACCAACGCGATGGTGGCGACCTCGCATCCGCAGGCCTCGCTCGCCGCGATCGAGGTGCTCCGCGAAGGCGGCACCGCGGTGGACGCCGCGGTCGCCGGCTCCGCGCTGCTCGGGGTGATCGAGCCGCAATCGACCGGCATCGGCGGCGATTGCTTCGCGCTGGTCCAGCCGCGCGGCGAGGGCAAGATCATGGCCTATAACGGCTCCGGCCGGGCTCCCAAGGCGGCCAATGCCGACTGGTATCTCGAGCGCAAGATCAACTCCGTGCCGCTCACCTCGGCGCACGCGGTCTCGATCCCCGGCGTGATCGACGCCTTCGCCACTGTCCTGCGTGATCACGGCAAGTTCGGCTTCGACCGTCTGCTCCAGCCCGCGATCAAGGCGGCCGAGGAGGGCTATGTCGTCGCCCCGCGCATCGCCTTCGACTGGAAGAACCAGTTCGAGAAGCTGAAGGCCGGCACCAACACGGCGCGCTACCTGCTGCCGGGCGGCAAGCCGCC
>NZ_JAEMSD010000841.1:799-1762 GCF_016462955.1 Bradyrhizobium sp. | reverse complement strand
CCCTCTTTCCCTACCGGTCCGCTTCGACGCGCATGATCCGCGCGCCGACGGATATACGCGACAGATCGAGCTTCATCGCGAACGCGTCGTGCTGCGCCGTGCCGTGCGCGGCATGAGGATGGCGATCAACGTGCGTGTCGCCGACTTCACCGGCGTCGCCTTGCGCGGCGGCGACGAAGCGCAGACGCTCGTGCTCGTGCATCGCGATCCCTCGCTCTCCGTCCCGCTGCTGGTCGGAGCCGATGCCGACGAAATCGCGCAGGCCTGGGCGATCTGGAGCGAGATCTTCGCGCTGCCGCAGCTCGACGAAGGCGCGCGCAAGCCCGCGCCGCGCCGCCGCCGCGCCAATGCGATCCGCGCCCGCCGCCCGAAATTTTTGATGCGCCGCCGTGTCGCCATGGCGCGCGAGCTGCCGGTCCACCAGGGCGAACGCGAGATCATCGCGCGGAATTAAGCGGCCATCACGCGTGCCGTAGGGTGGGCAAAGCGAAGCGTGCCCACTTTATTTTATCAATCATTGAGAGATGGCGGGCACGGCGCAAGAGCGCCTTTGCCCACCCTACGCGAACTACGAATTACGCCGTCCGCATCACGGCATCCACCAGCAATCCCGCAAACAGCAGCAAACCTGCATCACGGTTCGACTTGAACAGGCGCAGGCACAATTCGGGATTCTCGATCCGCAAGCGTGCGATCTGCCAGGCCAGATGCCCGGCGAAGGCGGCAAGGCCGAGCCAGGCCGGCCAGCGCGCATCGGCCGAGGCAAGCGCGACGCCGATCAGCATCACCGCGAGCCCGTAGAACAGGACCAGCGCCTGGTGCGTGTGAGCACCGAACAGGCGCGCGGTGGACCTGATGCCGATCAGGGCGTCGTCCTCGGCGTCCTGATGCGCGTAGATCGTGTCGTAGCCGATCACCCAGGAAATCGCACCGGCATAGAGCACGAGCGCGGTGATATCGATG
>NZ_JAEMSD010000841.1:0-789 GCF_016462955.1 Bradyrhizobium sp. | reverse complement strand
AACTGCAACAGCACCACGAGGCCGATCAGCGCCTGCGCGACCATGAAGACCAGCGCCTGCTTCGTGGTCACCTGCCCTGACGGCAGCGGCCGCGAGCGAGTACGCTCGACCTTGTCGTCGAGGTCGCGGTCGGTGATGTCGTTCCAGGTGCAGCCCGCCCCGCGCATCACGAAAGCGCCGACGAAGAACAGCACGATGGTGAGCGGTAGGGCGCGGACGTCATGCGCCATGCCGCTCGCGAGCGCAGCCGACCACCAACACGGCATCAACAGAAGCCAGGAGCCGATCGGACGGTCGAAACGGGAGAGGCGCAAATAGGGCCGCGCCCATGGCGGGGCCAGCGTATCGACCCAGTTGCCGGTGGAATCGGCAACGCGGGCGGATGTGTCGCTCATCGGGTCAGGACGTTGCCGTTGAGCGTATCGAAGGTGCTGCCGCCCTTCTTGCCGACATTGGCCTCAGGCGCCGATCCCGATCCCAGCACCTCGCTGAGCGACGGGCCTGCGGGGCGCGCCTGCTGTTGCTGCATCTGCATTGCAACGTTACAGACCTTAGCCGCCATGGCCTCGGTGTTCTTGTGGCCGTCCTTCATCTGCGCGCCGACCTGCGGCGGGATTCCGCATTTGGCGGAGTTGGCCTCGATGTATTTGATCATCTTGGTCTCGGCCTGGCTGAAATTGCGGATCAGCTTGCAGGCCTCGTCCGGCGGCGCGTGACGGTCGCTCGCAGCCTTGATCAGCTTGCCGCGCTTCTCGGCCTCCTCGCGCAGCGGAACGAACGCCTTCATGC
>NZ_JAEMSD010000039.1:11305-24469 GCF_016462955.1 Bradyrhizobium sp. | reverse complement strand
GGCGAGATAGCGCTTCATGCCGGGATCGTCCTTCCATTCGGGGTCGGCGGCATCCTTGACGTAGCCGACGCTGATGACGCCCTTGGAGTTGTCGAGCCCTGCGGGCTTCAGCACCGCGCTGACTGAGGAGGCGTTGATGTCGATGATATGCAGCGCCTTCCAGCCGATCTCGGCGACCTTCTTGATCGCCTGCGCGGCCTGCTTCGGCGTCGTCGCGCTGAACAGCACGTCGGCGCCCGCATCCTTCAAGCGCAGGATCTGCGAGTCGATCGTCGGCTCGCTGATCTCGTAGGACGTCTCGGCCACGATCATCGTCGCCTTGTCGCCGAGGCCGGCCTTGAGGCCGGCCAGGTAATCCTTGCCGAGATCGTCGTTCTGGTAGAGCACGCCGATCTTGGCGTTCGGATGGTTCTTCAGGAGGTACTGCGCATAGATCCGGCCCTCGACGAGATAGGAGGGATTGAAGCCCATGGTCCAGGGAAAATTCTTCGGGTCGGTAAAGCGTGCGGCGCCGGTGGCGGCGAACAGCTGCGGGATTTTCCTGGCATTGAGATATTTCTGGACGGCGACGTTCGGCGCGGTGCCAATGATCTGGAACGTCAAGAGCACTTCGTCGCTTTCGACGAGCTTGCGGACCTGCTCCACCGTCTTCGGCGGCGAATAGGCATCGTCATATTGGATCAGATCGATTTTGCGGCCGTTCACGCCGCCCTGATCGTTGATCATCCTCATATAGGCGGCCTGGGTCTTGCCGATCACGGCATAGGCCGAGGCAGGCCCGCTCAGCGGCACGGTCTGACCGACCTTGATCGTGGTGTCGGACGCGCCGGCATCATACTTCTTTTGCGCCTGCGCCCCCGTGACCGAGAGCAGAAGCGCGGAGGCCGCGAGGCATGTCGTGACGAGGTTTTTCATGTCGGTTTCCCCTGCAATTCTCATTCGCCCTTGAGGCCGGCGTCGCGGATCAGCTTGGTCCATTTCTGCGTCTCGGCATCGATGAACTGGCCGAACTCGGCGGCGGTGCCTGGGCGTACTTCGAGGCCCTGGGCGGTCAGCTTGTCCTTGATCCCTGGTTCGGCGAGCGCCCGCAGCACTTCGGCCTGGAGCTTGTCGACGATCACGCGGGGCGTCGTCGCCGGCGCCATGAAGCCGTACCAGCCCGCGGCCGCGACGTTCGGAAAGCCCTGCTCGCGAAGTGTCGGCGCTTGCGGGTAGAGCGCGCTGCGCTCGGGCGAGGCGACGCCGAGCACGGTGAACTTGCCGCTCTGGATGTAGGGCAGGGCAGTCGGCAGCGCGGTCAGCGTGGCGTCGACGCGGCCCGCGAGCAGCTCGGTGTAGGACGCCGCATCGCCCCGGAACGGGATGTTGAGGCCCTTGACGCCGGCATCCCGGAACAGGAGCTCTCCAGCCAGATGCGGCTGCGAACCGGCACCGGGCGAGGCGAAGGTGAGGCCGTCAGGCTTGGCTTTGCCGTAGGCGATCAACTCAGGCAACGTCTTGAACGGCGCATCTGCGCTGATGATCAGGAACAGCGGCGCGATCACCGCCATCGCGACCGGCTGCAGCTCCTTGCGCTCGTAGGTCAGCTTGCCGAACAATGCTTCGGCGGTGGCGTAGGGTGCCGCGACGTAGAGGATGGTGTAGCCGTCGCCCGGCGCATGGGCGACCATGTCGTTGGCGATGCGCGTGCCGGCGCCCGGCTTGTTCTCGACGATGAATTGCTGGCGCAGGCTACGGCCGAACTCTTCGGCGAGCAGGCGCAGCGATATGTCGTTGGATCCGCCGGGCCCGTAAGGCGAGATCAGGCGCACCATGCGCGACGGCCAGGCGTCCTCGGCATGAGCCGTCATGCCTGACCCGACTGCCAGCCCGCCCGCGATCGTGCCCAGCAGGGCTCGCCGTGTGACCTTGAACGATGTCACTGTTGTCTTCCTCCCTGTTTTTGTCGCTCTTTATTTGTCGGTCTTGCGACCTCAGATCACCTTTCGCTGGGTGAGCTGCTCGATCCTGGCGTCCGAAAGGCCGAGCCAATCCCGGTAGACCTCGTCATTGTCCTGGCCGACGTCGCCCGCGGCATGGCGCAAGCGCGCGGGATCGACGGTGAAGCGCGGCACGGCATTGCTCATGGCGACCGTGCCGAAATCCCGGTCGGCAACGCGCGTGATCACCTCGCGGGCCTTCACTTGCGGATCGTCGGCGATCTGATCGATCGAATAGATCGGGGCGAGCGTTCCCTGCGCGGCGTTGAAGCTGGCGAGCACCTCGTCGAGAGGATGCGCGGCGCACCAGACAGAAAAGATGTCGTTGAGTTCGGCGGCGTGCTTGACGCGCTGCTCGTTGCCGGCAAAGCGCGGATCTTCGATGAGGCCGGGCCGGCCGATCGCCCGGCAATTCGCTGCAAACAGCGCGTTGGTCGAACCTGCAAGCGTGACCCAGTGGTCGTCGCTGGTGCGAAACACGGCGGCGGGCGCTGAATAGCCGTTGGCATTGCCGATACGCTTTCGAACGGCGCCGAGCTGGTCGTGCTCGATGGCGAGGACGTCGAGCAGGCGGAACACGGCTTCGGTCAGCGCAAGATCGATCTCCTCGCCCGGCGCATGCGGATCGCGCGCGCGCTTCCATAGCGCGGCGAGCACGCCGACGGCGCCGAACAGGCCGCCGATCGAATCCCCGATCGGGTATCCGGGATGGGTCGGCTCGCCCTCGCTCTCGCCGGTGATGTAGGTGAGGCCGCCCATGGCCTCGAAGATGCGGGCGAAGCCCGGACGCTCGCGATAGGGGCCGTCCTGCCCGAAGGCGGTGGCACGCAGAATCACGAGGCGTGGCTGGATCGACCACAGCACCTCTTTGGACAGGCCCCAGCGATCCAGCGTTCCGGGGCGAAAATTCTCGATCAGCACGTCGAAGCGCGGGAGGAGCTGCTTGAACAGCGCAAGCCCGTCCGGCGTGCGCAGATCGAGGGTGGCGAACTTCTTGTTGCGGTTGGCGGCCTTCCACCACAGCGGCTTGCCGTCCTTGAAGGGTGGGAACGACCGCACGCCGTCGCCGTGCCCGGGCATCTCGATCTTGAGCACGTCGGCACCGTAGTCGGCCAGCAGCGTGGCGGCGAACGGCGCGGCGATGATCGTCGCGATGTCGAGAACCTTCAGTCCTTCGAGCGGTCCAGCCATGTCATGTCCCGGCGCTTGTGGTCTTCTTGGTTTTGCGCGGCGGCGTTGCAAGTTCGGCCTGCCCGACGATGCTGCGGATGCTGTCGGCGAGCGCGGCGATGCGCGGACCGATCTCGCCTTCAAGCTGACCCGGTTGGAGCCGGAAGGCGGGGATGCCGCAATTGATCGAGAACGACTGCTTCGATTCGGGCGCATGAAACAGCGGCGCGGCGACGGCATGGATCGAGGCCATGTACTCGCCCCAGCAGGTGCAGAAGCCGCGGTTTTTGCATTGCGCGATCCCGGCGCGGTACTTGTCGCGGAAGGATGCCCATAGCTCGCCGTCCTCGGCGGCAATGTTCCGTTCCAGCCGCTCCGCATCGGCGGGCGGCAGGGTCGATGCCGCAGCGCGCCCCATGGCGGTCATCACCACCGGAATGGGCATGCCGATGTCGGGCACGTGGGGGCCGACATCGCCGGAGCGCGCGCTCTCGACATAGATCATCGAGGTGGCGTCGAGCAGGCCGATCGAGACCGTGCCGCGGACGCTGTGCGCCAGCTCCTGCATCATCGGCCGCGCAACCTGGCGGAATTGCATCCCGGCGAGCAGGGGGTGCGCCATGCGCAGCGCGCGTGCACCGACCCGGTACTTCGCCCGCGCCGCGTCGTAGCGGAGGTAGCCGAGCTCGGCCAGCGTATGGGTCAGCCTCGCGACGGTCGGCCGCGGAATGCCCGTCAAGGATGACAGCTCCATGTTGCCGAGCAGCGTGCTCCCGGCCTTGAACGCTTCGAGCACGACGAGCCCCTTGGCCAGCGTCGTGGCGAACGCTGCGTCGTCTGCGCTGTCCGCGAGCACGGCTGCAGCGGAGGAAAGCGGATGTCGGGGCTTGGATGAGCTCGTTGGGGCCATCTCCAGATATCAGACGCTAGCCGAAAGGATGTCCAACAAATTCGACTCAAGCGCCGAAATTGTCCGATATGTGGACACCGTGTTAGGACGCCGTGTTGCCTTGGGGACAGCGCTGGAACGAGCGGACACGCAAATTTTTGTCGCGGTTGCATGTCGCGTTATGACAGTATTATTGCGATCACATGTCAGATCGATGATTTTCGGAGCGGCTCATGTTGCAGTGGCAGGCGCGGTCAAATCCCCTCGCGTGGTGGTGGGGATCCCTCACCTTTGTGAGCAGTGCCAACATCCTCGTCTGGTTCATGCTGTATCGCGAGTTCTATCCGGCGTCGCCGGGCAGCATGAGCGGAGGCTCGGACATCGGGCTGATGCTGCTGCTTTGCGCCGGTTACGTGTTCGGCTGCGCGTTCCGTTCAGTGCTGCCCCGCGCCGACGTTCAGCGCATCTGCATGTTCGATACCTGGCTCTCGAGCGTCTTCGTGGGACGCTCGGTCGCGACCGTCGCCGAGGTCTGCTTCGCCGCGCAATGGGCCATCATCCTGCATCAGCTCGGCACCATGACCGGCGCGGAGACCGCCGTGAACATCGCGTGGGTGATCGTGCCGATCATCATCATCGCGGAATGCTTCTCCTGGTACGCCGTGGTGACCACAAACTTCCTCTACAACGCGATCGAGAACTCGCTGTGGGCGGTGACCTTCTTCCTGGCCGGCATTGCGCTGTGCCGCCTGATGCCGGAATTCCAGGGCGTGGTGCGCTGGGCGCTGATGTCAGGCGTCGTCGGCATCGCCTGCTTCCTCGCCTTCCTCATCACCGTGGACGTGCCGATGTATCTCAGCCGCTGGCGGGCAGGGCACGCCGAGGGCAATGAGTTTCTCGGCCTGGTCGAAGGCCTGCATGACGTCGCGACACGCTGGGTGGTGACCCACGACATCGCGCATTGGAGGGGCGAGCTGACCTGGATGTTCCTCTATTTCAGCGCCGCGGTCTGGTCCAGCCTCGCGCTCTGCGCGCTCTATGCCATGGAAGGTTATCTCACGCGCTATCTGGCCTGACGGCATGGACGCGCAGATTTCGGCGTGCGGGTGTCGAACGGTGGGCTTGTGCTCACCCCGGCCGCTTTGCCCATAGAGCCTTTCAACACGAGAGTACACGAGCCTGCTGTCGACTATTCGGGCAACCCCGCACGCCTCATGCCTTGGATGAATTTCCTCATGTGCTCAGGCCGATGGAGGAACACCTGCTCGTGCAGATTCGACAGCCGCAAGGTGGGCTGCAGCGCTCGGAGCCGCGTCATCGCCTCTCGCGTCGGACGTTCACGGCCGGCAAGGGCATGGCTCATCGCCGAAACGCGCAGCGCAACGGGCCAGTTAGGCCGCATCTGCAATGCGCGGTCGGACCATGTGGCAGACTGGTCGAGGTCGCCAAGAAGGAAATGGGCAAAAGCCATCGCGCTGTAGGCGAGATGCATCAGGGGGTCGAGCGGACTGAGGCGGATGGCGTGCCGCAAGTGCTCGATCGCCACCTCGCACTCGCCCGCATAGACATTGATCCAGCCGCTGCGTTGCCAGGCCACGGCAAGGTTCGGATTCAATTTCAAGGCGTGATCGATCAGAGCAATCCCGGCCTTGATATCGCCGACGACGTGAGCCAGCGCATGTGCGCTCCAGGCGAGCGCGACGGCATCCGTGCGGCCGAGGTCCGCCGCCAGTCGCGCAAGCCGATTAGTCTCGGCTGTCTCGGTAGCGCGATCAACTACCCAGCCATTTGACTTGCGCATCAGAAAGCAGGCTGCGGCGAGCGCATGCGGCCTGGCAAAAGCAGGATCGAGTTCAATCGCTCGATAGAATTGCCTTAGCGCGGCATCGTGACCGGCTCTGGTCCAGTCGTGCCAATCGGCCATGCCGCGCAGGAAGCAATCATAGGCGCTCAGGCTTTCCGTCGGCTTCTGCTTTGCGCGCTCAATTTCAGCCTGTTCCAGCCGGGGAGCGATCGCGCCCACGACGCTGTGCGCCATCTGATCCTGCAGCTCGAAAATATCATCGAGCGAACTCTCGAACCGATCTGCCCAAATGTGCTTCCCGCTTTCGGCATCAATCAACTGGCCAGTGATCCGCACGCGCTTTTCGGCCTTGCGCACACTCCCTTCCAGTACATAGCGCACGCCGATGTCTCGCCTCACGGCCCTGATATCCACCGCTCGTCCCTTGTAGGTGAAGCTCGTGTTGCGCGCGATGACAAACAGCTCGGAGAATCGAGACAATTCGGTCGTGATATCCTCGACAATTCCATCAGTGAAATAGTCCTGCAGCGGATCGCCACTCAGATTCGCAAACGGCAGGACGACGATAGATGGGAGCTCGTGAGAGGTGAGGCTCGGCGCAATCCTTGCCGCGGGGGTCGACGACGTCGCTCCCTCCTGAACCTCGCCGACGAAGCGGAATCCCTTGCGGGGAAGCGTCTTGATCAGCCGTTGTTCCTCACCACTGTCGCCAATCGCCTTCCGGGCGCCATTCAGCCGCGTCGTCAGGGCGGACTCCGACACGATCCGACCGCGCCAGATATCGGCGATGAGATCGTCCTTGCTGATGACACGGTCGCGATGGCGGATCAGAAAACAGAGGATATCGAAGACTTGCGGTGCAAGGTCGACCAGCTTGCCGCCATTCCTGAGCTCCCGGCGGTCAGTGTCCAGCGCATATTCTTCGAACCGGTACAGCAACTTGCACTCCAGCAAAGGCAGGCGACCGAGCCCGTCAAATGAAGACCAAGGTAAGGATAATGTAAGCCATTCGCAAAGCGCGGATACCGAAGGCGTGGCACAACTATCGCGATAGCGTTGCAGCAAAAAGGGCACAGCTCATGACCATTGCGCGCCGCCGACTGCTCCAACTCGCCGCGGGGATTGCCGCTCTGCCGGTCCTGGAATCGACCGCATCGGCAGATGCATATCCGGCGCGGCCGATCCGCTTGATTGTGCCGCAAGCCGCCGGAGGCGCTGCCGACATCAGCGCACGGTTGATCGGTCATTGGCTATCGGAGCGCCTCGGCCAGCCCTGCACCATCGAAAACCGGCCGGGCGGGGGCGGCAATATCGGGACCGAGGCGGTGGTGACGTCGGCGGCGGACGGCTATACGCTCTTACTGGCTGGATCGTTCAACGCTATCAACGCGACCCTTTACGAGAAGCTCAGCTTCGACTTCATCCGCGATATCGCCCCGGTCGGCGGCATCATGCGCAATCCGCTCATCATGGCGGTGCATCCCTCCATTCCGGCCGGCACGGTGTCCGAGCTGATCGCTTACGCTAAGGTTAATCCGGGCAAACTGAATTTTGGGTCGGCGGGTACTGGCAGCCCGCAGCACATGGCAGGCGAGCTGTTCAAGATGATGGCCGGGATCGACGTGGTGCATGTGCGCTATCGCGGCTCATCAGCAATGTTGGCCGACCTTCTTCGAGGCGAAATCCAGATGGCGTTCGACCCGATCCTATCATCGCTCGAACACGTCAAGTCCGGCAAGCTGCGCGCACTGGCCGTGACGACCGCGACCCGGTCTTTAGCTCTGCCTGACGTCCCTACCGTCGCAGAGACCGTGCCAGGTTACGAGTCGGTCGGCTGGGTCGGCATTGGAGTGCCCCGGCACACGCCGACCCAGATCGTCGAGCGACTCAACGCCGAAATCAACGCGGGTCTGGCGGATGCCGCCATTCAGGCCCGGCTGACGGACCTCGGCGGGGTGCCGCTACGGGGCTCCCCGGCCGAGTTCGGCATGCTCATTGCCGAGCAGACCGAGCGTTGGGGAAATGTGATCCGCACCGCGCAGATCAAATCGGAGTAGCGCGGTGTCGCCGGAGATCGAGATGTCACCGAGGTTCGATGAGGTCATCACGACGCGAGAGCGCTTGCGCGAGATCTCCAATCCGCCGAGTTTTCGTGCCAGCAACAAAGTCATCGATCACATCGACGAGATATGCCGCCAATTCATTGCGGCGTGCCCATTCGTAGTCGTGGCTTCGCGAGGAGCCGATGGACGGATCGACGTCTCACCCAAGGGCGATCCGGCCGGCTTTGTCGCGGTTCTCGACGATAAGACGCTGGCGATTCCGGATCGCGCGGGAAATAATCGCCTCGATACGTTCGAGAATTTGCTGGCGCATCCCGAGATTGGGTTGATCTTCATGATTCCCGGTCACAGCGACACGCTACGCATCAGCGGGATCGGAAAGATCGTCCGTGATTGCGCGCTCCAGACGCGCTTTGCCGTTAACGGCAAGTCTCCGAACCTGATCCTCGTCATCGAAGTAGCCGAGGTGTTCTTACATTGTCCGAAATGTGTGCTCCGCTCGAGGTTGTGGAACTCGCAGCATTGGCCCGATCGATCGACCTTGCCTTCGCTCGCCCTTGCGATCGTGACACACGCCAAATCAGGGGAGACCGAAGCGGATGTCCAAGCGGTCATCGATCACGGAATTGCCAATCTCTACTGAGGCAATTCAAGTTCGGCGTCCCGACCTGGGCCAGCTCCGCGTGATGATCGCGACCAGCTTGAGGACATCCCGGGGTCCCCATGGCGTTTCCTAAGCTTGTCGTTGATTGATCGGTGTTGACGGTCAGGCCGGTTCGGCGACCACCCTGTTGCGCAAGGTGCCGATGCCGGAGATCTCGACTTCGACGCTGTCGCCCGGGCGCATCCACAGCGGCGGCGTGCGCTTGGCGCCGACGCTGCCCGGCGTGCCTGTGACGATGACGTCGCCGGGCACGAGCGGGCAGATGGTGGAGATGTAGGCGATCAGCTCGGGGATGGCGGTGATCAGGAGATCCGTGGTGGTGTCCTGCACGATTTTGCCGTTCAGCCGGGTCTGCAAGGTGAGCTTCGACGGATCGGGTATCTCGTCCGTCGTCACGAGCCAAGGGCCGAAACTGCCGCTTTCGGCAAAGGTCTTGCCGGAGAGGAACTGACTGGTGTGGCGCTGCCAGTCGCGGATGCTGCCTTCATTGTAGCAGGAATAGCCGGCGACGTGGTCGAGCGCGCGGCCTGCCGGGATGTGACGGCCCGCCTTGCCGATGACGAGCGCGAGCTCGCCTTCATAGTCGAAATCGTCGCTCACCTTCGGCTTGACGATGGGCTGGAGATGGCCGACCTGGCTGCAGGCGAAGCGCGCGAACAGCGCCGGCTTTTCAGTGACGGTGCGGCCGGTCTCGGCGACGTGGTCGCGATAATTGAGGCCGACGCAGATGATCTTGCCGGGATCGGGGATCACCGGGGCGAAGGTGATGCTGTCGAGCGGATGATCGGGCGCCGTGGACGCCGCAAGCTTGGCTGCCTCGGCGAGGCGACCCGCTCCGAGCAGCTGCCGCAGCGTAGTGCAGCCTGTCATGTGCGCGCCGAGATCGACGACACCGTTGTCCTTGACGGCGCCGAAGGAGGGACGGCCGTCGACGATGAAAGAAAGCAGCTTCATGGAGATATCCTCGAGAAATGTCCGCTCAGGCCGCGGAGGGTACATGGGCTGAAGGCGCGACGGCGGCGACGAGCCGGTCCAGCTCGGACTGGTTACGGGCGGTGCCGCGCACATAGCGATCGGGGCGAACGAGCGCAGCGATGATGCCGTGCTCGCGCAGCCAGCCGCCGATGGCTTCCGCATCGTCGCGGGTCAGGACCTTGATCCCCGCCTGCGAAAGCGCGAGAGGCGATGACAGCGCCGCCGCCGTCTCGACCAGCAGCACGTGGCTGTAGCCGGTCCGGTCGTCGCTGCGGCTATCGTCGCACAAGGTGAACTGCGGCGCCAGATGTCCGGCCAGCGGCAGGTCCGCGGATACGAGCCCGGGGCCGAGCAGCGGCTTCTTCACCTCGAGCTTCACGGGCGCGTTCTCGCGAGCCTCGCCGGCGGCAAGGCCGGCATCGATCGCCTTGGTATTGATGACGCCGCCAAGTCGGATGGCCAGCTCGATGAATTCCCGCACGTGCGGCAGGCGTTCGCTCTGGTAGGTGTCGAGCAGATCGGGCGCCGCGCCGCCCTCGATCACGCTCGCCAGCTTCCAGGCGAGGTTTGCGGCATCGCGGATGCCGGCGCACATGCCCTGGCCGAGGAAGGGCGGGGTCTGGTGCGCGGAATCGCCCGCGAGCAGCAATCGTCCGTTGCGCCATCGCTGCGCGATGACGGAATGAAACATGTAGACCGAAGCGCGCTCGATCTCGGCATCCTCAGGCGTGATCCAGCGTGACAGCAGCTCCCATACTTTGGCCGGCTGCGCTACATCGTTCGAATCTTCGTCCGGGAGCACCGTGATCTCCCAGCGCCGCCGCGTGCCGGTGCCGCGAACATAGGTCGCCGGACGGGCGGGATCGCAATGCTGGAGGCTGTAATCGCCGAGATCGTCGCGCGGCCGCTTGAGCAGGGCGTCAATCACCAGCCACCGCTCGTGAAAGCCGAGATCGTCCATGCCGGAGCCGATGAAGCGGCGCACCAGCGAGCGGGCGCCGTCGCAGCCGATCACATAGCCGGCGCAAACCTCGCAGAGCCTTCCGTTCGAGAGGTCCTCGTAGCGGACGCGCACGCCGGTCTCGTCCTGATCGAGCGCGAACACGTCGCAGCGGTTGCGCAAGCTGACGTGTGGCCAGCGGGCGAGCCCGCCGATGAGCACGTCCTCGAGATCCGGCTGGTGGAAGCGGTAGCTGAGATGCCAGCCCATCGGCGTCAGCGTGCGTGGGCGGGACCAATCCAGCAGCATCTTGCCGTTGGCGTCCAAGAACAGCATGCCGGGACTGAGGATGACATGCGGCAGGATCGCGTCGGCAAGCCCGATGGTCTGAAACACGCGCATGCATTCGTCGTCGAAATGCACGGCCCGCGGCAGATGATAGGTCCGCGCCTCGCGCTCCAGCACGAGCGTCCGCACGCCGCAAAGGCCGAGCAGGTTGGCGAGCGTGGCGCCGACCGGGCCGCGGCCAACGATCACGACGTCGAAGTCATCAGCGGTGGATTGATCTTGCATGGGCCATCTCTTCCCGAAGCGGTGCCGGTCCTTCAACGCCGGCGCGCCAAGTGTCCGCCCAGCGGACGACCTGCTCCAAGCCCGTCTTGTCCGCCAGCCGGACATTTCCGCAATGAGGCTACGTCCGGCGGGCCTGCCTTGGCTACTTAGGGTCGGGAAAAAAAGTGCAGGGTTGTCGATCCGGGCAGCCGCGGAGGAAACGACGATGCTGAAATGCGCGGGAATGGCGTGCCTTGCCATCCAATTGTTCGTGGCGCCGGCTTTGGCTGCCGACATCAACGTGGGAATCCTGCTGTCCACGACCGGTCCGGCCGCGGCGATCGGCAATGCCGAGCGCAACGGGGCCAGCTTTGGCGCCACCGAAATCGCGGGCCACAAGGTCAACTATCTGTTCCTCGACGAAGCCTCGGATAGCACCGCCGCCGTCGCCGCGATGCGAAAGCTGTTCCAGGGCAGCAACATCGATATCCTGGTCGGTCCGACCACGACGCCCGGATCTTTCGCGGTGATCGATCCCGCCGTGGAATACCGGCTTCCGGTCATTACGCTGGCCCCCGTCAACGCTCTGGTGGCGCCGGTCGATGCGCGCAAGCGCTGGATCTTCAAGACCACCACCAACGACGATCACGAAGCGGCGCCGTTGTTCGCGCACATGAAGAAGAGCGGCGTCAAGAAGCTTGCCCTGATCGGTTTCGGCGATTCCTACGGCGACGCCTGGAGCAAGGTCAGTGCGGAGATGAGCGCGGCCGCGGGGATCGCGCTCGTCGCCGACGAGAAATATGCACGGACCGACAACACCGTGGTCGGACAGATCCTCAAGATCGTTGCCGCCAATCCCGACGCGGTCCTCATTGCAGCCTCCGGCGCTCCTGCGGCGCTGCCGCTGCTTCAGCTTCGCGAGAAGGGGTTTGCCGGCAAGGTGTACGGCACGCTCGGCGCCACCTTCGGAGATTTCCGCAAGCTCACCGGCGCTCAAGGCGACGGCATCTTCGTGCCGCTCAGCCCGGCCGTCGGCGCCGCCTCGTTGCCGGATGAACACCCCGCCAAGCAGGCCGCGTTGGAGTTCATTCAGCGCTACGAAGCCAAGTTCGGTGCGGGAAGCCGCAACATCTTTGCGGGATCCGCCTACGATGCCCTGCTGCTGATCGAGCGCGCCGCACCCGCCGCGCTCAAGGCCGGCGCGCCCGGAACGGCCGAATTTCGCGAGGGCGTCCGCAGCGCGATCGAAGGCCTCAAAGGCCTGGCCGGCTCCCGCGGTGTCTACAATTACGGACCCAACGACCATACCGGCCTCGACCAGAGTGCGCTGACGCTCGGCCGGCTCGAGAAGGGCGAATGGGTGGCCGTGCCCTGAGGGGTACCTCGGGACGGCAGGGAGAATGAAGGATGCCGGCAGTTTCCGGACAACCCATCTACGACGTCGATCTCTATAGCGACGAGGTCCTGCGCGATCCATACCCGCACTACAAGGCCCTGCGCGATCTGGGCGCCGTAGTCTGGTTGCCGCGTAACGATCTCCATGCGGTGGCGCGCTTCGAGGACGTCCGCGCCGCGCTGCGAAACCCGGCCGTGTTTTCGTCGGCGCAAGGTGTTGCCGCCAACGAGCACGTCAACACCATCTCGCGAGGCACGACGCTGGCGAGCGATGCGCCGTTGCATGATCGGCTTCGTGCGATCATAGCGGCGCCGTTGCTGCCGCGGGCACTGGAGGAGATTGCACCCGCGATCAGGACGGAGGCGCGCCGGCTCGTCGACGAACTGGTCGCCCGCGGTCGGTTCGATGCGGTCTCGGATCTGGCCCAGCACCTGCCGCTCACGATCGTCTCCAAGCTGGTCGGTCTGGAGGACCATGGCCGCAGCAGCATGCTGCGCTGGGCTGCCGCGACCTTCAACGTGCTCGGCACGATGAATGCGCGGGCTTGTACGGCGCTGAAGGACGTTCAGGAGATGCGTGCCTATCTCGGCGGAGACGAGATCAGGAGCCGCCTGAGGCCCGGCAGCTGGGGCGACCGCATCTTCGCCGCCGCGGACCGCGGCGAGGTCGAGCCGGAGCGCTGTCCGGTGCTGATGCGGGACTATCTCGGCCCGAGCCTGGATACGACGATAT
>NZ_JAEMSD010000039.1:2737-11295 GCF_016462955.1 Bradyrhizobium sp. | reverse complement strand
CAATGGGATCTGGTCCGCGAGGATCCGGCCCTGATCCCGAATGCGATCAACGAGGCGCTGCGGCTGGAATCGCCGGTGCGAGGGTTCACGCGCCATCTCGCGGCCGATGCCACGATCGGCGATTTGACCATTCCGCGCGAGAGCCGCCTGCTGCTGCTCTACGCATCAGCCAATCGCGACGAGCGCAAATGGCAGGATCCGGAACGCTTCGACGTGAAGCGCCGCGCCAACGACCATCTTGGCTTCGGCAACGGCACGCACATGTGCGCAGGCCTGCATCTGGCCCGGCTGGAGATGACGGCACTGCTCGAAGTGCTGGTGGAGCGTGTGGCCGGTTTCGAGATCGGCGAACCTGTGCTGGCGCTCAACAACGTGCTGCGTGGCCTCGCTTCCTTGCCGGTTCGGGTGAAACGGGCATAGCCCGCGGGTTGTCGATTTCGGCGTTCCAAGTTCAGGCTCCGACGTCGATGGCTGCTGCGGCGCTGCGGATCGGATCGACAAAGGTTGCGACGGCTTCCTCGATCCCCAGCGCCGAGCGGATCCAGATGATCGAAATGCAGCCGAATACGGTGCCGTCCCGCACGATCGCAACGGCGATCGAAGCGGTTTTGGGATTGTATTCGCCCTCACTGCGGATCGCGTATCCCCGCGCGGCAGTCTCGGCGATCATGCGGTCGAGCCGGCCCTGATCGAGGAAGGGCCGATCCTCGGCCTCGTCGATCCGACGCAGATGATTGAGGATCAGTTCGCGTTCGCGCGGCGGGCAGGCGGCGAGATAGGCGCGGCCCGCGGACGTGCGCAACATCGGCAGGCGCTTGCCGATCATGCCGCGGTCGATCGAGAGCGGGCTGCGCGAGTGCGTGGTCTCCTGCACCACCATCGCCGCGTTTTCATAGGTGGAGAGATCGACCGGCCAAACCAGCTTCTTGCTGAGATCGGCCAGATGAGGCGCCGCCGCCTGGCTGATCACCACGCCGGGATCGTAGCCGTCGCCGAGGCTGAGCGCGCGCCGGGTGACGCGAAATCGGTCGTCGCTGGCGCTGCGAGCAATATAGCCGAGTTCCTCCAGCGTTTCGAGCAGGCGGTAGACCGTCGGGCGGGGCAGGTCGAGTGCACGGGCGACATCGCCGGCGCGGATGCCTCCGGAGCGGTTGACCTCGTGCAGCACGTCGAGCCCGCGCTTGAAGGCGCGGACGCCCTCGGACTGTCGGGGCCGGCCGTTCGGCGTCCGCTCCTTGGACACTTCCTATTTCCTCCCTTGTGGCACATCGCGGCGCGCTTATTGTCATTGCGAACGCGAAGCGATTGCGGGGCGCCACCGTAAGATCGCGCGCGGCCGGTATCAAGCTCGCCGCGGCGCGGTGATCGCGATGCCTCCGGGAGGAATTCGATGGAAATCACCGCGCTCGGCTATATCGGTATCAGTTCATCCCAGCTGGAGCAGTGGAGCCGGATGGCGACCGGGCTGCTCGGCATGCAGCAGGTCGATCGCGGCGGCAAGATGCGCGCGTTCCGCATGGACGATCGCAAGCAGCGGCTGATCGTCGACGGCGGCAGCGATGGGGGCCTTGCGGTGATGGGCTGGGAGGTTCCTTCGACCGCCGAACTGGATCGGTTGGCGGGACGGCTGGAAAGCCACGGCATCAAGGTGGTCCGAGGCTCGCGCGCCCTCGCGGACGAGCGGCATGTCGCCGAACTGATCGCGTTTGTAGATCCCGCCGGCAACAGGCTGGAGGCGTTCTGTAAGCCGGAGCTTGCGAGCGAGCCGTTCAAGCCGGGCCGTCCGATCTCGGGCTTCCGCACCGGCGCGCTCGGCATGGGGCACGTCGTGCTTAATGTGGAGGATGTCGAGCAGCTCTTGCCGTTCTATCGCGACGTGCTCGGCTTTCACGTGTCCGATTTCGGACTGAAGCCCTACGGGCTTTATTTCTTCCACGTCAACGGCCGTCACCACTCCTTTGCGATGGTCGGCTCGGGGCGCAAGGCGATGCATCACTTCATGGTCGAGCTCGGCAGCCTCGACGATGTCGGGCAGGGCTACGACCTCGCGCAGATGGACGAGGGGCGCGTGGCCTACACGCTGGGCCGGCACACCAACGATCACATGACCTCGTTCTACGTGAACACGCCGTCCGGCTTCTTCATCGAATATGGCTGGGGCGCGCGCGTGATCGATCCCGAGACTTGGCAGCCGCACGAGACCTTCGACGGCCCGTCGCTGTGGGGGCACGAGCGGCTCCACATGCCGGAGGAGCAGCGCAAGCGCCTGCGCGACATGCGGCTCGATGCAGCGGCCCGCGGCGTGCGCGTCGCCGACCCGCGCGTGCCGCCGCTGAACTGCGCGTGGCTGGATTCAGTGGTCGCGCGCGAATGATGCTGGAACATTTTCGGGTCTGATTGAATCAGAACCGAAGCTCTACATTCTTGTCTTGACGCGTCTTCTTCACCCGACGGCTCGCTCGAAACCGCTAGAACGGTAGCGAACCGCGCAACTTGTAAGTCAGCACGGATGTATGGCTTCCGAGACCGCCGAGCTCGCCTCCGAATCCGATCGTTCCGCCATTGTTGAATTTCATGTCCAGGCCGGCGGCCACGCGCGCCGACCATCCCTGCAGCAGCAGGGGAATTGTCGGAACGCCGGCCACGGCCGCCTGGTTGCCGGTGAAGTAATAGTCGCCATAAACGCCGGCATAGGGGGCGAACGAAGTCGCGGACGACCATGCGAAGGGATAGCTGACGCGGGTGCCCGCGCTGGCCCGCCCCGTTGAGAAGCTGTAGCTCGGCTGCGCGATACCGAGGCTGTCGACATAGGCGTCGTCACGCTCCCACAGCGCATACAGCTTTGCCAAAGGCTGCAGCAAGAAGCCCCGGACCTCATAGGTGCCGGTCAGGCCGCCTGATGCCAGCCATCGCACGCCCCGGAAAGTGGCGGAGGCCGTGCCGGCCGTGTCGTTGTAGCCAATGGCCGAACGGCCCAGCATCATGTCGAACCTCATGTCGGGAGCCAGCTGCCAGCCGAGATAGCCGCCGACCGTCCAGCCATCGCCCTTGAGCCGGCTGTTCAACGCATCTGAATTGAAATCCAGGTGTTCGAAGCCGCCAAATCCGCCGATGACGAGGTCCGGCCCCAATCTGCGCGTGAGGCCTGCCGTGACGTTGAGCTGATCGCCGCGGAGGTCCGTGCCGGGCGCATGATTGCTGAAGCTGATCCCGCGGACATCGACCCACGCCAGCCAGTCCGGCGGCGGCGCCCTCGGCGGAGTCCTTGGCGGAGCCCTGGTGATGCCGGAATAGCCGAGCGCGGAGAACCCGTGCTCGACCAAATTGCTGGTGGTGCGGTCAGGCGCGGCCATGAACTCCCTGACGCGGTTGTCCGCTGCCGATCCGCCTGCTTGCCAACCGCCGGCTGGCGGGACGGCAGGGCCCTCGGCGGCAAAATTGTAAGTGAAGCCGCTGCCGTTCGGCGTCACCGCCTGCACGTTTCCGCTAAAAGCATTGTCGATCGCGTTGCTGATGGCGCCGGAGATATTCTGACCGGAGAGCTGCGCAGATTGCTGGGTACCGAGAATCTGCATCTGCCGCAGTCTGATGCTGTCGGCGGGGATGGCGACCGATTGCTGCAGGACGGCCGAGCTGCTGGCCGCGTTGTTCGCGTTGCCATTGTACCTGGCGGTGATGGCGTGGTTGCCCAGGGAAAGCGACGACGTGGTGAACGTCGCGGTGATGCCGGCCAAACTGACGGTGCCGAGCTGGCTGCCGCCATCACTGAAGGTCACGGTGCCGGACGGCGACGAGCCGCCGCTGACGGTCGCCGTAAACGTCACTGGCTGGCCGAGCACGCTCGGATTGACCGAGGAGTGCAACGACGTCGTGGTCGTCGTCGTCGCGATCGTGCCGCTGCTTGCAGCGGTCGCGGTCTGCGCAATGGGCGTCGTGCTGTCGGTGACCGTGATGGTATAGCTGAAAAGACCCGGGGTCGTCGGCGTGCCCGACACGGTGCCGGTCGACGGGTTGAGGGACGTGCCGGCCGGGAGCGAGCCGGACCCGAGAGAATAGGTGTAGGGTGTGGTGCCGCCGCTGGCGACGTTGGTCTGCGAATAACTCTGACCGACTTGCGTGGTGGCGGATGCTGCCGACGTCATGGTGAGAGTCACAGGAGTGATCGTGCCCGTGGTTGAGGCCTGCGCATTCGCCGCGCCAGCGTCGGTGACCCTGATGATATAGCTGAAAGCCCCTTGGGTGGTCGGCGTGCCCGACACGGTGCCGGTCGCGGTATCGAGTGACGTGCCGGCCGGGAGCGAGCCGGACGCGAGCGAATAGGTATAGGGCGTGCTGCCCCCACTGGCGACGTTGGTCTGCGAGTAGTTCTGACCGACCTGCGCGATGATGGACGCTGTCGCCACGATGGCGAGAGCCCCTGGCGCGATGGTGCCGCTAGATGAAGTCTGCGCCGTCGCCGAGCCGGCATCGGTGACCTTGATCGTGTAGCTGAAAGGCCCCTGGGTGGTCGGCGTGCCCGATACGGTGCCGTTCGACGTGTCGAGCGACGTGCCGGCCGGGAGCGAGCCGGACGCAAGCGAAAAGACGTAGGGCGTCGTGCCGCCGCTGGCAATGTTGGTCTGCGAATAGGCTTGGCCGACCTGTGCCGCTGCGGACGGGTTCGCCGTCAGGGAGAGGGCCGGCGCAATCGTGCCGTTGCTGGAGGCCTGTGCCGCCGACGAGCCAGCGCCGGTCACCCGGATGGCGTAGTTGAAAGCGCCTTGGGTGGTCGGCGTGCCCGACACGGTACCGGTCGCCGGGTCGAGATTAGTCCCGCCAGGGAGGGAGCCGGACGCAAGAGAATAGCTGTAGGGCGTAGTGCCTCCGGTGGCGGCATTGGTCTGCGAATAGGGTACGCCGACTTGTGCGGTTGCGGATGGGGTCGCCGTGAGGGTGAGGACGGGCGCGATCGTACCGCTGCTTGAGGCCTGGCTAACGGCAGAGCCTGCGTCGGTCACCTGAATGGTGTAGTTGAAAAATCCCTGGCTGGACGGCGTGCCCGATACCGTGCCAGTCGATGGGTCGAGCGTGGTGCCGCTCGGCAACGCCCCGCTTGCCAGAGAAAAGGTCAGAGGCGTCGTACAAAGGCTGGCCGTGTTGGCCTGCGAATAGCTCACCCCCACCTCCGTGAACGCCGAAGGGGACGATGTCAGGGTACATTGCGCGTTGGCGGCGATCGTGCATCCGACGACAAAGAAGAAGATCAGCGCGACATGCAGGCAGATTTCGGTCAGCCATCGTGGCTGAATCCGGTTGATGCTCGGCCAATCCCATCGGACCAACGGACACCGGTTCGATAAGACAATCGATCTACGCATGGACTGCGAAATGAATTCCCAGAAACTGCAACGGGATTTCTAGTTCAGTTCCGCATGCGCGCGCAACAGAATCGGCTTCGCCGCGTCCGTGTCCTGGTGTTTTCTGGCCCTTGTCGCAAAAATGCTGCACCTCGCGTCCCCAATCAGGCGCGGGACGCGTGCTAAATTTAGCGGCACCATGGGGCGAGGTGCTGCAAATCATTCGGTTGATTCCGCGGATTTCTCCGTCCCTCAGAGAAAATTGCGCATCACTGGATCATGTCGCGCTTGAATGATCCGGCTTTGCCTCAGGCTCGCCCGAGATCGAGCTCCGTCAACAATCCCTGTCGAAGTGCCAGCCGGACCAGTTCGATGTCGGAGCCGACGCCGAGCTTGTCCTTGATCAGGGAATGCAGGTTCGCAACCGTCTTCGGGCTGACATGGAGCGTCTCGGCGATCTCCTCCGTCGTGTTCTCGGCGAGCAGCAGCCGCAGCACCTCGAATTCGCGCGGCGTCAGCACGTCGGCGGCCGAGCTTTCGCCGCTGATGCGGCTGAGCGCAAGCTCGTGGTCGATGTCGGGGCTGATGGCGATCTTGCCGGCGAGCACGTCCTTGACCGCGCGCACCAGGGTCTCGGGCGGACTGGTCTTGGTGACGTAACCCCTCGCGCCGGCGCGGATCGCCTGCACGGCAAAGCCGGCATTCTCATGCATGGTGAAGACCAGGATCCGTGCCGCCTTGTCCCACTGCCTGATGCGCCTGACGGCCTCGATGCCGCCGATGCCGGGCATGCTGAGGTCCATGATGACAAGGTCGGGCGCCTCGGACTTGTACAGGCGATAGGCTTCCGCGCCATCACCCGCCTCGGCGATGACACGCAGGCCCGGCTGTTTCTGCAGCACGGCGCGATAGCCCTCGCGGACGACGGAGTGGTCGTCGACCAGCAGGATGGTCGTATCAGCCGCGCTCATGCCGCGTGCCCCAGCGCCTGCCGATCGGCGGGCGCGAGCGGAATGAACACACGCAGGGCCGAGCCGTGAGGGCTGGTCTCGAAACTCAGGTGGCCGCGAAGTGCGGCAACACGCTCGCGCATGCCGAGCAGGCCCATGCCCGATTTGGCGGAAGCCTCGTTAGGGCCGCCGTCGTCCTCGACCACGAGGGCAATCTCGCTTTCGGTCGCCGTCAGATGCAGGCTGACCCGTGTTGCGCCGGCGTGCTTGGCCGCATTGGTGAGCGCCTCCTGCACGATACGGTAGAGATTGGCGCTGACGGACGTCGGCACGCTTTCGAAGGCGCCTTCGAACCGGATGTCGAAGCGGGGCTGGCCGCGGCTGCGACCGTTCCACCCCGACACCAGGCCTTCGAGGCTCGCGACCAGGCCGAGCTCGTCGACGTCGGGCGGCCGCAGCCGGAACAGCGCACCGCGCAGCGTCTCCATCATGCCGGTCGCAGTCCGGGCGATGCTGTCGCACTCTCCCAGCAGATCGGGGCAGTCCTGCGCCGCAGTCTGGCGGGCGGATGCGGCAAGCGCGCGGATCGCGGCGAGCGACTGGCCGAACTCGTCGTGCAATTCGCGGGCGAGATGGCGGCGCTCTTCGTCCTGAAGCGCGATCAGCTTTCGCGTCAGATCGTTGCGCTCGGCGAGTGCCGTATCGAGCCTTTCGGCCAGATGGTTGAAGACGTCGCGGATGGCGGAGAGCTCGGCGAGGTCGAACGGCGGCAGCCGCGTGCTGAGATCGCCGGCGGCGATGCGCTGCAGCCCGTCGCCGATCATGCGGGTGGGGCGCAGGGCGCGCGCAAGTGCGGCATAGACCAGAGCGCAGAGCAGCGGCAGCGCGATCGCGAGCGCGATCATCAATCGCCCGGCCTCGTGCCAGGCCTCCGCCGTCTGCACCGCCGGATCGATCGAGACCACGGTCTCGCCGAGCCTGGTTCCGCGCACGATGACCGGGCGTGCGGCCTCCCGCTCCGGATTGAACAGGCTGCGGTAGAACGCGGCGAAGGCTTGCGGCGGCGGGTTGGCCGGGGCAGGCGCACCGCTGCAGAAGCGCTGGAGGTTGTCGCCGCCGGTGCCGCGGAATGCCAGACACAGGCCGGGCGTCATCACATAGGCGGAAACAGGATCGAGGTTGGGAAAGTCCGCGCGCGGGCTGGCGACCCACTGAACCTTGCCCTGTTGCAGCTCCAGCGATTTCGCCACGATGGCGGCGATACTGTCGATCCGCGCATGCGCAGCACGATCGGCCGATACGAGGAAATAGGCGGAGATTGCGGCGAAGCAGGCGGCCGAGATCGCGGCCACGCGCAGCGTCAGACGGACCTTGAGATCGAATCTCGGATTCCACATCGGCGGCACCTGGTGCGAACGGGGCTGTCGCTCCCCGCATTAAAGGGCAGAACGCAGGGTGCGGGAAGCGTTCCCGCTTCGCCGCAGTGCAACGTCGGGAAATTTTCCCGGTATCCGGCGGGATGATCGCAGCTGCATGGCCTTCGTCGTGCGACCAGATGTGCCAAAACTCCGTCCTGGAAGGTTCGTTCATGCACCGCCGTCGGCTGATTATCTCTGCCATTCTCCTGTTCGTCCTCTCTTGTTCGCCAGTCGTTGCCGGGGCCCCCGTTGGCGTTGCCGTGGACGATTTCAGCTATAGCGACACATCGGGCGAACCAACCGATCAGACCGCCGCCCACGCGCGGCGGCTGGCGGCGTTCATGGCTGCCCTTCGAAGGGATATTGGTGCCGATCCGCGCTATCGGCTGGTTCCGTCCGCGCAGGACGGCGCGGCGTTCAAGGTCATCGGCGGCATCCAGAAGACGAGCACGCTGGTGCAATGGGCCAAGGTCGCCGTGATCGACATCGACGCCAGGAAGATCGTGATGGACAAGCTCTATTCCTTCCGCGGCGACAATGACGAAGCCTGGGAGCGCGCCGAGATATTCCTGTCCCGCGAGATTCTGGCTGCGCTCGCGACGGGGAAACTTTAGCCGTGGCTCGCTGCCGGCATTGGCGCACCGCAAATGGCTGGGCGGCCGCGTCCGGCGGCCGTTACCTGATGGCCGCAGCCAATGCCGCGATCAAAGCGGGCGGCGTCACAAGCAAGCCGAGCTTGAGAAATGGCCAGGCCCCGACCTCGATCTTCTCCCGCCGGAGCGCGACCAGCCAGAGGATGGTGGCGAGCGAGCCGGTGACCGACAGATTGGGGCCGAGATCGACGCCGATCAGGA
>NZ_JAEMSD010000039.1:0-2727 GCF_016462955.1 Bradyrhizobium sp. | reverse complement strand
GATCAGGATGGCGCTGACGACGGGCGCCGGCAGGTGGTCGCTGGCGGCGACCGAGCCGGCGACGAGGCCGACCGGAAGATTGTTGGCGATGTTGTCGGCGAGCGCGGTCGCGAGGCCGACGCTCCAGGCCGCCTTCGGCACGGACTGCGCCACAGCCTGCTGCAGCAGCGTGCTGAGCTGCGCGATCACGCCGGTCTTCACCAGCGATTCCACCATGACGAAGAGCCCGCCGACCAGCGGCAGCACGCTCCAGGAGACTCCGCGCAACACCGGCAGGGGCGATTGCCGGTTGATCAGCAGCACGATCACCGCCGTCGCCACGCCGCAGATGAAGGTCGGCAGGCCCAGCTGCCGGTCCAGCGCGGACGCGGTGACCAGCACGACCCCGATCGCGACGATGCCGACGGCCGTGAGCCTGCCGCCGCGTCCGAGCTTGGGATGCGGCACGCTGCGCGCAATCCTGTCCTCCTTCAGCGCGCGGTGCTGGGTCAGGCGCAGCACGACATAGGTCAACACGATCGAAGCTGCCGAGGGCAGGGCGAACAGGCGCAGCCATTCGACCAGCGGAGGCATGCGGGCGCCGAACACGACGAGATTGGCAGGGTTCGAGATCGGCAGCACGAAGCTCGCGGCATTGGCGATGAAGGCGCATACGAACAGATAAGGCAGCGGCTTGGCGCCCGCCGCGCGCGTCGCTGCATAGACGGCGGGCGTCAGCACGATCGCAGTGGCATCGTTGGAGAGCAGCACCGTCACGACCGTGCCGACGAGGTAGATCAGCAGGAACAGCCGCTGCGGCGAGCCGCGTGCGTATTCCACCGCGAGCGCGGCGAGATAATCGAACAAGCCTTCGAGCCGGGCGAGCTCGGCGATCAGCATCATACCGATCAGGAACAGATAGACGTCGACGCCTTTCTCGATTCCCGTCAGCGCGTCCTGCCACGGCAGCAGACCCAGCAGCACCAGGGCGCCGGCGCCGATCGCGGCCCATATTGCCTCCGGCAGACGAAATGGCCGGATGATCACCCCTGCGGTCGCGACGGCGATGATGCTCCAGGCCCAGATGGCGTCAGACGGCACGGTCAGTCCTTGGAATGAAGTGAGCTCATTCGGCAGCGATAGCGGATGTCGCCGCTGCTGTCTCCCCCTTGGGGCCGCTGTCATCGGAGGGGCGATGCCGAGTCTCGGGCAGCGCGAGAAAGCAGACGGCTGCGCCGATCGCCGCGACGACGCCGAGGGTGATGAACGCCGCGCTGTAGCCCGCGCCGACCACGACAAAGCCGGCCAGCGTCGTCGACAGCGCCGCGCCAATGCTCTGGGCCGTGATGACCGCGCCCTGAGCGACGTTGAAGCGGCCGGTGTTGCGCATGAGATCGGCGACGATGACGGGGAAGATGGCGCCGAAGATTCCGGCGCCGACGCCGTCGAGCAACTGGACGCCGACCAGCCAGAACGGATTGTCGGAGAGCGTGTAGAGGGCGCCGCGAATCGGGAGGATCAAGAGCGCTGCAAGGAAGAATCGCTTGTGGCCCCAACGGTCGGCCCTGGCGCCGACCAGCATGGCGAACGGCACCATCACCAATTGCGCGGCGACAATGCAGGCCGACATCAGGCTGGTGCCCAGGTTCTTGTCCTGCAGCGCCAGTTTCTGCCCGACCAGCGGCAGCATCGCAGCGTTGGAGAGGTGGAACAGCAGCACGCAGATCGCGAAGACGAGCAGGGGACGGCAGGTGAGGAGCACGGCGAAGCCCGACGGCGTGTCCCGCTGCGCATCCGTCGTCGCATCGTGCAGCCCGCGGGCGAGGTCATGATCGATGGCGCGGGCGGGAATTGCGAGGATGCGGAGGAGGCTCGCGATCGCCATGGCGGCGAGGAGAAAGAAGACGACCGTCGGACCGAACCAATAGGCGGAGACGCCGGCCAGCGCGGCCGCGACCGCATTACCGGCATGGTTGAAGGTCTCGTTGCGACCGATCCGGCGGGTGAAGGCGGCATGGCCGAAGATGCCGAGCGAGACCGCGGCGATCGCGGGCGGAAATACCACGGCGGCGGCCTGCGCGATGCCTTGCGAGATCGCGACGGGGAGGAAGCTCGGAAACAACGGCAGCGACAGCGATGCCAGCGTCACCATGATTGCAGCCATCACCATGACCAGACGTTTCGCCCGGGTCGCATCGACCAGGGCGCCGGCCGGCGTCTGCGCCACGATGCCGGCGACGGTCGCGACCGACATCACGAGGCCGATGCGCGCCTCGTCCCAACGCTGCTCGGTGAGGAGGTAGACGGCGAGGTAGGGGCCGAGCCCGTCGCGGACGTCGGCAAGGAAGAAATTGGCCGCATCCAGCGCTCGGCCGGCGCGCCTTGCCTGATCGGGATTTTCGCTGGACATCGGGTTCTCGATCGAGGCTGCGAAGCGCGGCAGAAACTGCCGTCAGGCCGGCTTTGTTCCCGACTTGTAGCTTCACGTCTGTTGGATCGGGCGGGGTACTAATTGCTCGCAATGACGAGGGACGCGGCAACCCGTGAGAAGCACGCACTCACCTTGCCACCGATATCTTCTCCGTGATCGCCTTGCGCAGGATACGCGACAGCGACTCCACCGAATACGGCTTCTGGATCAGTTCGAAGCCGCGATGGGCGTTCTCTGCGAGCACGTTGCTGTAGCCGGAGGTGAGCACGACGGGCAGGCCCGGATAACGCTCGCGGATCACGCCCGCGAGCGTTATC
>NZ_JAEMSD010000840.1 GCF_016462955.1 Bradyrhizobium sp. | reverse complement strand
ATGCGCCGTTTCGTCGAGAAGGAGATCACGCCGTTCGCCCATGACTGGGACGAGGCCGGTGAATTCCCGCGCGCGCTCTATCGCAAGGCGGCCGAGATCGGTCTTCTGGGACTGGGATTCCCCGAGGAGTTTGGCGGCATCGCGGCGGATCAGTTCATGAAGATCGTGGCGAGCCAGGAGCTGGCGCGGGCCGGGGCCGGCGGCGTCAGCGCCAGCCTGATGAGCCACACCATCGGCTCGCCGCCGATCGCGCGAGCCGCGCGTCCCGAGGTGAAGGCCCGTGTGCTGCCACAGGTGCTGGCGGGCGAGAAGATCTCCGCGCTCGCGATCACCGAGCCGGGCGGCGGCTCCGATGTCGCGAACCTGAGCACCCGCGCGCGGCGCGACGGCGATCACTACGTCGTGAGCGGCGAGAAAACCTTCATCACGTCAGGCATGCGCGCCGATTATCTGACCGTCGCCGTGCGTACCGGCGCCGAGGGCGCCGGTGGCGTCAGCCTGCTCCTGATCGAAGGCAACACGCCCGGCCTGTCGCGGACCAAGCTGAAGAAGATGGGCTGGTGGGCCTCGGACACCGCGACGCTGCATTTCGACGAATGCCGCGTGCCGGTCGAAAACCTGATCGGCGAGGAGGGGCAGGGCTTCAAAATCATCATGCAGAACTTCAACAGTGAGCGCATGGGCATGGCGGCAAGCTGCACTGCCTTCGCCCGGGTCTGTCTCGACGAGGCGGTCGCCTACGCCAGGGAGCGCAAGACCTTCGGCAAGCCGCTTGCCCAGCACCAGGTCATCAGGCACAAGATCGTCGACATGGCGCAGAAGGTCGCGGCTTCGCAAGCAATGCTGGAGATGTTGGCCTGGCGCCTTGAGCAGGGCGAAAGCCCGGTCGCGGAAATCTGCATGATGAAGAACCAGGCGACGCAGACCATGGCGTTCTGCGCCTCCGAGGCCGTGCAGATCTTCGGCGGCGCCGGCTTCATGCGCGGCATCAAGGCCGAACGCATCTATCGCGAAGTCAAGGTCAACGCCATCGGCGGCGGCACCGAGGAGATCATGAAGGATCTGGCTTCGAGGCAGATGGGGTTGTGACTACGGCTGTCATTCCGGGGCGCGAAGCGCAGCGGAGCGAGCCCGGAATCCATCGGGCCGCAGACACCTTGGAGAAATGGATTCCGGGCTCGCGCTGCGCGCGCCCCGGAATGACGAGAGGACGAAATGCTATTCACCGCCGACCACGACGACATCCGCCGCTCCCTGCAGAAATTCATCGCCAATGAGATCAATCCTCATGTCGATGAATGGGAGAAGGCCGACATCTTCCCGGCCCACGAGCTGTTCAAGAAGATGGGGAGCCTCGGCTTCCTCGGCCTGAACAAGCCCACCGAATTCGGCGGCTCGGGTCTCGACTATTCCTACGCGCTGATGATGGCCGAGGAGCTGGGGGCCATCACCTGCGGCGGCGTGCCGATGGCGATCGGGGTGCAGACCGACATGGCGACGCCGGCGCTGGCGCGGTTCGGCTCCGATGAGGTGAGGCGCGAATTCCTGGCGCCGTCGATCTCGGGCGATTACGTCGCCTGTATCGGCGTCTCCGAGCCGGGCGCAGGCTCGGATGTCGCCTCGATCAAGACGAGTGCGCGCTCCGACGGCGACGATTACGTCATCGACGGCGGCAAGATGTGGATCACCAACGGCACCCAGGCCGACTGGATCTGCCTGCTCGCCAACACCGGCGATGGTCCGGTTCACCGCAACAAGTCGCTGATCTGC
>NZ_JAEMSD010000839.1:1052-1772 GCF_016462955.1 Bradyrhizobium sp. | reverse complement strand
CTCGCGCTCCCACCCCGTATCCAGCACGGTGTCCGCATGAATGAACAACAACCACGGAAAGCGCGCCGCTGCAGCGCCAGCTTGTAACTGGCGGCCACGGCCAGGCTCCGAACGCACGATATCGGCGCCGGAGTCCTCCGCGATCCGCAATGTGCGATCGCTCGAACCGCCGTCCACGATGACGACCTGCCGGATCACACCGTCGACCGCGCCCGGCACGAGCGACGTCAGCGTCGCTGCAAGCGATGTCTCGGCATTCAGGGTGGGGATGACGACGGTGATCATGGACTGGACAGATAATGCGGTGCCGATCGTAGCGCCAGCCTCGATAGCCCCTCGCTTTCACATGGTCAATATAACTTTCTTTTTTTGTTCTATTAATGTTCTCTTTGGTGTGTTACATGACCTTCAGTTGCGTTGCGGACGGGGCAGAGGTGAAGGACCATGGAAGATGCGAACCGACCCGGGATCGACGGTCCACAAATCGCCGGCCGCCATATCGCGATTGCAGTCGAGGCTGATCTGCGGCGAGGCCGAGGGACCAGGTCCAACGCTTCCGGCCGCTACGAAGCCGAGCGACGCGAAACTTTCGACGACGGCTGGGATGGGCTTGCCGACAGCCGTCCGTTCATCACGCGCGTGCGCCGCGAGATCGCACGCAGCATCATCGCGCACAACGACAGGCCGGACATCAGCTTCGATCAGTCGATCAATCCATAC
>NZ_JAEMSD010000839.1:0-1042 GCF_016462955.1 Bradyrhizobium sp. | reverse complement strand
ACGCGCGCCCGAGCCACGCATATCTCGGGCATTCACCGGGTCTCGATTTTGAGACTGAGCTCTACGCCAAGACGAACGCGGCGGAGACGTTGACAAAAGAGCTCTCGAGCCGGCGCTATGTGCCCAAGACGATCGCGCTCGGGACGGTGACCGATCCCTATCAGCTGATCGAGCGACAACATCGTATCACGCGCAGCGTGCTCGAGGTTCTGGCAGCCGCGCGGCATCCCGTGGGCATCGTCACGAAGTCCGCGCTGGTGGTGCGGGACATCGACATCCTCTCGCGCATGGCGCGCGACGGTCTGGTGAAGTTCGCGCTGTCCGTCACGACACTCGACCGTCAACTCGCGCGCAGCATGGAACCGCGCGCGGCCACGCCCTCGAAGCGCCTGGCGGCCGTCAAAGAATTGGCGGCGGCGGGCATTCCGACACAGGTGATGGTCGCGCCGATCGTTCCCGGGCTGAACGACCACGAGATCGAAAACGTCCTAAAAGCCGCGAGAGACGCCGGGGCTTGCAGTGCGGGCTACGTGATGCTGCGGCTGCCCCTCGAGCTGAAGGACATCTTCCGCGAGTGGCTGATGACCGACTATCCCGACCGGGCCGAGCGCGTGCTGCATCTCCTGCAATCGATGCATGGAGGACGGGACTACACCGCGCAATTCGGCCTCAGGCAAAAGGGCTCGGGGCCGTACGCACAGCAAATCGCGACGAGGTTCCGGCTCGCCTTGCAGCGGCTTGGCTTCGATCGGGAGCGAAAGCCGCTTCGCACCGATCTGTTCCGGCCCCCAGGGCGTGCCGGTCAGCAGTTGAGCTTGCTCTGATGCTGGATAAAAATGCTGGGTCTTTGACAACGGCGCCGGCTCTCGGTTAGCGCTTGGCCATGAAAAGAAGCGCTCGCTCCACATCACTGGTCCGCCCCAAGGTTGTTCCGACATTCGATGTCGAGGCGCGTGCGATCGCCAGCGGCGAATACCCGGTTGCCGGGGTCGACGAAGCCGGCCGCGGACCGTGGGCAGGCCCCGTGGTTGCGGCTGCGGTC
>NZ_JAEMSD010000389.1 GCF_016462955.1 Bradyrhizobium sp. | reverse complement strand
TTCCAGGGCGGCGATCAGGCGCGCCAGACGGCCTTCGCCGCGCGCCTGGGCGAGATCGGCGAACAGGCGGGATGTTCGCTTGTAAAGGACGGAGAAGCCGTCGCGGCAGGCCTTGTTGCCGAGCGCACAGGCAAGCCAGGACTTGCCGGTGCCGGTTGGGCCGACGATGACCAGGTGGTTGGCCTCACGGACCCATTGGCAGGTGGCGAGGGTTTGGAAGAGCGAACGGTCAAGGCCGCGAGCGGTGCGATAGTCGACGTTCTCGATGGCGGCGACTTGACGGAGCTTGGCACTGGTCAAGCGGCGCGTGAGGCGGCGGTTGTCGCGGGCGGTGACCTCGCGATCGACGAGGAGGCCGAGCCAATGGGCGTGCGGCATCCCGGCCGCCTCTGGGTTGTTCTGCAGTTCGGCGAGGGTATCGGCCATGGCGGCGAGGCCGAGGGAGCGCAAGCGATCGACGGTGGGATGAATAAGCATGCTGATCTCTCCTGATCAATTGTAGTAACTGCGGCCACGGATGTTGGCGTGGAAGAGGATGGGCGCCTCCTCGGCGGGAGGCGCGGTTCTGTCGGTGCCGTTCTTGAGGATGGCGGCGACCGATTTGTACGAACGGGCGTTGAGCAGGAGGGCCCGGGCGCAGGCGGCGTCGACGCGTTCCTGGCCGTAGCGCTTGACCAGCCCGAGAATGCCGATAGCCGAGCGGAAGCCCTGTTCCGGATGCGGCCGCGACCGCAGGATGACATCGATCAGGGTGTCGGCGTCGGGGCCGACCTTGGCGGCTTCGGAACGAATACGCTCATGGGTCCAGTCGCGATAGCGGCGATGCGAGCTCGGCATATGCTCGGAAATCGTGGTCGGGCGATGCGGTAAGGTGCTGCGCAGATGCGAGGCCACGCGCTTGCCATGGAGGAATATCTCGACGGTCTTTTGGGTGATCCGAGCCTCGACCTCCTGATGTACGAGGCTGTGAGGGACGCTGTAGTAATGTTTGGCGATCTCAACGTGATAATCGAGGTTGACCCGGCAGCGCTTCCACTCGGCATACTCGTACGGTTCATCTGGCAAGGGGGTAAGCGCCGGGCGATCGAGCTCTTCGAACAGGTCGCGCCGGCTTCGTCCCCAGCTCCGGAGCGGTCGATTGTTGAGATCGACGAGCAGCGCGTGGATCGCCTCGTTGAGGGCGGCAAGCGAGAAGAAGCGGCGGTTGCGCAGGCGCGCCAGAATCCATCGCCCGACGATTTGGACCCCGACTTCGACCTTGGCTTTGTCGCGCCGCCGATACGGCCGTGCCGGTACGATAGCGGTGCGGTAATGGCGGGCGAGATCGGCATAGGTCCGGTTGACCATCGGCTCGTGAAAGCAGGCCCGGGTGACGCCGGCCTTGAGATTGTCGCTCACCGTCTGCCGGGCCACGCCGCCGAAATAGGCAAATACCCGAACGTGCGAGGCGATCCAGCCCGGCAGGCCCTGGCTGAGACTGGCCTCGGCGTAGGTGTAGTTCGAGGCGCCGAGCACGGCGACGAAGATCTGCGCGCTGCGCACCTCACCGGTGAGCCCGTCAACCACCTCCATGGTGTGGCCGGAATAGTCGACGAACAGCTTCTCGCCGGCGACATGAACCTGGCGCAGGGTTGGCTTGAGACGGCCGGCCCATTCCCTGTAGCGTTCGCAACCACGCATAGCTGAAGCTGTCGGAGTTTGCGTCGCAATACTCCTCTCACAAGAGCATCAGCGTGACGTTCGGGCGCCGCAGCTCGCGATGCACAAGCGCCCAGTCCGGATGCGGACGCTCGTCGCTGGGCCGATCGGACGGCGGCGGAAACAGGCGATTCTCGAGCCGGACGTCGTCATCGAGCTCCGGCGGCAACGGCCAGGTCAGGTCAGCGCGGCGGGCTTGGTTCACGTATTTGCTGACCGTGCCCTGGGCCAGGCCGAGGCTGCGGGCAACGGCGCGTTGCGACATGCCGACGCTGTAGTGCAGGCGTAGAACTTCGCGAATGTGGCGCATGGACAGTCTCTCGGTCGGCATCTCGATCCTCTGCGGTTAGGCAAAAGACCCAAGCTACCCGGGTTGCAGACTGTCAGCGGTGCGCGCCTCCTGATTGCCCCTGATCGCGATCGCTGGAAATAGCGATCACGATCGCCTGGAATCGGTGATCACGATCGGCTGGAACACGCACCACGGCATCGTCGCGACTGTGTGGGCGAGTTGATTCAGATCGACGGCTCTGAACACTGGTGGTTCGAGGATCGCGGCCCACATTGCACCCTGCTCGTCTTCATCGATGATGCGACCAGTCGTTTGATGCACTTGCGCTTTGCAGAGCCCCTTGCTCGCGCCCTTGGCCCGATCAATCGGGCCCCTCACATCCGATCACTGACTCGCCGACGCGCGGCGACCACAGGCGCGCCTTCTCGGCAGCCGCACTGGCTGCACTATCCCCATAGCGCCCACAACTCCGCGGCTTCGTTCAATCCGGCTTCTATGAGGTCGCAGGCTACGACAGAGCGCGCGGCTGGCCTTTGCCCGGCGACCTCACAGAACCCTCAAGAGTCCTAGCGCGTCCAATCTGTGATTCACTGCGTCGCATGGATGCCGATCGCGACGCTGCTCCGGGCGACGTTACCGCCCCGAAGGCGGCGCTGGCAGCCGAGCGCGCGAGGGGTTTGGAAGTAGCTGCCGAGCTCGCTGTCGCTCGTGCGAAAGCGTCGGAAGACGAGGCGCTGATCGCACAGCAGAAGCTGCAGATCGCCAAGCTAAAGCATCAGATCTATGGGCAACGGGCGGAGCGTTCTTCGCGCCTGATCGAGCAGTTGGCGCTGACGTTCGAAGAGCTGGAAGCAAACGCCACCGAGGACGAGCTTGCGGCCGAGCGGGCCGTGGCCAAGATGACGACGGTGCGCGGATTTACACGTAAGCGCCCCGAGCGTCAGACCTTCCCTGAGCATCTGCCACGGGAACGGGTGGTGATTGATCCGCCGACAGCTTGTGATGCTGCGGCAGCAACCGTCTGCGCAAGCTCGGGGAAGACGTCACGCGGACGCTGGAAGTGGTGCCGCGCCAGTGGAAGGTAATCGAGACGGTCTGGGAGAACTGCCGCGCCAGGCGAGCTTCCAGCTCCACACGTTGGCATTCGCCGCCGCCGGAGTTCCTTCCAGGCAAAGGCATCGTCGATGTTGTCGTGCGCAGCCAAGGGCCGGTGAAGATCCTTGTCGTTGAACGGCTCCTTGGCAAAACGGCGATTATAGTCCGCCATGAACGCCGGCAGGAACGCGTTGCCGGCCTCGATGGTCGAGATTCCGGCCAGCCGCATCTCCTTGACCAGGCGGTCCTGCAGTGTGCCGTTGGCTCGTTCCACGCGCCCCTTGGCCTGTGGGACATTGGCACAAATGATATCGATGTTGAGCTCGTGCAGCGCGCGGCCGAACTGCGTCATCCCGTCGCCGCCGGTGGCGCCGACCTTGTTGACCCGGAACGTTGCGTGCTTGTCTGAGTAGAACGCAATGGGCTGCCGTAGCGCTTCAGATAGGCGGTCGTCGCCGTAAGTAGTCAAAGGTCGACTCCGTCTCGACAAATTGCAGATGCATCAATCGGCTGGTGGCGTCGTCGATGAAGACGAGCAGGGTGCATTGCGGGCCGCGGTTCTCAAACCACCAGTGTTCGGAGCCGTCGATCTGGACCAACTCGCCAACGCAATCGCGGCGATGCCGCGGCTGGTGCACCGGCTTCAACCGCTGCCGGCGGTCCTTCTAAATCCCGTCCACCAGCATCCAGCGCCGCACCGTCTCAACGCCGAAATGCAAGCCATGCCGCTCCGCCCGCTTCTCTGCAGCAAGCGTCAGCCGGAGTGCCTGCCGCGATGTGAGCCGAAGCAGTTGCGCTGCCTCTCGCAATGTATCCGTTCCGCCACAACATCCCGCAACACATGCACCCGGTCGATCTCAGCCCGGCTCATCGACAGCACCGTCATCACTCAAAACCCCCAGGCCCATGCCTTAGACAAGTCCGATCGTGACATCTCTAGCACTACTTTGGCAGAATGTTGATTTTGTCGCGTTTTATAGGATTCCCGAATCGATTTTTCAATGATCATGGGTGGTCAGCTCTTGAAGGGCTGACCATGGCGGGATGGGAAGACGAACTCGAACGCTGGCTGATGCCGTTTCTTGGACCGGCTGGGTCATAAGACCCGGCAGCGGATGTGTCCTCTGTATGTCGCGGGATTGATTGGTCCTGGCGATCGCAAGAGCGTTCAGCCAATGGCAGAGCGCCTTGCCACGGGCAACTACGATTAGTTGCACCATTTCATTGCGGAGGTGTCTGGGAGGCGACGCCGCTGGAGACAGAGCTGCTCAATCAGGCGGACCGACTTGTCGGCGGCAGGGATGCGGTGCGGGTTATTGATGACACCTCACTGCCGAAGAAGGGTGAACGCTCGGTTGGTGTTGCTGCTCAATACGCGTCGGCTCTCGGCAAAACGGCAAATTGCCAAACGCTGGTGTCTTTGACGCTTGCGCGCGGCGAAGTGCCAGTGATGGTCGCGTTACGTCTGTTTCTGCCTGACAGTTGGACAAACGACGTGTCTCGTTTGAAACGCGCTCGCGTGCCAGTCGAACACCGAACGCCAGGAGATTGCTTTGGCCGAGATTGACCGCGCGATGGCAGCCAACGTGCGCTTTGGATGTGTGCTGGCGGATGCAGGATACGGGCTCAGCGCACCGTTTCGACAAGGGCTAACAGAGCGCGGGCTCGCGTGGGCTGTCGGTATCCCCCGGCACCTGAAAGTGTATCCGGTCGATGTGAAGCTCATTTGGCCGCTTACCAAAGTCCGCGGGAAACCACGAAAGCACCACGTACCCGATATCTTATCGATTGCGGCAGAACAAATGCTGGCCAGCGCCAAATGGAAAACCGTGAGTTGGCGCAGCGGAACGAGCTCGATTTGCAGCTCTCCGTGTCCGCGCCGCCGACGGCCCTCCTCAGCGGATTTGGGATAAGGGTCAGCAGCATCTCCCGGGCGACGAAGCCTGGCTCATTGGCGAGCAACGTGCCTCAGGGGAGAAGAAATACTATCTTGCCAATCTTCCTGCGGCGACGGATATGCGCACACTGGCCGCCACCATCAAAGGCAAGATGGATTTGTGAGCAGGCCCATCAGCAGTTGAAGGAGGAGCTTGGACTTGATCACTTCGAAGGGCGATCTTGGCAGGGTCTTCATCGCCACGCGCTGATGACAATGATTGCCTACGCCTTCCTGCAACATTGTCGCCTCGCACACGCGGAGCGGAAAAAAAGAATCAACGGTCCTCCGCCTCAACCAACCAGCCCGCCATACGTCACGCCATCGTCGATCTCATCCTATCCTTGAAAAACACTGGCGAAAACACATTCTGCCAAAGTAGTGCTAATGGGGAGGATGGTGACCTTTCTAATGAGCGTCTACATCCGTGATTCGCATAATATTGATTATGGAATACTTTTGCAACTCTTGGAATGTGGCCGCAGAGGACTTAGGATTACTTTGATATACTTGCACTAGCATTTTGTCCAGATCGGGCAGCTTGCAGCGTGTCGCATGCTGGCTCCAGGCACGGAAAGTGCCGCTGGACGTAACCACGGCGGGTTTTGCGCCTGAGCCAGGACTCAAGAGCCTCGACGGCCTGCACCTGACCATCGAATAGATCGAGCCGCCGTCGACCGCGCCCACCGAGACGGCCCCATTCACGCACCAATGCGGTATCGCCAAAGAGCGTCGGCTCGATCGTGAGCACATAGAACCGCGCCATGTTACGGGCCGGATCGCGACGCTCGAGCACGAGATATTGCACGGTGAGTTCGGACATGCGCCAGAATCGCAATTACCGAATCGAGCGTCCAATTAAATAAATGAATCGATCCGCGCCAACGATTCAGAAAATTTATGCAGGCAACGAGACAGTCGAGGTCAGGCTAGGGATAGGCGGCTGAGCTAAAGCCCGCAAGCTGGCGCACTCCCTGGAGATGTCGTCTGAACAAGTCGGCCCGCGCGCGCTCGACGGAGATCCCCTCGTCCGACCTCAGGCATTGCGCAAGACTTCCTCGAGTTGCGCGACGAGCTTCGCCCGTTGCGCGGAAGGAAGTTTGTCCAGATTGATCTGCTTCCAGCGCACCGCCGGCAGGTCCGCCGCGCCAGGGACGCCCAGCAGGCTCCAATCCGGCTCGCCGCGCTTGAATCTCATGAGGAAATCCTTGTGCGCTTGTGGCATTTTTCCGGCGATTTCGGCGATTAGCGTCTCCCGAGCTTCGAGCAACTCGTCCAAGGTTACTTCGTCGGCGGTCATGCCCTCGAAGCCGTGCGTGAATTCGTGCTGGATGTCCTTGCGACGAGGAACCACGACCTCGGAAATCGGCCTGTCATGGCTGATGAGGTAGACGATGAACGCCTTGCGGAGATCGTCTGTGATGCCTTCGTTGGCGAGCAGATCGCGGACATCGAAGAGGTCACGCGGATGCTGCCGGTCGAGCGCCGCGACGAGCTTGCCGGCGTATAGATCGGCGA
>NZ_JAEMSD010000838.1 GCF_016462955.1 Bradyrhizobium sp. | reverse complement strand
TCTGGAACGCGCTGGTGTCTGCCGCGATCCTGCACCCCAAAAAAGTTGCGGCCAGCCTTTGGGGGGAGGCTGGCCGCGCACGATCCGGTCTGGGACGGGGAGGGGTGGGGATGTGACCGGGTCGCGGGTCCTGTTGTCTCGCCTCAATCTCTTGCACTGGCGGTGGAGACCGCCGGCTTGGTATCGCCGAGCGAGACCCAGACATTGGGATCGCTCTGCGACTGGCGCTTGACGAAGCGGTAGCCGGTCTCCGTCCAGGCCAGGACGTTCTCGTTCTGATTGTCGAGAACGAACTCGCCCTTGTCGGTCTTCACCGTCAGCACCGCATGCCCTTCGCCCTTCTTGTCGCGCACGACGGTGATGAGCAGGGCCTGGCGCGGCCAGCCGGCATCCATCAACATCTTGCGCTTCAACAGCACGTAGTCTTCACAGTCGCCGTAGCCGTCGGACGGCAGCGACCACTTCTCGATCACGCCCCAGTGCTCCTGGTCAGTCAAAGGCTTGACGGTCTCGTTGACCCAGCGATTGACCTTGACGAGGTCGCGCCAGGCGGCCTGCGACATCACGATGTCGCGCGGCTGCATCGGCGTGCCCTGGCACTGAGCAGCATTGTCCGCGCAGAACTCGACCCAGCCGATCGGCGCACGCGTGGTGTCGCCGAGGCTCGCGTAGAGCAGACGGCTTTCGCCGGCCTGCGCTGCCGCGCTGATCCCGAAGAGCATGGCGACAATCGCCAGCTTCTTCCCCTGTCCCCTGAAGTCAAACATTGCGGCCCCCGTTTCTTGTTGGGACCACATTTCGCACGGAGCTTTTGAGCGGCCGCTAAGTCAGCCAAGTCAAATCGAGACGAATACGAGTAAAAGCTGCGGCGAATTCGATCTATACTTGAATCGAATTCTCGTAAAATTTGAAACGACTGCAATTGATTCAAGTTTTATCGATTAACGCGCAAAGGCTGGCGGAACCGCCATTTCATCCACAAAAGGGCCGCGCGTTAACCCGCGCCGGAGAGCCTGGGCGACATGACAAAGGCGGCGTCCGCGTCACGGAGGCCGCCTTCGGCGCTGGAAATCCCGGCGTTTTCGCGTCCTTGCGCTTTACCGCGCGGTAACGCTCTCTTCGAGAGTCTCGATCGGCTGCGCGTGCAGGAATTCCAACGCGAAGCCGTCTTCGAGGTTTCGGACCACGCGACCCTGGACCCGGCCGAGGAAAACGGTCGATCTCAGCGGCGGGCGGTTTTCCGCGGCGATCGCAGCGCCGGACAGCGAGAGGTCGATGATGCGGCAGGTCATCTTGGTGCCGTCCTCGAGCGTCAGCACTGCGATCGGGTTGCGTGGCACGATACGGTCGTGACGGCGGTCCTCCGGCAAATTGAGGATGTCGCGGTTGGCGAGCCAGGTCAGCTGGGCCGCGAGCTTGTCGCGCTTCCTCGGCGTCGCCCCGATCGTCATGGCAAAGCCGTTGTCGATGATGCGGGTGATCTTGCCCTCGACGCGGCCGATATGGTCGAGATAGGCGACCACGCGGTCGCCGACATTGCCGATGCCCGGGGCGAGCAAAGCGAGGCCGCCCGGCGACATGTTGATCACCTGGCAGGGAAATTCGCGGCGGTCCGGCAGCATGTAGCGGCCGAGCAGGTGCACCTTCACCCGCTGGAAGCGCCGACGCTCCTCGGCGGCCGGAAGAAACTTTTTGTTCGCCAACGCCATTTTCAACACCCGACCCCCCGCCCGGGCGGAGTCCGGCACGACCCTAAGGTGCATAGGGTTAATGCC
>NZ_JAEMSD010000388.1:3798-6550 GCF_016462955.1 Bradyrhizobium sp. | reverse complement strand
GCACTTCCTTGCCGGTGCCGGATTCGCCGGTGATCATCACCGAGGCGTCGGAGCCGGCGATCTGCTGGGCCAGCTTGATCACCCTGGCCATCGCGTCGTCGCGATAGACCAGCTCGCGGGAATCGTTGGCGACGGCGGCGAGCACCGCAGCGATCAGTTCCGGATCCGGCGGCAGCGGGATGTATTCCTTGGCGCCGGCATGGATCGCGGCGACCGCGGCGCGGGCGTCGTTGGTGATGCCGCAGGCGACGATCGGGGCGTGGATGTGCTCGGCCTCCAGCCGCAGCACGAGGTCGCGGATGTCGAGGGCGACGTCGACCAGCAGGAGGTCGGCGCCCTTGCCGCCGCGCAGCACGCGCATCGCCTGCTCGTGATCCTCGGCATGGGTCACGGTGGCGCCGTTCTCCATCGCGATCTTGGTGGCGGTGGTGAGCTGGCCCTTCAATGTGCCAACGATGAGAAGCCGCATGTCAGTCTCCTGTCCGTCTGTTCGCGCTGCCGCGCGTCATGTCCTTGCGTTGTCGTGTCAGCCGCGTTCGGCCTTGATGATTTCCGTCATGGTGACGCCGAGCTTGTCCTCGACCAGGACGACCTCGCCGCGGGCGACCAGCTTGTTGTTGACGTAGATGTCGATGGCTTCGCCGACGCGGCGGTCGAGCTCGAGCACGGTGCCGGGCCCGAGCTTGAGGAGCTCGCCGACATCCATCTTGGAGCGGCCGAGCACGGCCGAGACCTGCACGGGAACGTCGAATACCGCTTCGAGATCGGCCGCGGCACGCGCCGCGTATTCGTCCTCGTTGTAGCCGACGTCGGTGCCGGTGGGCGGCATCGGGCCGTTGAGATCGGGCAGCGGGACCTGTCCGTCAGTGTCGCTCATGGCTTAATTCCCCCTGCGGGACGCGATGTAGCGTCCGACCATTTCGTCGATCTTGGCGGCGATGGCGCCGCGCTCCAGCACGACGCCGCCATCGGCCCATTCGATCCGGCAGTCGCCGGTGGCAATCTCCGGCTCAGCCAGGATCACCAGCCGGCCCTCGAAGCCGCTCTGCCTGGCCAGCCGCTCGATCTTCTCGCGCGCGGCCTCGTAGAGCGCATCGTTGACGCGGACGACGAGATGCGGCGTTGCGACCAGATGCGAGAAGCAGTCCTTGACCAGCGCGACGACCTCGCCGAGCGGCTCGGCGGCGACGAGGTCGGCGCACAGCTTCTTCGCCACTGCGACCGCGACCTCGACCGCCTCGGTCTCCATCCGGGTCTCGATGTTGCCGATGCCGGAGGCGACGCCCCGGATCGCGATGTTGATCTCTTCCATGGCAAGCGCAATGCGGCGGTCGCTTTCGGCCTTGGCCTCGCGCTGGCCGGCGGCAAATCCGTCCTGGTAGGCGCGAGCCTCGGCTTCCGCGACCTTCTGGGCGATCTCGGCCGCGGTCGCGGCCTTCTCGCGCGTCGACCGCTCCGGCGCCGCGAAGTCGGTATCGAACAGGAATTTTGCCGGAGCGGCCATCAGTACACCAGCTCGTCGTCGGCGCGGTTCTTGGTCAGCATGATCTCGCCCTTGGCGGCGAGATCCTTGGCGAGATTGACCAGCAGCGCCTGGGCCTCGTCGACGTCGCGCAGGCGCACCGGGCCCGCCGCGGCCATGACGTCCAGCAGCATCTTGGCGGCGCGGCTCGACATGTTGCCCATGAAGAAGTCGCGCACGGTCTCGTTGGCGCCCTTGAGCGCGATGCCCAGCTTGTCCTTGTCGACATGGCGCATCAGCGTCTGGGCCGATCCGGCGTCGAGCTTGACCAGGTCGTCGAAGGTGAACATCAGCGCCTTGATGCGCTCGGCCGATTCGCGGTTGTCCTCTTCCAGCGAGGTGATGAAGCGGGTTTCGGTCTGGCGGTCGAAGTTGTTGAAGATTTCCGCCATCACTTCGTGGGCGTCGCGGCGGCGGGTCTGCGACAGGTTGGACATGAATTCGGTGCGCAGCGTCTTCTCCACGCTCTCGATCACCTCCTTCTGCACCGCCTCCATCTTCAGCATGCGGTTGACGACGTCGAGCGCGAGCTCCTCCGGCAGGATGCCGAGCACGCGGGCGGCGTGCTCCGATTTCAGCTTCGACAGCACCACGGCGATGGTCTGCGGGTATTCGTTCTTGAGATAGTTTGCGAGCACCTCTTCCTGCACGTTGGAGAGCTTTTCCCACATGTTGCGTCCCGCCGGGCCGCGGATCTCGTCCATGATGCCGTTGACCCGCTCCGGCGGCAGGTATTGCTGCAGCAGCCGCTCGGTGGCGTCGAAATTGCCCATCAGCGCCCCCGAAGCCGACATGCGCGAGACGAATTCGAGCAGCATGTCCTCGACGGTCTCGACCTCGACGGTGCCGAGCGTCGACATCTCCAGCGAGAGCTGGCGCACCTCGTCGTCGTCGAGCAGGCCCCAGATCTTGCCGCCATATTGCTCGCCCAGCGCCAACATCAGGATCGCAGCGCGCTTGGGCCCGGCCAGCGCTTCGGACTTGCCCACGCGGCTGCCGGCGCGCTGGCCCAGCGTGGAGATCACGCTGGTGATGTCGTTGGAGTTGGCGTTTTGGATGGAGGCGGCCATTTCAGATCACTTCTTGATTCGCTTGGCGGAGTTGCTTGGCGGAGTTGCTCGTTACTTCGCAGGCTCGGTCAGCCACTGACGGATGATCGCGACTGTTTCGTTGGGGTTGCGTTCGGCGAGCTCGCCGACGCGATGAACGGACTGGGCATGGACCTGGCCC
>NZ_JAEMSD010000388.1:0-3788 GCF_016462955.1 Bradyrhizobium sp. | reverse complement strand
GCCCTGGACGGTGGCGACGTCGATCGCGCTGGCGGCGCCGCTCGGCAGCAGCGGCTGGCTGGCGGACGGCGTCTCTTCCGAAGCGGCGGGGCCGGTCAGCACGCCGGAGATCGCGGCAGCGACCTCGTCGGAGGCGAGGATGCGCTTGACCAGCGGGCGGATCACCAGGAACAGCACGACGAGGCCGAGCAGCATCATCACGCCGAGCTCGACGAAGTACATGACGTCGTCCTTGGTGAACTGGAGCATGCCGAGAAAGCCTGAGGGCTCGCCGATCGGAGCGGTGGAGGGGGCGTCGGCGAAGCGCAGATTGACGACCTCGACCTGGTCGCCGCGCTTCTGGTCGAAGCCGATCGCCGAGCGCACCAGGGCGGCGATGCGGTCGAGCTGATCCTTGGTGCGGTCCTGGTAGGCGAGCTCGCCCTTTTCGTTCTTGCTGTAGATGCCGTCGACCAGCACCGCGACCGAGATGCGGTTGACCCGGCCGGCCTCGGTCACCTCGGTCTTGGTGGTGCGGGAGATCTCGTAATTGTTGGTTTCTTCGGACTTCTTGCTCTGATCCTTGGCCGTGGCGCCGTTGTTCTGCTGGTTGCCGGGCAGTTCGTTGTTGACGGTGACCTGGCCGTTGTTGTCGGCGGTCATGCTCTGCTCTTCGCGGGTCTGGCTCGAGCGCAGCACGCGGCCCTCGGGGTCGAACTTGTCCGAGGTCTGGGTGACCTTGTTGAAGTCGAAATCGGCGGCGAGCTGCACGCGGGCGCGGCCGGATCCGACCACGGAGGACACGATGTCCTCGACCTGCTTGCGCATCCGCTTCTCGAAGGCGATGCGGCGCTCCTCGCCGACCGCCTGCTCCGGGTCGGTCGCGGCGCCGTCGGCGAGCAACTGGCCGGCCTCGTCGACGATCGAGACCCGCTGCGGCTTCAGCCCGTTGACGGCGGAGGCGACGAGGTGGCGGATGGCGCGGATCTGCGGCGCCTCCAGCGCGCCGCGGACGCGCACCACGATCGAGGCCGACGGCTCCGGCGCCTCGCGCGCGAACAGCGGGCGCTCGGGCAGCACCAGGTGGACGCGGGCGGCCTGGATGCGGTCGATGGCGCGGATGGTGCGGGCGAGCTCGCCCTCGAGCGCGCGCAGATGATTGATGTTCTGGACGAAGGAGGTGGTGCCGAGCGCGTCCGACTTGTCGAACACCTCGTAGCCGACGCCGCCGCCCTTGGGCAGCCCGCCCTCGGCGAGCTTCATCCGCAGACGCGTGACCTTGTCCTTGGGCACCATGATGATGGAGCCCTCGTTGCGGATCTCGAACTGGATGCCCTGGCGTTCCAGGTCCTTGATGATGCTCGAGGAATCTTCGACGGACAGGTCCGTGAACAGGGTCGTCATCTGCGGCGTGGTGACGCGCATGATGACGAAGGCGAAGAAGCCGATGAGCGCGGCGGTGACCGCGATCATCGCCCCGAACCGGGCGGCGCCGATACTCTTCAGAAAGTCCGCAAGCCCTTGCAAGCAACCGCCCCACAGCTTCGGCCGCTTTCACTGGAAAGGCCGAGTGGGCAATTATTGCCTAGGTGATGGTTTCGATATGGTTAACGAAGGTTAAGAGGTCGGACAAAAGTGCATCATGAAGAAAAACGGCCTCGCAAAGCGAGGCAGATTTTCGTCAAACACCGCAGATTTCCGGATCGCTTACTGGCGATATTGCTGGATGCGGGTGGTGCGAAGACCCGCCAGACCGTGCTGGTCGATGGAAAACTGCCAGGAGAGGAATTCGTCGACCGTCAGGGTATAACGGCTGCAGGCCTCCTCAAGGGAGAGAAGTCCACCACGAACAGCGGCGACGACTTCGGCCTTGCGGCGGATGACCCAGCGTTTGGTGCCGGGTGCAGGCAGATCCGCGATCGTCAACGGACTGCCGTCCGGCCCGATGACGTATTTTACCCTCGGGCGATGGGGTTCTGTCATGGCGTACTCACAAACTCTCAACCACTGAACTCACGCCCTAACCGTAACCCCCGCGGCTTAAAAATCCGCTAAGCCTAAGGCTTCAATACAATTCTCCTTGAATCTTGCCGGAACAGGCCCGTCTCGGCCGGCGGGACGGTGACATCCGGGCGGGCCGAGGCGGAGTTCGTAAATACTTTACTAACGAATTGAGCCTGCGGTCGCATTGCGGAGGCCCTCTCTTTGTCATCCCGGGGCGCGCGGAGCGCGAGCCCGGGATCCATAACCCCAGGAAGGGGTTTGACGACGACTCGGGGTTACCAGTATGCGCTGCAACCACTCCCTGTGGCTATGGATCCCCGCCCCCGCGCGCAATTGCGCACTAGGCGGGGATGACACCGGAGTTTGTTGCTGCGGTGTTCCGCTATCAATTGCTGCTCGTCGCGATGATGCTCTTGACCTGGCTCAGCGTGTAGCTGGCGCCGTCGATGGTGAGCAGCGGCGGCGACTGGGTCAGGTCGACCGACGACACCACGCCCTGCACCTGCGCGGCGATGCCGACATTGTTGTTCGCGACGTCCTTGCCGGTGGCCGAGATCGTGTACTTGCCGTCGGGCCATTGCGTGCCGTCATTGCCCATGCCGTTCCAGGTGAACGGGATGTCGTTGCCGGCGGCGGCGGTGTACTTGCCGTTGAACACGGTCTGGCCGCTCGAATTGGCGATGGAGATCTCGACCGTGGAGTCGGTCGGCACGTTGAGATGCCAGACAGCCGTGGAGTTGGTCATGCTCGCGGTCGAGCCGTCGACCAGGGCGGTCTTGCCGACGAAGCCGAGCGCCTGGGTCGCCTGCGTGGTCTGCTGCAGGCTGACGAGCTGGGCCAGCGAATCGTTGGTCTTGAGCTGCTGCTCGACGCCGGCGAACTGCACCAGCTGCTGGGTGAACTGGTTGGTGTCGAGCGGATCCAGCGGGTTCTGGTTCTGCAGTTGCGTCGTCAGCAGGGTCAGGAAGGTCTGGAAGTTGCCGGCGAGCGTCGACCCCGTGGTCGAGCTCAGCGTGTTGGACGAGGAGGATTTCGGCAGGTCGGTCGTCCCGGAGACGACGGAGGGGGCGGTCGCGGCATTTGTGGTGGTCATGTCTCGATACTCCTCACACTCTGATGTCGACGCCGCTGCTCGACGCGAGCATGCGGCCGTAGCCGCGTCCGACGGGCGCGGCAGCGACGCTTTCGTCCTCGCTGATGATCAGCCGGCGGGCGTTGCCGCCATTGTCGTTGTTCTGGCCGGAATTCTGGCCCGAATTCTGGTCGCGCAGGCTGAAGGACAGCCCGTTGCCGCCGGTCTTGAAGCCGGCATCGTCGAGTGCGCGCTGCAATTGCGGCGCGTCCTGGCGCAGCATCTGCAGCGTCTCCGGCTTCTCCACCGTCAGATGCGAGGTGACGTTGCCGTTGCGGTCGATATTGATGCGGACGTCGATCTTGCCGAGCTCGGCCGGGTCGAGGCTGATGTCGAACCGGGACTTGCCGGCGCGAATCGCGGCCGCGATCTCGATCGGGATGCCGCTGACCGGAACGGCCGCGTGGGTCGCCGCGGTCGCGGTGAGCGTCGCGGTGGATGCGGTGGCGGCCGAGGTCGTATGGGTCAGCGGCGCCTGCACGGCGGAGGCGGCCTGCGCGCTGGTGTCGGAGGGGGCAGTTGCGGCCTGCGTGCCCGTATGGGCGGCCGCGGCCGGCGCGCCCTGTGCCGGATCGGCGGCGCGCTCGACGGCAGCTGCCTTGGCCTCGGTCGCTCCGCTCTCGCCCTGGGGCTTGAGGCCTTGCGCATGGGTGCCACTGGCCGTTACCGCGGC
>NZ_JAEMSD010000387.1 GCF_016462955.1 Bradyrhizobium sp. | reverse complement strand
CTCAGTCGCTTAGCCGAACTTCACGGACGACGACGTAATGGCAACCGGTCGAGACCGAGGATCGGAGAACCCGTACCTGTGCATGCGCATCAAGCGCGACAACAGTGGCTGGGACCCGATCCGCGGACTACCATTAGGGCCCGCGGACAGAAATCCGCTTTCGATGAGGCCGGAGCGATGACCGCACCCCGACCATCAGTCGCCAAGACGTCGAAAAAGTCCTTGCCATGCGGACGCCATCCAGCGATGCACAGGTGTGCCCCCCACGGGAGTCAACAAGGATCAACGTTTACATCTGCTGACTATTGTTGACTTCCGTCAGCTCCCTCCCCGCACTATCGTTAACACGTGGACAGCAAGGGTGTCTTCGGCCGAAGAAGCGCCGACCTTGCGTGAGGACGATCTGGCATTCTGGCAAATTCAACCTCTCCAGCTTCTTCAACGGACCAAGCGTATGGCCGGACTCCTTCCAGCCGAATTGACAAGCAAGAACGACGAAGATGAACCGTGCAACCGTCGGCACTGAGTTGAAGCAAGAGTTCGGTGTCTTCTGAACCGACCTCATGCCACACGCCACCAGGCCATCGTAAGTTCGGTCGAAGGGTCGGCCACGGGCGATCACGCTGGCTCAAGATCAGTGCCGGTTTCCTCCGCGCTATCGCGGATTTGGCATTTTGGCAGTCGGGGGAAGATCGCTGCCTGTAATGAAAGAAGGCGAATATGTAACTTTCCTTCCCTGCCTGAGCCTCATCTCAGGGTATTGCCCGGTAGGATCGGTTTGCAGCCAGGTAGCTGTCAGGTTTGTCGCGCGAATGGCGCGCGACCTCACCAGGGACCGCAAAGCTGCGGACAACACGATGATCTTCAGTCCTTCACTCCGCTGGCACCAACTACGACCCCATTTACCGACTTATCGATCGCGGTTTCGCTTTCGTAACCGAAATCGCAACTCTTAGTTCGGACGCCAATGTGAACATTTTCCAGAGCGATGACCTGGCCGGGCGGTACTTGCCGAGTCCGATTCACGTACTTGCGGACAAACTGACGCGGAATCTGGCCTGCATCCGCACGAACCCCGGTCTTTTTGCTTTTTCGCCGATGAGCGTATTCGAGGCAGAGCATCGCTGCGCCGATTGCCCCACGCCACGATTTGCAATCGGGCCATCGCGGTCGCGATATGGCTTTCATGAGGTTTCCGAAAGCGTGTTGCAAATCCAAATTGAAATCAGTCGTGCCGGGGCGCCGGCGACTTCATGTTGCAGATTGATCAGGTGGAATATTGAACTGTGATGAATGAAAACGCGGTCAGCGTCGTCGCTGACAACCGCTTGGCGTGTCGTGACCAGACTGACGTTGAGGCTAGCCGCGTATGGCTGAAAGCACGGCTTGAGGCGCTCGCGTTGAAGGCGGCGGATTAACCCGGAACGGAAAGTCTAGCTGATGCGCGCGGCATGCCCTGTGCCGGCGCATCACAAATGGGCCTCTCTTGAGTATCAGGCGCAGCCCAGCGCGCTTTACGTAAAATCCGCGGATGTCATACGACCCAGGATAGTTACCATTTTGCTCTGATCGAGCTTTGGCATTTTGGCTTTTCGGCAGCGCCGCCGTCAATCCAGCTTCGATTGGGGGGCGCGCCCGGTTGTCTTGAGCATGAATCCGAACATGAGACGGATCATTTGAAGACGTATGCACCTGTCAAAATGCCAATATGCCAGAATTGCCGGGACTAGGCCTAAAACCAGTCCCGTAGCTCCGCATTAACGGCTTTTGACATTTTGGCATTTTGGCAGGGCCGGTGCTCCCCGATGATGAAAGAAGGCCAACACGAAAATTTCGACCAATCTTCCCTGCCGGAGCCCTTATCTCGGGGTGTTGCCCGGTAAGGTCGGTTTTCCGCCGGGTAGCTGTGAGGTTCGTCGCGCGAATGGCGCGTGACGCGTGACCTCACCAGGGACCGCAGAATTGCGGAAAAACCATATGGCCAGACAAGCTAAGCCCAAGCAGGAGCCGAAACTCAACCAGGCTAACGTGCACGAATTAGGGGCCGATGCCCCCATCATGATTGGCTCGGCGGAGGCATCGGGAGCGGAGCGTCCCGATGCCTCCAACACCGACGGGTGGCCGACCTTCGATCCTTCGTTTCTGTTGCCGACGACGTCGCCGGCTCCGCGCTTCCCGGTTGAGTCATTGCCGGCGAACCTTCGTTCGCTGGTTGTAGATTTTGCGGAGGCCCGCTTGCTCTGCGCCGACTATGTCGCGGGCTCCATCTTGACCGCCTGCTCGGGCGCGATCGGCAACCGCGCCCGCCTTCTGACATTCGACGGCGATGCAGAGCCCCTGGCGGTGTTCACCGGCCTTATCGGGCCGCCGTCAGTCGGCAAATCGCTGGGGATCAGTGTGGTTGAACGGCCTCTTCTTGCGATCGAGCACGAGATGCAGAAAGCGCACGGGTTGATGCTGAAGGGGACCGAGCACAAATTCCTGGAGAAATTCGACCGAAAGCTGCGCGAAACCGTCGCGCGGCGCCTGTTGCTCGAAGGCATTCCGATGGAGAACGAAGCTTCCGATGGAGATGGTGTCGTCGCGGCGCCCGGGATCATTCTCTCGGAGTTCAGTGGTGCCGGCCTGCTGGATGAGCTTCGCACCGGAATCGATGGCCGCATGATGCTCTCGCACGAACTCAGCGGTGCGTTGGCGTTCGGAGCATCAAATCAAGGTCTCCGGTCGCGCGGCCTCATCCTGAAGGGCTACGATGGCAAGCCGCACGTCGTTCGCACCAAGAGCGAAGGGAAGGTTTTCATTCCGGCGCTTCTGGTCTCAATTTTGGGCGCGACGCAGCCGAGCCGACTTCCTGCGCTGCTGGGCGACGCTCACGACGGATTGGCTGCACGAACGTGGTGGATCTATCCGGACGTCGAGCCGCGCGTCCAGTTGCCGCGCGCACCGGGGCCTGTCGAACGATTGTCGGCACTCTTGAGCCGTCTTTGGGCGGGATGCAGGGGCACGCAAATTATGCGCCCTGCGTCATCGAGGATCTGATCAACAAGGGCTACGACTATGGGGCGCTTGCGCATGTGCATCAAGCCGCGGTTCTCAATGAGCGGCCGCATGTCGTCTTCTGCGGCAACCTGCAAGGCCGACACATCCGCGAAAGCGGCCCGAAAGGCGCTTCGCCTGTCGCGGTCGAGGACGGCCAGGTCGAGGCGATCTCGCCGCTCCACGTGGATTGCGTGCGCTGGATCCATTTGCCGGTGCCGGTGGGCTCTTGCAACGCATCGGCCGACGCCATCGATCGCGTGCGCGCGGCAATCGAGAACGCCGTGGCGCGCAACGCGCAAGGCCGTCTTTTGGCATGCAGGGTTGAGTTGACCGGGCAGACAAAGCTGCACGGCGAGTTGCTCGCGTCGGCGGATCGCCTCCTTGCAGAGGCGCGGGCCGCCGCTTTGGGCTTGGGCGAGGAGACGGCCTGGATCGAGCGCCTCGTTATCGCGACCGCAAGCCCTGACGCCTCAGCCTCCCGCAAGGACGCTCTGGGCGATTTGCAGCGGATGATCCAGGGCGCCGGAGGCGATGCTGACCTTCAGGCGCGGCTCGCGTCGGAGCTTGGCGATCTCGTCCGCAAGCTGCCCCACGATATCCGAGCGGAGTCGAGCGACGCTGCATTGAAGGCCGCCATCGATGCCGACATCGCGGGCGTCATCACGCATGCCGGCGCGTATCTCAATGCACGCCTCGCAGCAGAGAAGGTGTAATCCGATGCGCATCCGACAGCTTGATCTTCTCAAGTATGGGCATTTCACGAACGCCACCATCGACCTTCCGGCTGGCAAGCCGGACTTCCAGATGCTGCTCGGCGAGAATGAGGCCGGCAAGTCCACGACCATGGGCGGTGTCGAAGATTTGCTCTTTGGCATCCCGGCTAATTCACCGCGCAACTTCCTGCACGAGTACAACGCCATGCGGGTGGGAGCGCTCCTGGAGAAGGGCGTCGAGACGCTCAAAGTGCGCCGCCGCAAAGGCAACAAGGACACGCTGCTGGGTGATGACGACATTCCGCTCCCGTCGGGCGAGGGGGCGCTCGCCCCGTTTCTTGCGGGCGCGGATCGCCGCTTCTACACACGGATGTTCAGCCTCGATCATCCACGCCTGCAACAGGGCGGCAAGGACATCTTGCAAGCCCAAGACGATGTCGGCCAGATGCTGTTCTCGGCGAGCGCCGGCATCACGGGCCTGCGCGAGACACTTAAAGCCATGGAGGCTGAAGCCGACGCGCTTTGGGCCTCGCGCCGGGCGGCGCACCGCAAGTATTTCCAGGCGGAAGAACGCCTGAAGGCAGCCGAAGCGGGCTTGCGCGAAAACGTCGTGACCACAAGCAAGTGGCAGTTGCTCAAAAGCACCTTCGAGACATCGAACGATGCACACACCGCGATCGAGCAGGAAATCGAGCTCAAATCGGCGGAGCTGAGCAAGCTCAACCGCATTCGCCGTGTGTGCCGCGACGTACGCAAGCGCGCGGAGACGCAAAGCGCCATTGAGACGCTCGGGACCGTAATTGCGTTTGATGCCGATGCCGCCCGAATCCTGGAGGCGGCGGCGGCTGATGAAGCCGCGGCCACCGCGCGTATCGTCGCCTTGAGCGAGCAGATTGCGGCCCTTGAGGTCGAACGGGGAGCGCTCAACTTCGATGACGGATTGCTCGCGCGCGCCGAAGACATCGCGCAACTTCGTGATCGCCGCATTCAGGTCCGGGCCGGCAAAGCCGATCTCCCCAAGCGGCGGGCGGAACTTGCGGCGGCCGAGGCGGCACTCCTTCGACTCGCCGCAGAACTCGAATGGAGCGGTGACCTCGATCAGGTGATCGGGCGGATTCCCGCTAAGGCCAAAGTGGCCGCCCTTCGCGGCTTGCTCAATCGGCGCGGCGCGCAGTCCAGCGCGGTTGAGAATGCAAGAGGGGCCGTGGCCGAAGCGCAGGAGAAACTCGCCGAGATCGAGGCCGATATCGAGGCGCTCGGCGCACTGACCGATGTGTCCAAGCTCGCAATGACCATCAAGGCTGTCCGCGAACTCGGCGACCTTGCCGGCCAGATCGCCAATTCCAAGCGCGCCGAGCAGGAGGCGCAGGCCGCGATCGAACGCGCGCTGAAAGCCTTGCGCCCGGCGGTGGCTGAATCTGCCGTTCTTGGGTCCATGCACGTTCCGCCGCTCGCTGCCGTTGAAGCCCACCGTGATGCTTGCCGCGGCCTCGAACAACGGCAGCAGACCTGCCGCGAACGCATCCGCCATGCACAGCAAGAACGCGCACGGCATCGCAAAGCCCATGAGCGCCTGATCGCCGACGAGCAACTCGTCTCGGCCGATGAAATTGAGCGCTTACGCGGCCGGCGCGACGCGGGCTGGTCCATTATCCGGCGGCGCCACCTTGAGGGCGCCGCGGTTCCGGGAGATGAGGTTGCGGCCTTTTCCCCGTCGGGGGTGCTCGCGGAAGACTTCGAGACCGCGATCCAGGTTGCGGATACGGCGGCGGATCGCCGCTTCGAGCATGCCGGCGCGGCCGCGCAGCTCGCGGTCATTGGCCGGCAGATCAGCGAGCAGGACGATTTACTGGAGTCCTTGGGCCTGGAAGAGAAGGCGCTGGAAGAAGAGCGCACGAAGCTCGATGTTGCTTGGAGCCAATTGTGGGCTGGCGTCTTCGCCGCGCCCGAGACCCCGGACGTAATGATCGAGTGGCTGCGCGCACGCTCCGATATCCTGGAACGCATCGCGGCACGCGGCGCAGCCGAGCGGGATACGAGCGCCTGCCAGCAGCGTGTGGCGGAGGCCAAGCGACTCGTCCTGGCCGAACTTGGCGCGCTGGGTCTCTCCACAGATGCGCTGTCCGGCCAGCCGCTCCTTCTGGTCGTGGAGGCCGCCGCTTCGGTGGAACGCACGCATGAAACCGCCGCCAAAGCCCGGCGCGATCTTGATGCCGCGTATCACAAGGCGGCAGGCGCCTTGACGCGCAAGCATAAGGATCTGGAGAAGGCAGAGGCTGAATGGAAAGCGTGGACGGCCGAATGGGCTTCGGCACTGAAGACTCTGCAATTCCCGCTGACAGCGGCGCCCGAGACCGCGGAAGCGCAAATCAATGCCCTCGACGATATGCGCGAAACTTCCGTGCGCATCAATGACCTCAGGCATGAGCGGATCGAAAAGATCGAAAGGGATACGATGGCATTCGAGGCCAACGTGGCCGCATTGGTGCAGGCCATCGCGCCGCACCTGCACGGCACCGATGCCGAGGAAGCCGTATTGAATCTCGATCGTCTCGCAGCCGAAGCTGCGCGTGTTCGCGATCTCAAAGCCGCCAAAGAGACAGGCATCGGCGGCGTTCAGAAGAAGATCGAGGAATGCCGCGCATCGAGCGCCGAAGCCCGCGACATCATCGCGCGCTTACAGCGGATGGCTTCGGTCTCAACCATCGACGACCTGCGCACCGCCATCCGGCGTTCATATGAAATGCGTGCGATGACTGGAGAATTGGATCGCCTCACCAAGGCGCTGACACAGGATGGAG
>NZ_JAEMSD010000837.1 GCF_016462955.1 Bradyrhizobium sp. | reverse complement strand
CGGAACTACCAAAAGGCGAAACCAAATGGCGCAATCCTTCGACTATGAGACCGCATCCGCATCGGACGAGGCCGAGACGTCTCCGCTGGAGCGGCTGGCGGAGATCGCCCAGCGCACGGCCGAGGAGACCGGCAAGTTCGCAAATGTCGACGCCATCCTGCGCATTCCCGTCACCATGCAGGTCGTGCTGGGATCGGCGACCATTCCGGTGGCAAACCTGATGAAGCTCGGACGCGGCGCGGTGGTTCCGCTCGACCACCGGGTCGGCGAGCCGGTCGACGTCGTGGTCAACGGCCGCATCGTCGCTCGCGGCGAGGTGGTCGTCGTCGAGGAGGACAATTCGCGCTTCGGCGTCTCGCTCACCGAGATCGTCGGGCCGCTGGGGCAGGGTGACAGCTGACCATGGCGGCACCGGTCGGCATCGCTCCCGTCAAGCAGCGAGGCGTTACCACGCTGGGCGGCACGGAAAAGGTCGCCGCGCTCCTGCTGGCGATGGGCCGGCAGGCCGCGGCGAGCGTGCTGCAGCAGTTCGAGCCGCAGGAGATCCGCATCGTCACCAAGGCGGCGGCCGAGCTGCGGCCGATCACCGCGCAGGAGCTCGAGGGGATCGTCGAGGAGTTCGCCCAGCAGTTCTCGATGGGAGCCAACATCCTCGGCACCCTCGGTGGTCTCGAAGCCGTGCTCGGCGACGTGCTGCCCGCCGATCAGGTCTCGCAGATCATGTCGGATCTGCTCGGCAATTCGAGCCGATCGGTGTGGGACCGCGTCTCGTCGGTGTCCGAAAACTCGCTGGCGAGCTACCTGTCCAAGGAGCATCCGCAGACCGCGGCGCTGATACTGTCCAAGGTCAAGCCGGCCTGCGCCGCCAAGGTGATGAGCCAGCTGCCCTCGAGCCTGCGCAACGAATTGATGCGGCGCGTTCTGAGCCTGAAACCGATCGTCGACGATGCCATGCGCATCATCGAGAAGACGTTGCACGAGGACCTGACGCTGAACTTCGCCCGCAACCTCGGCGCCGACACCTATGCCCGCGTCGCGGACATCATCAACAAGATGGAGCGCGGCCATATCGAGGACATGCTGAAGAGCCTGTCCGAGAAGCGCCCCAAATCGGCCGAGGTGCTCAAGGAGCTGTTGTTCACCTTCGACGACGTGGTCAATCTGACGCCGAAGGCCCGGACCATGATCTTCGATCAGGTTCCGACCGATCGCATCGTCGTCGCGCTGAAGGGCACCGACAAGCATTTCCGCGAGCTGATCCTGTCCTCGGTGGCCTCGCGTGTTCGCCGCGTCGTCGAGCACGAGCTCGCGATCGGCGAGCCCTCCAACCAGCGCGACGTGCTGGAGGCGCGGCGCGTGATCACCGACCTTGCGCTCGAACTGGCGGAGAAGGGCGAGATCGAGCTCAACCCCGAGCAGGAGGATGAGCTGGTCTTCCGCTGACCGCTGAACGGGCATGGCAGAAACATCCGATCAGGACAGCAAGACAGAAGAGCCTACCGAGAAGAAAGTCCGTGACGCCCTCGAACAGGGCAAGATCCCGGTCTCTCGGGAGGCCTCGATTTTCGCATCGATGGCCGCGCTCATGGTGATCCTGTCGTTCCTGATCGGCCAGGGCGTGCAGCAATTGACGCCGACGCTGAAGAGCCTTCTCGACGATCCCGGGGGCTTCCCGCTCGCAAACGGCGCGGATGTGCAGAACCTGCTCGCCGTGATCGGCCTCCAGGCCTTGCGGTTCCTGGTGCCGCTGCTCGTGATCCTGGTGGCGTTCGGCCTCGCCG
>NZ_JAEMSD010000386.1:4144-6584 GCF_016462955.1 Bradyrhizobium sp. | reverse complement strand
GACGCGCGCTGATCTCGCTCGTGCCTTGCCCCTCGATGTGAACGCGGACGCCGGTTGCGCGACCGTCGCTGATCAGCACGCGATCGACCAGCGCATGGCCGCGGATCTCGAGATTGGCGCGGCCGCGCGCGGGCTCGAGATAGCCCTCATTGGTGGTGATGCGGCGCGAGTTGCGGCTGTTGATGGGATAGCAGGCGACGCCCTCGCCGTCCGGGCCGTTGACGTCGGCACACCAGGGATAGCCGCTGGCCAGCGCCGCGTCGCGCAGGCCGCGATCGATCGGCCCCCATGTCTCCGGCGGCGCGCGATAGACCGGCAGCGGCCCACCGCGACCGTGGCCATCGTCATCGCCGAATTCCAGATCGTCCTCGATCACGGAAAACAGCGGCATCACCTCCTTGGCCGACCAGCCGGTGCAGCCATTGGCCGCCCATTCGTCGAAGGCGTCGGCAACGCCGCGAATGGCGATCTGGCCGTTCATCATCGACGAGCCGCCGAGCCCCTTGCCGCGCCAGTAGAAGCGCGGCTCCTGCCCCGCCACCCGGCGCGTCAGAAGGTCAGGCCATTGCCATTTCTCCTGGTATTCGCGCTTGTGGATGATCGGAATGGGATTGGGCGTCCGCACTTCCCATGGTGCCTCATCGGCGCGCCAGTCGCGTCCCGCTTCGAGCAGCAGGACGCGCCGGCCGGGATCCTCGGACAGCCGTGCCGCAACGGCGGCGCCGGCGGAACCACCGCCGACAACAATGACATCGTACATCGCGTTACTTCTCAACGTTCCAGAACACGGGGATGGCGGACGGTATCAGACCGCGCAAGGTCGCGCGATAGGCGGCCGGCTGCGCGAACTGGCCCCACGGAATCGCGGGTGCCTGGTCGTACATGACGGCCTGGATCTCGCCCGCGATCTTCTTGCGGTCCTCCTCAGCCGGCGCCTTGGCGAAGGCTTCCAGCAAGGGCGTGATGCGCGCATCGCATTGCCAGCCGGTGAAGTCGGCGCAGTTGAAGGCAACCATGACGTTGGTCAGCGGCGAGCCCAGGTCGAAGCCGCCAGCGTGAACGCCGTAGACGCTCCAGCCTTCCTTCTTGGCGCGACGCGCCAGCACGCTCGCCCAGTCCATCACCTGCAGATCGACGTTGAAGCCGGCGGCCTTCAACCGCTCCGCGAGCACCTGCGCCGAGACCCGGGGCGCTTCGAGATCGTTGGCCTGCATGACGACGACGGGCTCGCCGGCATATTTGGTCGCCTTCAGCGCGGCCTTCGCCGCTTCGATCGAGGGTTTCGCGGCGGCCTCGATGCCGGCCTTGCTCTCATAGGTGGTGCCGCAGGTGAAGAACGTCGCGCAAAGCGTCGCGTATTTGGCATCGAGGCCGAGTGCGTCAAGCACTTCGCGCTGGTCGACCAGCTTCCACAGCACGCGCCGGATCGCGGGATCGTCGAACGGTTTCGACGCGGCGTTGAGACGGTAGGCACCTGCGAACATATTGCCGCCGGTGAAGTTGACGAGCTTCACGCGCGCGTTCTTTTCCAGCTGCGGTAACAGATCGAACGGGGCGTACTGCATGAAGTCGATCTCGCCCGCCTGGAGCGCAGAGGCTGCGGTCGCACCGTCGGGAATGACGCGGATCTCCAGCGTGTCGACATTCACGCGCTTGCCGCCGGCGAGGAAGTCGGCAGGCTCGGGGCGCGGCACATAGTCGGCAAATTTCTTCAGGATCATGCGATCGCCGGTGCGGTGATCGGCCTTGCTGTAGACGAACGGGCCCGAGCCGATGATCTCGGTGATGCGCTGATCGCCAGGCGTTTTGGCGATGCGCTCGGGCATCATGAAGGCGACGGGGCTGACGGGATTGCCGAGCGCGTCGATGACCAGGCCCGACGGCTCCTTCAGCGTCAGCACGAAGGTCTTGGCATTGGTTGGCTCGAGCGAAGCGGTGATCGCGAAGATGCGGCGGCCGAGCGCGCTGCGCGTGCCCCAGCGGCGAAGCGAGGCCACGCAATCGGCCGCGGTGACCGGCTGGCCATCATGCCATTTCAGGCCGTCGCGCAGGGTGAAGCTGTAGGTCAGGCCATCGGGCGAGACTTTCCAGTCCTGCACCATCTGCGGTTTGACGTCGCCCTTGGAGTCCTTCGCAAACAGCGTATCGAACACCATGTAGCCAAACGTGCGCGAAATATAGGCTGTGGAGAAATGCGGATCGAGGGTGACGATTTCTGCCTCGAGCACCGCGACGAGATTTCCCGCCGCATGCGCTGGCGCTGCGGCCAGCGCAAGGCCGAACAGCGCGGGGATGAAAGACTTGAGTTTGAACATTGGTTTCTTCTTGCCTTGGCGAACGGTTACGGTCGCCAGCAAAAAGCAATGTTCGTGCCCACAAGCCAGAAGCACGTATGCGCACACGGCTATCAGCCGCGCGTTTGCGCACACACCGTCGGTGT
>NZ_JAEMSD010000386.1:0-4134 GCF_016462955.1 Bradyrhizobium sp. | reverse complement strand
GGTCAAGCCGGGGCATGACACCAATGGTGTGGCGACGGCCTGCGCCCCTACCCGATGCCCCGCCCGAACTTGTTCGACTTCGGAAAACCCTTCGGCGGCAGGCGGCCGGCATCGGCGCGGGTGCCCTGCCACTCGCTGAGCTCCTTCATGGTCGCGGAGAATTCGCGGCCAGCGGAGTCCCTCCAGGTCAGGCCGGCCTTGGCGTCGAACACGGCAATATCCGAAAGGCCGCCATCCTTGTACTTCTGCAGGCGAACGCCGCGGCCGCGCGCCATCTCCGGCACCTGGTCGAGCGGGAAGACCAGCATCTTGCGGTTCTCGCCGATCACCGCAACGGTATCACCCAGCACTTCGGTGATCGCGCGCGCCTCGTTCGGCATGTCGACGTTGAGAACCTGCTTGCCCTTCTTGGTGGTGCCAACGCAATCGTCCTCGTTGACGACGAAGCCCTGGCCCTCGTGGCTCGCGACCAGGAATTTGCGGCCGCCCTTGTTGACGAACAGCGCCACGGGCGCGGCCTCCTGCTCCAGGTCAATGAACAGGCGGATCGGCTCGCCATGACCGCGGCCGCCGGGAAGCTTGGCGACATCGAGCGAGTAGAACTTGCCGTTGGTAGCGAACAGCAGCAGCTTTGAGGTGGTCTCGGCGAAGAAGGCGAAGCCGAGCTTGTCGTCCTGCTTGAAGGCGAGCCCCGAGAGATCCTCGACATGCCCCTTCATGGTGCGGATCCAGCCCTTGTCGGAAACGACGACCGTCACCGGCTCGCGCTCGACGAAGGCCTCTTCGATCGCGGCGAGATCGTGCTCCGGCGCGTCGGCAAAGGTGGTGCGGCGCTTGCCGAGCGGCGTCTTGGGCCCGAACATGTCGCGGACCTTGCCGACCTGCTCGCTGACCTTCTTCCACTGCTCGGGCTCGGAGGCCAGCAGGGCCTCGATGCCCTTCAGCTCCTTGCGCAGATCCTTGTCCTCGGTGCGGATCTCCATCTCTTCGAGCTTGCGCAGATTGCGCAGCCGCATGTTCAGGATAGCGTCGGCCTGCAACTCGGTGAGCTTGAACGCCTTGATCAAGGCGGGCTTGGGCTCGTCCTCGGTGCGAATGATCCGGATCACCTCGTCGATGTTGAGATAGGCGATCAAGAGGCCGCCGAGAATTTCCAGCCGATGCTCGATCTCGCCCTTACGGTATTTGGTACGGCGGATCAGGACGTCGCGCAGATGATCGAGCCATTCGCGCAAGCACTCCGCGAGCCCCACGACCTTGGGGATGCGGCCCTTGATCAGTACGTTGAGGTTCAGCGGAATCTTGTTTTCGAGCTCGGTGAGCCGGAACAGCGATTCCATCATCAGCGCGGGATCGACGTTCTTCGACTTCGGCTCGATCACGATGCGGACGTCTTCGGCCGACTCGTCCCTGATATCGCCGACCAGCGGCAGCTTCTTCTGGTCCAGCAGTTCGGCGACCCTCTCGATCAGGCGCGACTTCTGCACGAGGAAGGGGATCTCGGTGACGACGACGACCCAGGTCCCGCGGGCGCCCTCCTCCTGCTCCCATCTGGCGCGAACGCGGAACGAGCCGCGGCCGGTGGTGTAGGCTTCGGCAATCGCCTGCTTGGAATCGACGCAGATGCCGCCGGTCGGGAAATCGGGCCCCTTGACCCATTTCATCAGCGCCTTGGACTTTGCGTCGGGCTTCTCGATCAGGTGTAGCGCGGCGTCGCACAGCTCGGCCGCATTGTGCGGCGGGATCGAGGTTGCCATGCCGACCGCGATACCCTGCGCGCCGTTCGCGAGCAGGTTCGGGAAGCCGCCGGGGAGCACCACGGGCTCCTTGGACTGGCCGTCGTAGTTGGCGCGGAACTCGACGCCGTCCTCGTCGATGCCGTCGAGCAGCAGCCGGGCGACGTCGGTCATGCGCGCTTCGGTGTAGCGGTAGGCCGCCGGGTTATCGCCGTCGATATTGCCGAAATTGCCCTGGCCGTCGACCAGCGGGTAGCGCGAGGAGAAATCCTGCGCCAGGCGCACCATGGCGTCGTAAATCGCCTGGTCGCCATGCGGATGGAACGAGCCCATCACGTCGCCGACGATCTTGGCGGACTTCTTGAAGGCGGTGCCGGGGTCGAGCCTCAGCAGGCGCATGCCATACAGGATGCGCCGGTGCACCGGCTTCAGGCCGTCGCGCGCGTCCGGCAGCGCACGGTGCATGATGGTGGAGAGCGCATAGGCGAGATAGCGCTCTTCCAGCGCCTCACGCAGCGGCACCTCGTGGATTTCAGCCGGTTCTCCCGGCGGAACGATTCGTTTTCCCATGCCGCCCGGTTAAACCGTGGAAGCGAATCGGGCAAGGACGAATGGTTCCCCTGCGGTCGGCTAGTGGCCGGCCCAGCCGGCCGTCACGGTTTGGGTCGGCGGTTGCGCCAGCGCCGGGGCGTTGGTCAAGCAACGCCGAGCCGCCTCGATCTCGGCATCCGTCGCGCCCTTGGACCGTGCCCATGTCTCTGCGGCCGCAGCTGAATATTTCGCCACATAATACCGCACCACCGTGCACGAAGCCCTGCGAAAAACCCCGGGCTGCGGCTCGGCGGCCATGGCGTCTGGCGCAAACGCAAGCAGCGTCGCAGACAAGGCGAATCCCCTGATCAACATTTTGCTGTCCCCCGATTGTGGAACCTCACCGGCAATCTGCTCAGGCGGATTTTGTTCCATTGGACCGCAGGTCGGGGCGCACGTTAAAGGGCATCTCATGGCGCCGGGATTGCGGCCCTCGCCTGCTGCCGCATCAAGGCGTTGATGAAGCCGGCCCTCGCGTCGGAATGGCCCTGCCCGCGCGGCTCCAGCACGTGGCGCAGCAGGAACAGGCCGGTCAGCCGAAAGCCGTCCTGGAGATCCTGCTCGGTGAGATCGCTCGCGGTCTCACCCTGGCGCAGGAAAGGCGGCAGGGGCAACAGCCGGTCGCGCCACGCCTCCCCCGCGCCGCGCGACACCGCACCGCCTGATTTCGGAGACACGTATATCAGGTCCGTGGTTTCGCCGGTGACCGCACAATTCTCCAGCGCAAGCCCGAAGCCGAGTTCGGCAAGCATCGCCAGCTCGAAATGGATGACATGCACGGCCGCGCCGCCGATATCGTCGAAATCGTCGAGCGAATGTTCGAGCAGCGCGAAGATCTCCTCGTGCGGATCGCGCTCCGGCAAAAGCCGGGCAATCGAGGCGAGGTGGGTGACGCCATAGACGCCGTGGGACGATGCCAGCAGTGTTGCGGCGCGCAGCTTCAATCCCTCGATCGTGTAGGTGCCAAGATGCTCGTCCAGCCGCGCACGCCACACGGCACTGACGCTGTTCCCCGGCTGCAACAGCGGCCGCATCCGCGAGCCGGCACCGCCGCGGACGAGCCCGAGATGCCGGCCGTGCTGACGCGTCAACAGCTCGACAATGGCGCTGGATTCGCCATGCCGCCGCACGCCCAGCACGATGCCCTCGTCAGTCCATTCCATGGGGTGAGTCTACAGGATTCCGCTGCCGCTCGCACGCACTCGTGCCCCGGACAAAACGCGGCGCACCAGCGACGCGTTGCCGAGCCGGGGCCCATCTCTCCGCACGCTCCTGGGTCCCGGCTCTGCGGCGCAGCGCTGACGCGCTGCACCTTGTCCGGGACGCAAGGCCCTCACGCGTTGAACCAACCCTGCGCGTCGCCGGTGAAGGAGAAATACAGTCCCGCCGTAGTCAGCGCGCAGGAGACGATCTCGATGGCGCTGTCGAGCTCGAGGCCCTTCTCGCCGATGATCTGGCCGAGCGACATCACGGACAGCGCGAGGGCCGCTGCCAGCACCCAGCGCGGCCAGTTCTTGCGCTCATGCGCGGCGAGCCGGACGAAATAGACCAGCAGCAGGATCATGCCGCCGGCGAGCAAGGTCGCCATCATGATCATCTGCTCGGTCACATTTGCATTGGGCGTGCGGTCCTGCACCGCGACCGAGAGAGCATCCAGCATCAACGATGCATAGAGCAGCGCTTCGAAGCGCCGGACGTTGCTGGGCAGGCTCATCGGATACCGATCTTTTCTTGGTTATTCCTTGGGGAATTCCAGGCCCATCTCGCGATAGCGGTCGGGATCGTCGCCCCAGTTCTCGCGAACCTT
>NZ_JAEMSD010000385.1 GCF_016462955.1 Bradyrhizobium sp. | reverse complement strand
GAATCATCGCACGATGCACCGTGCTGAGGCTGGCGAGCATCTGGCGCTGATGCTGAGGGTTCTTGTGAAACACGTCGATGTTGGTGCCGACCAGCGTGTTCACGTTGAAGTGCGGCAGTTCCTTCTTGAGGTCGGCTTCCGCCGTGCGAAGCAAATCCGTCACCGCATTGTTCATGTAGACGATGTTGAGATCGTTGTCCGCGACCATCAGGTTGGCACTCACCACCTTGGTCGCCATCAACGCCAATGCATCGGAATTCGACTTGCGCTTGAACATGATCTCTCCAATATTGCTTCAGTTGCATGCACGTCGAAGCAGGTTTTTGTTCACGATGCGATCCGTGCGAACAGTCAGCTATCTGAATCGAATTATCAGAGCGTTTGTCCGATCGAAGACACAATGGCCGGATTTTGCCAGGGCGATTAACCTGACAATGACGCGCGGGGCGGTCGCGGATGGCAGCGATCATGAACCGCGAACGGCGCCTTAAGATCACTGTCGCGATTCGGCAAAGTCTCTGGGACACGGCACTGATGTACCGCCGGCGCTGTCGCGCACGGCTGACCGGTCAGCGATGAAGGAGGCGCTTTCATCAAAGTTGCGCGCGCGGACATTTCGCCGCAGCCGTAATTCATCGGAAGACATGCTTCGCCGTCATCCGATCGCTCCTGCCGCACGTTTCATTCAATCTCAAATTGGTGGCGCCCCAGAGGCGATTCGGTAGCTTGAACAGCGGGAGGAATTCTGATTTGGGCGCCGTCTCTTATCTTGACCGCTATCCCTTGCTTCGTTCGCGCGATAGCGAGTTCGCGCGTGAGCGCCTCTTCTCAGTATATGGCGCCGACCGCTTTGACACCCATGACAACGCATTCGGCATGCAGGCCAATCTTGCCCGCCTGAATTCGATCGGCCTCGCCTTCTGCGCCTATGACGGTGCGGCATCGCTCTCCTTTCCTGAATCGCACATTCTCCGCCAGTTCTTCTCCATCCGGGGAGCTGCGCAGTTGACCACCGACGGCAACAGCCAGTCGATCGAGGCCTGGAGCCCGATGATCTCCGGAGATTCCAGGCTCGACCTCGATTTTGCGCCGGGCTATCGCCAGCTCGTGGTGAGGATGGACGCTGGCGCGCTGGAGCGCTTGCTCAAGAGCTTGGTCGGCGACGACAGCGACACGAAGCTGCGTTTCGATGCGAGCGAAGTCGATCCTGCGGCGATGACGCATGTGCGCCAGGAGGTCTTCAGGCTCGCGGAGGAGCTGGAGAGATTTGGACAGAACTACTCATCCATTGCGATCGCTGAGCTCGAGCGGGCACTGATGGTCCGGATTCTGCTGGCACATCGGCACAATTTTTCCGATCGGCTTCAGCGATCCGCCCCGAGTGCCAGCCGGACCGTGATCGACCTCGTGGAGTCCTACATCGAGGCCCATTGGGACGAGCCCCTCGATCTGGAAAGGATCGCGGAGATCGCCAATGTGAGCGCGCGGACGGTCTTCCGCGAATTCTCCGACGCCGGGCGGGGATCGCCCGGCCAGTTCGCACGCCGCGTCCGGCTGCATCGGGCGGCAGAGCTGTTGCGACGGCCCGACGAGCAGACCAGCGTGCTGGCGGTGGCCTTCAAATGCGGCTTCCGGAATCTCGGCCGCTTTGCATCCGAGTATCGGCGGGCCATCGGCGAGCTGCCGTCCGATACTCTGAAGAACGCGAGACGAAGGCAGTAGAGTCCCGTGGACGAAACGGCAATGCCGTTGCACCTGCGCCGCAGGCCGCCGGAAGCGAGGCGCCCCTACCTCAGCCCTTTCCCATCGCCGCAATCGCATCCGCGATGGCGATCGTGCGGCGGGCCATGTCGGCGTGCAGGCGCTCGACCATCGCGCCGTCGAGGCGGATCGCGCCGCGCGAGGCGTTCTCCGGGAGCTCGAACGCGGCGATGATCTTTCGGGCGCGCGCGATCTCTTCTTCGGGTGGCGTGAAGATCGCGTTGCAGGCGTCGATCTGCGAAGGGTGGATCAGGGTCTTGCCGTCGAAGCCGAGATCGCGGCCTTGCGCGCATTCGGTAGCGAAGCCGTCGGGATTGGCGATGTCGCTGTAGGGGCCGTCGAGAATCTCCAGGCCATGGGCGCGCGTCGCCAGGATGCAGTGGGTGATCATCGGGATCATCGCGGCGCGGCCGGGAAGCATCCTGATCCGCGTCTCGCGCGAGATGTCGTTTGGGCCGAACACGAAGCCGGAGAGCCGCCGGGATGGATCGCGCCCGGCCTCGGCCAGCTCCTCCGCATGCAGCACGGCGCGCGCGGTCTCGATCATGGCCCAGACCTTCACCGTCGGCGCGGCGCCCAGCTCTGTCAGCTTGCGGCCGATGAGGTCGAGATCTTCGAGGCTTGAAACTTTTGGAACCAGTATGCCGTCAGGCGAAGCCTTGGCTGCCATCGCGGCGTCGTCGGCCCACCAGGGCGTGTCGAGGCCGTTGGTCCTGATCAAGATCTCGCGCTTGCCAAAACCCTTGGCGGCGATCGCCGCCGCGATGCCGTCGCGCGCCGCCGCCTTGGCCTCGGGCGCGACGGAGTCTTCCAGGTCGAGGATCAGGCCGTCGGCGGCGAGATTGCGCGCTTTTTCCAGCGCACGCGGGTTGGAGCCGGGCATGAACAGATGGCTGCGGCGCGGGCGGGTCATGCTGACGTTCCTTCCTCGTCTGTCGTCTGGCCCAGCCGATAGCATTTGGCCTGCCCGTTCGAAAGGCTTGTCCGCTCCTGCGGTCTATGATTAGGCATAGGTATGATGACATTCCCGAAGCATTTGCTGGAAGGCTACAAGGCCTTCGCCACCCAGCGGCTGCCGACCGAGCAGACCCGCTTCCGCGAGCTGTCGGTGAAGGGACAGTCGCCGGAAGTGATGGTGATCGGCTGCTGCGACAGCCGCGTCTCGCCCGAGGTGATCTTCGACGTCGGCCCCGGCGAATTGTTCGTGGTCCGCAACATCGCCAACCTCGTGCCGGTGTATCAGCCCGACGGCAACGCCCATGGCGTGTCCGCAGCGCTGGAATATGCGGTGACGGTGCTGAAGGTGAAGCACATCGTGGTGCTCGGCCACGCCCAATGCGGCGGCATCCGCGCCTTCGTCGACAAGATCGAGCCGCTGACGCCCGGCGACTTCATCGGCAAATGGATGCAGATGTTCATCAAGCCGGGCGAAGTGGTCGAGCAGCGCGACCACGAGACCATGGCGCAGTTCGTCGAACGCATCGAGAAGGCCGCGGTGTTCCGCAGCCTGGAAAACCTGATGACGTTCCCGTTCGTGCGCAAGGCTGTCGAGAGCGGCCAGATGCAGACCCACGGCGCCTATTTCGGCGTCGCCGAGGGATCGCTGTTCGTGCTGGACAAGACGAGCAAGGAATTCAAGAACGCGCGGAGCGTGGCGTAGGCGACCGCTCTCGCAGGGTAGGCAAAGCCACCGGGTCGCGCGAATGCGCGCCCGATGACAGGCTCCGCGTGCCCACCACCTGTCGCAATTGAAAGAATGGTGGGCACGGCGCGCGGAGAGCGCGCCTTTGCCCACCCTACGGTATCTCGAAATTACGCCGCCTGCTTCTTCGCGCTGATCAGCTTGCGGTTGATCAGCACCTCCGCGATCTGGATGGCGTTCAGCGCGGCGCCCTTGCGCAGATTGTCGGAGACGCACCAGAGCACGAGGCCGTTCTCCACCGTCGCGTCCTCGCGGATGCGGCTGATGTAGGTGGCGTCCTCGCCGGCTGCCTCATACGGCGTGGCGTAGCCGCCGGGCTCCTGCTTGTCGATGACGAGGCAGCCCGGCGCCTTGCGCAGGATCTCGCGCGCTTCGTCCGCGCTGATCGGATTCTCGAACTCGATGTTGACGGCCTCGGAGTGGCCGACGAACACCGGCACGCGCACGCAGGTGGCCGAGAGCTTGATCTTGGGATCAAGAATCTTCTTGGTCTCCATCATCATCTTCCACTCTTCCTTGGTGTAGCCGTCCTCCATGAAGACGTCGATGTGGGGGATGACGTTGAAGGCGATGCGCGCGGGAAACTTCTTATTGACGATCTCGCTGTTGGTGTAGACGGCCTTGGTCTGCGAGAACAGCTCGTCCATCGCGTCCTTGCCGGCGCCCGAGACCGATTGATAGGTCGAGACCACGACACGCTTGATCGTCGCCTTGTCGTGCAGCGGCTTGAGCGCGACCACAAGCTGCGCCGTCGAGCAGTTCGGGTTGGCGATGATGTTCTTCTTCCTGAAGCCTTCGGTCGCGCCCGCGTTCACCTCGGGCACGATCAGCGGCACGTCCGGATCCATGCGCCAGGCCGAGGAATTGTCGATCACGACAGTGCCGGCGGCGCCGATCTTCGGCGACCATTCCTTCGACACCGAGCCGCCCGCCGACATCAGGCAGATGTCGACGTCGGAGAAGTCGTAATGCTCGAGCGCTTTGACCTTCAGGGTGCGGTCGCCATAGGAGACTTCGACGCCGACGCTGCGCCGGGAGGCGAGGGCCACGACCTCGTCCGCGGGGAATTTGCGCTCATCCAGGATGTTGAGCATTTCCCGGCCGACATTGCCGGTCGCGCCGACGACTGCGACTTTGTAACCCATCGTTCACTCTCCGATGAAAAAGCCCGTTCCCGAAGCTGACGCTTAAACGGGAAGAGCAGCGCTTCTATGCGAGAACCGGCCACAAGACAACGTTAAGACCATGCCTGAAGGCCGTGGATGCAGTCGCCTGAGGCCAGCACGGCCGTTAGCCCTACCCGGATCCATCTAACGCTCCTGGCCTTCGCCGACGAGGTGGTCGGCACGCTGGCGCGCCTGATTGCCTATGTGGGGGCGCTCGCTCTGTTTGCCATCCTCGCGCTCGCGGCACTGGAAAGACTGCCCGATTGGCACGATGATGCGCCGGCAGACAAGCCAGGCTGGGGCGTGGCGGGCCGCTCGCATCCGGCGTTTGCCCTTAGCCGGCTCGATTCGTCAGAGAAAACAGCCTCCTACACCATTCTCCGGCATCCCGAGGGCGGCCGCAGGGACGTGCTGCGCTGGGCGGACGAGGCGGGCAGGCCTGTCGCCGAGCTGGAAATCTATCGCCAGGGCGCCGGATTCGACGTGACACGGCCGGCAGCCGCGGATCTGGCCGCACGGATGGGGCTGGGCGCGGCGTCCCCGCTCGAGCAGGCCGGCCTGATCGACACCAAATTCGGTCCCGTCGCCCTGTTCCGGCCGGTCGGCCCGGGCGAGGGAGCGCAGGCTTGCCTCGGCTATCTCAAGCGCAACGAGGAGCCGGCGCTGCAAATCTCCGGCTTCTCCTGCCTGGGCAACACGATGCCCGGCCGCCGCGCGGCGATCGCCTGCATGCTGAACCGGCTGACGCTGCTCGCCTCCGGCAACGATCCGAAGCTGGCGGAGATGTTCGCCCATGCCGAGCTGAAGCGCCGCGGCTGCGATCCCGTGGGCGCGGACTGGCTGCTCGGTCATGCGAATGCGCAATTGCGCGGTGCGCTTTGATCGACATCAAGCCCAAGTGGCTGGTTTGCATGCAACTTTTGCCGGCGCGCACGATTATTCCGCCCTGGTGTGACCCAATTGACCTAGTTGCGGTCACCCCTGCCGGGCTAGTATGGGGTGAAATCGACTGGCGGCGTGCCGCCTGAAGGGGACGTGATGAGCTCGAAATTCTCTGCCGCGAACAAACTGGCCACATTGCTTGCGGCGGGCGCCGCATTGGCCATCGCGTTCGCGGCCCCGGCTGCGGCCGACACCAGGACAAAGCAGCGCTATGACGAGCGCGGCCGGCCCTATTACGGTCCGAGCGGTCCCAACGCGGTCTATCAGCAGGGCCGCACCCGTCTCTATGTGAGCAAGCGCTCCTGGCTCGACGGCGGCACCGAGGTCAATCCGGGCGACCGCAAGTTCACCGACTACGCCTTCCCGCCGGCGGTGGGCTATCCGTCCTTCGCCCGCGAGAACCTCAACCGTCCGATCGACCGCCAGCCGCTCTCCCCGCCGCAGGATGTCGGCGGCTATCCGCAGAACTTCCCGCTGTACTGAGCGACGGATCGAGCCAGTCAAAAGGCCGGGCTTATGCCCGGCCGTTTTTTGTCAGATGCGCGCGTCTCATGCTTTGGCCGCCGGGTCGTAGCGCCGGCAAAACTCCTCGATCGCCTCGGAGCGGAAATCACCGAGGCGCTCGAAGATGATCTCATCCGGCCAATCCCACCACGCGATGCGTCGCAGGCTTTTCGCAACGGAATCGTCGAAGCGTTTGCGGATGGGACGGGCGGGAACGCCGCCGACGATGGTGTAGGGCGCGACGTCGCGGCTGACGACGGCACCGGCGGCAATCACCGCACCGTCGCCGACCGTGACGCCCGGTAGCAGGATGGCGGCGTGGCCGATCCAGACATCGTTGCCGACGATGACGCGGTCACCTCGGCGGCCTGCGAAGAAATCGCGGTCGCGCGTCGCGCTCGCCTCGTAATATTCAGGGACGTAGGTGAAGCGATGCTGGGACGGACGGCCCATCGGATGGTTCGGCGCGCCGATCCGCACCGAATTGGCGATGGCCGTGAACTTGCCGATGGCGGCGTCGGCGA
>NZ_JAEMSD010000384.1:5732-6603 GCF_016462955.1 Bradyrhizobium sp. | reverse complement strand
AAGTTCACCTCGCAGATGATCAAGGGCGTCGCCGAGATCGGTTGGAAACCCGAGCTCTTCTTCGTGCCGACCTCGGCCTCGTCGATCTCGTTCCTGGAGCCGGCCGGGCTCGACAACGCGGTCGGCCTGATCTCGTCGAGCAATCAGAAGGACACGATGGACCCGCAATGGGCCAGCGATCCCGGCGTGAAGGAGTATTTCGCCTTCATGAAGCAGTACATGCCGAATGCGGACCTCTCCAACTCCAACTACGCAGCCGGCTACCACTACGCGACCTTGCTGATGACGGTGCTGAAGGCGTGCAAGGACGATTTCAGCCGCGACAACATCCTGCGCCAGGCCGCCTCGCTGAAGGAGGTGAAGCTGCCGCTGCTGTTGCCAGGCATCAGCGTGAGCACCGGCCCCGACGACTATCTGCCGTTCCAGCAGCTGCAGCTCCGGCGCTTCAACGGCAAGAGCTGGGTCGGATTCGGCGACGTGCTGGACGATCGCTGACCAGAACGGAATAGGACAGACCATGATCATCAGCGGCGAACGCCAGATCGGCTATGCCGAGATCCAGGCGCGCATCAGACGCGCGGCAGGCGGCCTTCGTGCCCTCGGGCTTGCCGAGGGCGCACCGGTCGCCATGATGCTGCGCAACGATTTCGCCTTGTTCGAGGTGGTTGCCGCCTCCGCCGCGCTGGGCAGCCCGGTGGTGCCGATCAACTGGCATCTCAAGGCCGAGGAGGTCCGCTACATCCTGTCCGACAGCGGCGCGAAGATCCTGATCTGCCACGCCGACCTGCTGCCCCAGATCCACGGCGGCATTCCGGAGGATGTCCGCCTGCTCGTGGTCGCGACGCCGCCCGAGCTCGCGGCGACCTTCGCC
>NZ_JAEMSD010000384.1:2669-5722 GCF_016462955.1 Bradyrhizobium sp. | reverse complement strand
GTCCCGGCCGGACTGGCTGATTGGGACCGTTGGCGTGACGGCCATGCGGAAACGCAGGCGCCGCCGCGCCGTGCCGCGGCGATGATCTACACCTCGGGGACCACGGGCATGCCGAAGGGCGTGCGGCGCATGCCGATGCAGCCCGAGCAGGCCGCTGCCTCCGAACGCGTCGGCGCGATCACCTACGGCATCAAGCCGCGCGAGGACCAAATCGTGCTGATCAACGGTCCGATGTATCATTCGGCGCCGCATTCCTACGGCATGATGGCGTTCCGCAACGGCTGCACCATCGTGCTCCAGCCGCGCTTCGACGCCGAGGAGCTGCTGGCGCTGATCGAACGTCATCGCGTCACCCATATCCACATGGTGCCGACCATGTTCGTGCGCCTGTTGCGCCTGCCCGAAGCTGTCAGGCAGCGCTACGACCTGTCGTCGCTGCGCTTCGTCGTGCATGGTGCGGCACCCTGCCCGCCCGAGGTGAAGCGGGCCATGATCGACTGGTGGGGACCCGTCATCAACGAATATTTCGGCTCGACCGAGACCGGCATCCCGATCTGGCACTCGACCGAGGAGGCGCTGAGGAAGCCCGGCACGGTCGGCCGCGCCATCGAAGGCGGCATCGTCAAGATCTTTCGCGAGGACGGCAGCGTCTGCGGCGCCAATGAGCTCGGCGAGATCTACATGCGCCAGACCGCGGTGCCGGACTTCGACTATCACGGCAAGGCGCAGGCGCGGGCAGAGGCCGGGCGCGACGGCCTCGTCAGCGTCGGCGATGTCGGCTATCTCGACGAGGACGGCTATCTGTTCCTGTGCGACCGCAAGCGCGACATGGTGATCTCGGGCGGCGTCAACATCTATCCCGCCGAGATCGAGGGCGTGCTGATCGGAATGCGGGGGGTGCGCGACTGCGCCGTGTTCGGCATTCCGGATGCGGAATATGGCGAGCGCTTGTGCGCATGCGTCGAGCCGGAGCCCGGTGCGCAGCTCTCCGCCGCCGCGGTGCAGGCTTTCCTGCGCGAGCGCCTGGCCAACTTCAAGGTGCCGAAGGAGATCAAGTTCCTGGACGCGCTGCCCCGGGAGGCAACGGGGAAGATCTTCAAGCGCAAGCTGCGCGATCCCTATTGGGCGGACACGAGCCTGGGCAGCGCCGGAGGCGCCTGAACGGACCGGCGCGGCCGGCCATATTCCGATTGAGCAGGGCAGCATACATGTCCTGCCGGCTTGGCGGCTTTTGGCGGGCGACGAAACCGTATAGCCTTCGATCTCAGGAAACGCCGCGAAGACGGCCATGAGGTCGCGCATGCTGGACCGGACGCAGGATATTTCGATCGCCGCACAGGCCTGGCTCGACGACTTCGAGCGCACCTTAAACAGACCTGATCCCGCCACGCTGGACCCGCTCTTTCTCTCCGACGGATTCTGGCGCGACGTGCTGGCGCTGAGCTGGAACCTGCAGACAATCGCGGGCCGCGATGCGATCACGCAGGAGCTGGCGGCGCGCGCGCCCAAGGCGGCGCCGGCCCATTTCACGATCGCATCGAACCGGGCGCCGCCGCGCTGGGTGATGCGGGCCGGCACCAACTGCATCGAAGCGATCTTCAACTTCGAGACCGCGATCGGCCGCGGCAGCGGCATCATCAGGCTCGTCCCGGACACGACGGACGGAGACCGCCTGAAGGCATGGACGCTGCTAACCGCGCTCGACGAGCTCAAGGGCTTCGAGGAACAACTCGGCACCTTGCGCCCGCGCGGCCAGGCCTATTCGCGCGATTTCCGCGGGCCGAACTGGCTCGACCAGCGCAACGCCTCGCGCGACTATGCCGATCGCGAGCCGGCCGTGCTCGTGGTCGGCGGCGGCCAGGCCGGGCTCGCGATCGCGGCGCGGCTGAAGCAGCTGAAGGTCGACACGCTGATCGTCGACCGCGAAGCGCGGATCGGCGACAATTGGCGCAAGCGCTATCACGCGCTGACGCTGCACAACCAGGTGCAGGTCAATCACCTGCCCTACATGCCCTTCCCGCCGAGCTGGCCGACCTATATCCCCAAGGACAAGCTCGCCAACTGGTTCGAAGCTTACGTCGATGCGATGGAGCTGAACATCTGGACCGGCACGGAATTCGAGGGCGGCTCCTACGACGAGGCCGAGGGACGCTGGACCGTCACCCTGCGCCGGGCCGACGGCAGCCGGCGCACCATGCATCCGCGCCACATGATCATGGCAACCGGCGTCAGCGGCATCGCCAACATTCCAGACATCCCGACGCTCGCCAATTTCAGGGGCACGCTGCTGCACTCCAGCCGCTATGAGGACGGCGAGAACTGGAGCGGCAAACGTGCCATCGTCATCGGCACCGGCAACAGCGGTCACGACATCGCGCAGGATCTGTATTCCAGCGGCGCCGAGGTCACGCTGATGCAGCGCTCGCCGACGCTGGTCACGAACATCGAGCCGTCGGCGCAGCTCGCCTATGCGACCTATAACGAAGGGACGCTCGAGGACAACGACCTGATCGCGGCCTCGATGCCGACGCCGCTTGCGAAGAAGACGCATGTGATGCTGACCGAGCAGTCGAAGCAGCTCGACAAGGAGCTGCTCGACGGCCTCTCGCGCGTCGGCTTCAAGCTCGACTTCGGCGAGGCCGGCACCGGCTGGCAGTTCAAATACCTCACCCGCGGCGGCGGCTATTATTTCAACGTCGGCTGCTCCAACCTGATCGTCGAGGGCAAGATCAAGCTCAGGCAGTTCGACGACATCGAAGGTTTCGTCGCCGACGGGGCGCGGATGAAGGACGGCTCGACCATTGCGGCCGATCTCATCGTGCTCTCCACGGGATACAAGCCGCAGGAATATCTGGTGCAAAAACTGTTCGGGGATGCCGTCGCCGACCGCGTCGGCCCGATCTGGGGTTTTGGCGACGGCTTCGAGCTGCGCAACATGTATGCACGGACGAAGCAGCCCGGCCTTTGGTTCATCGCCGGCAGCCTGGCGCAATGCCGCATCAACTCGAAATATCTCGCGCTGCAGATCAAGGCGATCGAGGAAGGGATTTTGG
>NZ_JAEMSD010000384.1:0-2569 GCF_016462955.1 Bradyrhizobium sp. | reverse complement strand
ATGCCAGCCATTCTCGGCAGCGGCGAGCACCGCTACCGCGTCGTCGAAAACTTCGCAAAACTTCCCGACGGCTGGCAGCTCACCGACGTCGCCTCGGTCGCGGTCGACAGCAAGGACCACGTCTACGTCTTCAACCGCGGCGCCCACCCGATGGTGGTGCTGGACCGCGAAGGCAATTTCCTCCGCAGTTGGGGCGAAGGACTGTTTTCCCGCGCGCACGGCCTGCATATCGATGCCGACGACAATCTCTATTGCACCGACGACGGCGACCACACGGTGCGCAAATGCACCACCGACGGCAAGGTGCTGCTGACGATCGGCATCCCCGCAAAGCCGGCGCCGTTCATGAGCGGCGAACCATTCCACCGCTGCACCCACACCGCGCTGTCGCCGAAGGGCGAGATCTACGTCTCCGACGGCTATGGCAATGCGCGCGTGCACAAGTTCACGCCCGACGGCAAGCTGATCAAGAGCTGGGGCGAGCCGGGTACCGACCCCGGCCAGTTCAACATCGTGCACAATATCGCCACCGATGCCGACGGCTGGGTCTATGTCGCCGACCGCGAAAACCACCGCGTTCAGGTGTTCGACGGCGAGGGCAAATACGAGACGCAGTGGAACAATCTTCACCGGCCCTGCGCGCTGTGCTGCTGCGGCGGGGCCAAGAGCCCCACTTTCGTGATCGGCGAGCTCGGCCCCGGCCTTGCCATCAACCGCAATGTGCCCAACCTCGGCCCGCGGCTGTCGATCGTGGACGCCAAGGGAAATCGCATCGCGCGGCTCGGCGGCGAAGCGGGGCCGGGCGTTGCCAGCGGAAAATTCCTCGCGCCGCACGGTATCGCTCTGGACTCGCAGGGCGACATTTATGTGGGCGAGGTCGGCGTCACAAACTGGGACTCCAGCTTTCCGGACGAGGAGATGCCGTCCGCGGTGCGCACGACGCGGTGCCTGCAGAAGCTGGAGCGGGTACGGAAGTAGAGGTCGCGGAGGCCATCACGCCGGGCGAGCGGCTCTGGGCATCCTGGCGGGATCGCGGCTTTTTGAGCACTTTTGCCACTCCGGCGCCGCATTGCTTGCGCCTGAATAAGTCGCTCAACGGGCTTCACAATCCCGTCACGCTGCATGTAGTATGTGACTACATGCTGCTTCGCAGCGTACATTGGAGGCCGGGAGCGTTACTTGAACGCACATGTCTCGCAAGGCAGTTGGCCGGTGTTGGTGCTGAATGCGGACTTCCGGCCGCTGAGTTACTACCCACTGTCGTTGTGGTCGTGGCAGGACGCGATCAAGGCGGTGTTCCTCGACCGCGTCAATATCGTCGCTCACTACGATCAGGCGGTCCACAGTCCAACCCTGCAGATGCAGCTGCCGAGTGTCGTCTCGCTCAAATCCTTCGTCAAGCCGACCACCCACCCCGCCTTCACCCGATTCAACGTCTTCCTGCGCGATCGTTTTGCCTGCCAATATTGCGGCTCGCCCGAAGACCTCACCTTCGATCACATCATCCCGCGCAGCAAAGGCGGCCAGACCACCTGGGAGAACGTGGTCGCGGCGTGCTCGCCCTGCAATTTGCGCAAGGGCAATCTCACGCCGGCGCAGGCCAAGATGTTTCCGCGCCAGAGCGCGTTTGCGCCCACCGTGCACCAGCTCCACCGCAACGGCCGCCTGTTCCCGCCGAACTATCTGCACGACAGCTGGCTCGACTATCTGTACTGGGATACGGAGCTGGATCCGTAGGCGCGCCTCCGCTTGTGTTGCACTCGTAAAGGCGTCAGGACACACCCAAGTGGATGACGGTTTGCGGCGTGATGCTCAACCGGACACATGATGCCGATGGTCCGAGCCTTGCCCATGAGGATCGTCGGACGCGAAGTCCTGAGGGAGCTGCAAGTGTGATGTAGGCTCGCGGATCATGCCGACAGCCAATCACGACTCCACCAGAAACTGCGCGCAACAAGCGCTGGCCGGAAGCGCCGCTCCGGCAGGCATTCACGCTGCGAAGAGCCACGGAACGCTCTTGCGTTCCGTGGCTCGGTTCAGTCCGCGATGGATCAGACGAAGCGGAAATCGTCTGCCGTGAGCGAGGCGATCTGCAGATTTGCCAGCGTCACGGTGTTGTCGGCATCGAGCGTCACGACGACGTTGCCGCCCACCTGCGTGGTGTGCGACATCACTTCGGCATAGTCGGCGAAGAGGCTGCTTGAGAATTGCAGCACATCGCCCGAGGCGCCGGTGGCGGCGAAGTCGGTGACAGTATCCTTGCCGAAGCCGGCGGCGAAGACGAACACGTCCGCACCCGAGCCGCCCGACAGGATGTCGTTGCCGGCATCGCCCGCGATGATGTCGGCACCCGAGCCGCCCTTGATGGTGTCGTTGCCGGCACCACCATTCAGCAGGTCGTTCTCGGAGCCGCCATCGATGTTGTCGTCGCCGTCGCCGCCTGAGACAACGTCGACGCCCGAACCGCCCTTCAACGTGTCCTTGCCAGCGCCACCCTCGACCACATCGTTGCCGGAGCCGCCGTCGACGCTATCTTCGCCATCGCCGCCGCGCAGCGTATCATTGCCGG
>NZ_JAEMSD010000383.1:4225-6606 GCF_016462955.1 Bradyrhizobium sp. | reverse complement strand
CAATCACCCCGCCCGTCATCGGCATCGGCACACCCGTGGTGGCCGGATAAGACAACGGCAGGCCCTTCATGCCGCGCACGGCGAGGAAGCCGAAGGCTTGCGCCTCGATGGCGTCGGAGGCCCAGCCGAGCGTCTCGGCCGCCTCGACGGTGGCCGAGCCCACCCGCTCCCGCAGCATCCGCAGCATGGTAAGGTTGCGGGCGCCGCCGCCGCAGACGATGAAGCTGCGCGGCCGGCGCGGCAGCAGCGGAATGATGCGGGCGATCGCGGCCGCGGTGAAGGCGGTCAGCGTCGCCGCGCCGTCGGCCGGCGCGATATCGCCGAGCTTCAGCGCGGCAAAGTCGTTGCGGTCGAGCGATTTCGGCGGCGGGCTTGCGAAGAACGGCAGCTCCAGCGCCCGCGCGATCCAGGCTTCATCCACCTTGCCGAGCGCTGCGAACTTGCCCTCCGCATCGAACGCCTGGTTCATGGTGCGGTACATGAAATCGTCCAGCAGTGCGTTGCCGGGGCCGGTATCGCAGGCGATCAAGGTCTCGTTGCCGTCGACATAGGTGATGTTGGAGACGCCGCCGATATTGACCACGACGATCGGCCCCTCGCGCTGCAGCGAATGGGCGAGCGCGCGATGATAGACCGGCACGAGCGGCGCGCCCTGCCCGCCTGCCTCGACATCGGCGGCGCGGAAATCGTGCATCACGGGGATATGGATCGCCTTGGCCAGCGCCGGCGCATCGCCGATCTGCACCGTCAGCCGCTTCTCTGGCCGGTGCAGCACGGTCTGGCCGTGGAAGCCGACGATGTCGATATCCTCAGGCCTCAAGCGATTCTGGGCGAGGAAGGCCGCGACCGCCTCGGCATGAGCCTGCGTCACCGCCCGCTCGGCCTCCGCCAGAACGCCCGGCCGGGCGTCGCGTTGCGCCAGCTGCACGGCCGCGCTCAGCGCCCGGCGCAGCAAGTCGCGCTCGGCCGGGCCATACGGCCGGTAACCGGATGGCCCGAACGCCTTCACCTGCTTTCCGTCGGTCTCGAGCAGCGCGACATCCACCCCGTCCAGCGAGGTGCCGCTCATCAATCCGAGTGCCGTCAACATCATGGACCAGCGTCCTCGAAAGACCCACCCCGGCATGCCGATCTTGTGCCGGAGGGACACATCTTATAATGCCAACGCGCCAAGTGGCGGGCGGCCAATCGGGTTCCTACGCAAGACCCTTAAATTGCTCCCGAAACAGTAAACCAAGAATTGTTGGGCATGCCGACAGATGACTGCATTTAAATCGGATTTCCTCAACACCCTGCAGGAACGTGGATTCATCCACCAATGCTCCGATTTCGAGGGGCTGGACGCGCTCGCCGCCAAGGGCGAGGCCACGGCCTATGTCGGCTACGATTGCACCGCCCGCTCGCTGCACATCGGCAATTACCTGACCATGATGATGCTGCACTGGCTCCAGCAGTCCGGCAACAAGCCGATCACGCTGATGGGCGGCGGCACCACCATGGTCGGCGACCCCTCCGGCAAGGACGAGACGCGGGCGATGCGCACCGTCGCCGAGATCGAGGCCAACAAGGCATCGATCCGCGGCGTGTTCGCGAAGGTGCTGCGGTACGGCGATGGCAAGAGCGACGCCGTCATGCTCGACAATGCGGAGTGGCTGACCAAGCTGAACTGGATCGAGATGCTGCGCGACGTCGGCCGGCATTTCTCGGTCAACCGCATGCTGACCATGGACTCCGTGCGGCTGCGCCTCGAGCGCGAGCAGGAAATGAGCTTCATCGAGTTCAACTACATGGTCTGCCAGGCCTACGACTTCGTCGAGCTCGCCAAGCGCACCGGCTGCCGCCTCCAGATGGGCGGCTCGGACCAGTGGGGCAACATCATCATGGGCGTCGATCTCGGCCGTCGCATGGGCACGCACCAGCTGTTCGCGCTGACGACGCCGCTGCTGACGACCGCCTCGGGTGCCAAGATGGGCAAGACCGCGCAAGGCGCGGTCTGGCTCAATGCCGACCAGTTCAGCCCTTATGATTTCTGGCAATACTGGCGTAACACCGAGGACGCCGATGTCGGCAAGTTCTTGAAGCTGTTCACGACGCTGCCGATGGCTGAAATCAAGAAGCTCGAAGCGCTCGGCGGTTCCGAGATCAACGAAGCCAAGAAGGTGCTCGCAACCGAGGCGACCGCGCTGCTGCACGGCCGCGACGCTGCGAACGAGGCCGCAGAGACCGCGCGGCGGACCTTCGAGGAAGGCGCGCTGGCCGAAAGCCTGCCGACGGTGGAAATTCCGCGCGGCGAGCTCGACGCCGGCCTCGGCGTGCTCAACGCCTTCGTCAAGGCCGGCTTGGTCGCTTCCAACGGCGAAGCGCGGCGCCAGATCAAGGGC
>NZ_JAEMSD010000383.1:3965-4215 GCF_016462955.1 Bradyrhizobium sp. | reverse complement strand
TCAAGGGCGGCGGCCTGCGCGTCAACGATGCGCCTGTGACCGACGAGAAGATGGCGCTGTCGGCGGGCAACCTGACGCCGGAAGGCGTGATCAAGCTGTCCTTCGGCAAGAAGAAGCACGTGCTGATCAAGCCTGCATAGGCGTATGAGCTTTTCACTGCTTGTCAGGGTACGCGGATGCGCGCTCCCTGACGGGCAATGGATCAGAACACGCCCAAGGGAACGACAGCGGAAACGAGCAAGGAAAAGGT
>NZ_JAEMSD010000383.1:3676-3955 GCF_016462955.1 Bradyrhizobium sp. | reverse complement strand
GCTTCACCGTCTTCCTCAAGCCGATCTCCGAAAACCTTGGCTGGGATCGCGCCCAGGCGGTCTCGATCTATTCCCTGACCTGGCTTGTCAGCGGGCTGACCGCGCCGCTGGTCGGCCGCCTGTTCGATCATTCGGGCCCACGCCTCGTCTATGCGCTCGGGCTGCTCCTACTCGGTTCGGCCTTCCTGATCGCGAGCCACGCGCAAGCGTTGTGGCAGTTCCAGCTCTCGATCGGCATCTGTGTCGGCATCGGCGTCGCCTTCATCGGCAACGTCCCGA
>NZ_JAEMSD010000383.1:0-3666 GCF_016462955.1 Bradyrhizobium sp. | reverse complement strand
CCTCGGCTGGCGCGAGACCTATCAGCTGTTCGGCTTTGCCGCGCTCGGTCTGCTAGTGCCGCTGCTGCTGCTGCCCTGGCGCATGTTCGCAGCCGGCTCGCCGCATGTCGCCAGGAAGAGCGATCCGGATTTCGTCGACAACGGCTGGACGCTCGTGAGCGCGATGCGGCACCACGCCTTCTGGGCGCTGTTCTCGACCTTCTTCTTCACCGCGGTCGGCATGTATGCCATCGCGGCGCAGATCGTGGCCTATCTGATCGACGCCGGTTTTCCGCCGCTCCAGGCTGCGACCGCCTGGGGCTTCTCCGGCATCGTGCTGGTATTCGGCATGCTCGGCGTCTCCGCGCTCGACGGCCTGATCGGACGCCGGCCGTCGGTGCTGTTCAGTTACGCGATCTCGATCCTCGGCATCGTCCTGCTCTGGCTGCTACAGTTCTATCCGCACGTCATCCTGCTCACCGGCTTCATCGTCTGCTTCGGCAGCATGATGGGCTCCCGCGGGCCATTGATCAGCGCCACCGCGATGAGGATTTTCCGAGGGCAACGCGTCGGCACGATCTTTGGCACGATCTCGATCGGCAGCGGCCTCGGCTCGGCGTTCGGCTCCTGGAGCGGCGGCCTGATTCACGACGCGACCGGCGGCTACGATCTGCTGCTCCTCTTCGCGCTTGCGAGCGTGATCCTCGGAATGATTCCATTCCTGATCGTCCCTGCTTTGCGGGAATAGGTCTCCCCGACGTAACCTGCACACCCCGGCTTCACCGGAATCCTACGGACGAGCGCGAGACGAACGTACGAAAAAACGGGGCCGCGTGCGGATGATCGCGACGCTTATCGGTGTTTTGTCCGACATGACGAAAATGTCAGGCTGAATTCACCCTGGGTGGCTTGCGAGGCGGAAGCGAATGCGGTCCAAGTCGCAGCATTGGGTCCAGCATTGGATGGAGGGCAAAACCAATGGACTTTCCTTATCTCACTCGCTTTCAACCGGTTCTCCTGAGCCTGTTTCGCTTCATCACCGGCCTGTTGCTGTTCCAGTACGGCGTCGCCAAGCTGTTCAAGTTTCCCGCCGTTCCAATGTTCGCGAAAGTCGAACTGATGTCGCTCTACGGCGCGGCTGGCGCGCTCGAACTGGTGCTGGGCGGGCTGCTGATGATCGGCCTGTTCTCGCGACTGTCGGCCTTCATCCTGGCCGGTGAAATGGCCTTCGCCTATTTCATGGGGCACATGTTCAGGGGCGAAACGCCGGTGTTCCTGCCATTGCTCAACAACGGTACCCTCGCGATCCTGTTCTGCTTCACCTGCCTGTATCTCTCGGCGGCCGGCGGCGGTCCGATCAGCGTGGACAGCGCCATGGGCAAGAAATAGCCGCTGGGCCAGCGGCGGACGCGCGCCGCGCCGTCACCCATTCACAAGTCACAAGCGCGACGGCCCCGGCAGATTCGCCGGTGCCGTCTCAGCGCGCCCCCAGCACGTTCCAGATCAGAACGAGGGCCGCGACGAGCAGCAGAGACATGATGATGCGATGAACGAATCGATTCATTGCGGCTCCAGCCAGGCTCGTTAGCTACCGAATTCCAGCATCGATTCTCGTCCCAAACCGGCTGGAGCGAGCCCGGCAAGCGGTCTTGCCTGCACGTTTGCGCACCCGCCTGCGCCAGCTCTCCCGGAGCAGGCCCTGCGCGCACCGTTCATGATTGGTAAGAACTTCATGCTACCCGTGCGAGCAATAACAACCATTCCGTAGGGGCTGTGATGAAGTTGCTGAGTCACCTGAAGATCCGCACCAAGCTTGCCAGCATGGTCTGCCTTGCGGCGCTCACGGTCACGGCGATCATCGGCGTATCGGCCCTGCTCAGCAAGAGCCGCATGATGGAGGACCGCGTGCAGCAAATGCGGACCGCGGTCGAGCTCCTCTACAACTACGCCCAAGCGCTCCAGGACGAAGTCACCGCAGGCAAGCTCACGCAAGCCGAGGCCAAGACCCTGTTCCACCAGCGTGGCCGCCGCATGAACTTCAACGGCAACCAGGGTTACCCGGTGGTTTACAATCAGGACTCCTCCCTGGTCGTGAACGGCGCCAATCAGCAGCTCGAAGGCAAGATCACCGGCGCCAAGGATTCCAACGGCGTGTTGATCGCCGACGCTATCATCAAGGCCGGCAGCGAGACCGCGCAGGGCGGCGTGACCTCCTACCTCTATCCCCGCCCCGGCCAGACCGAACCTGTCCGCAAGACCGTGTTCGCGCGAAAATTCGCGCCCTGGAACGTGACCATGAGCTACGGCCTGTATGTCGATGACATCGACGCCGATGTCCGCGCTTTGACGCTGGAGCTCGGCGCGATCGGCGTCGGCCTGATGCTGCTGATGGCGGCGGTGTCCTGGCTGATCGCCCGCGACGTCCTCGGCGCGCTCGACCGCCAGAAGGCCCGCATGCAGGCGATTTCCGAAGGCGACATCGACAAGCCGGTCGAGGAGACCGACCGCGGCGACGAGATCGGCCGCATGGCCGAGACCCTCGAAGTCCTTCGCCAAACGGCGCTGACGGCTCGCACGCTCGAGGCCGAGCAGGCCGCCGCCAAGACGCGCACCGAACAGGAGAAGCGCGAGGCACTGATCGCGCTTGCTGACCGCTTCGATGCCTCCGTCGGCCAGCTCGTCGGCCTGATGGCCTCCGGCTCCGGAGAGCTGGAGCATACCGCCAAGTCGATGTCCTCGACCGCCGAAGGCACCAACCGCCGCGCCGCACTGGTCGGCTCGGCCGCCACCGAAGCCAGCCAGCGGGTCCAGACCGTCGCCGCTGCCGCCGAGGAGCTCTCCTCCTCCATCACCGAGATCAGCCGTCAGGTCGCGCAATCCGCCGAAGTTACCGGACGCGCGGTCGACAGCGCCCGGCGTACCGACACCATCGTGCGCGCATTGTCCGACGGTGCCCAGCAGATCGAGCACGTTGCCGAACTGATCTCCAGCATCGCCGCGCAAACCAACCTGCTCGCGCTCAACGCCACCATCGAGGCGGCGCGTGCCGGCGAAGCCGGCCGCGGCTTTGCCGTCGTCGCCTCCGAGGTGAAGTCGCTGGCGAGCCAGACTGCGGAAGCCACCCGCGAGATCGGCGACAAGATCGCCCAGATCCAGGGCGCGACCAAGGAGGCGGTGGACGCCATCGGCGGCATCACCGCCACCATCGAGGAGGTCAGCCGCATCGCCACCTCGATCGGCGCCGCCATCGAGGAGCAAGGCGCCGCCACCGCCGAGATCGCCCGCAGCGTCTCTCAGACCGCGGAGGCGACCAAGGAGGTCACCACCAATATCGGCGGCGTCTCCACGGCTGCCAACGAAACCGGCAACGCCGCCGGCATGGTTCTCGCGGCAGCCTCAAACCTCTCCAAGCAGGCCGAGCAGCTTTCGGGTGAAGTCGGAACGTTCCTGAAGGGCGTGCGCGCGGCGTAGGAGAGTTTAACCTCTCCCGCTTGCGGGAGAGGTCGCGCCGTAGGCGCGGGCGAGGGCTCTCTCCTCTTGGGGACAGCCCCGGTGCGAAGACAACTGTCCCCTACCCTCTCCCGCAAGCGCAGGGCAATCGCATATGGTTTTTCGAAAGACCTGAGCACGCACCTCGCCCTTCGAGACGACCGCTTCGCGGTCCCTCAGGGTGAGGCTAAGCAGCAT
>NZ_JAEMSD010000382.1:6044-6616 GCF_016462955.1 Bradyrhizobium sp. | reverse complement strand
AGGGACCGCGAAGCGGTCGTCTCGAAGGGCGAGGCGCGTGCTCAGGTCTTTCAAAGACCCATATGCGATTGCCCTGCGCTTGCGAGAGAGGTTGGGGAGAGGGTATTTCCGCGATGGGATAATCTTCTAGAGGAGAAAGCCCTCGCCCGCGCCGGAGCCTGTCATCGGGCCCGCCTTCGGCGCGACCCGGTGGGCGCGACCTCTCCCGCAAGCGAGAGAGGTTGCACCGAGCCCGTGGCGATCGATTCAACCTCAGGCCATTCCGCTTCAGGCAGACGCGTCACTCGCCGTCGAGGCCGCTCTCGGCGAGGTCGCGTAGCGCATCCGTATTTAGCACGACGATGGCGCCGTGTTCGAGGCGGACCCAGTTGCGGCCGGCCCAGGCGCGCAATTGCTTGTTGATGCTCTCGCGCGTCATCCCGACCATCTCGCTGATCTCCTGCTGCGTGATGGCAAGCGTTCCGCTACCGGAATCGAGCTTGCGTTCTTCGGTGAGACCGAGCAGCGCGCTGGCAAGCCGGCCCGGCAAATTCTGGAGAATCACCTGCTCGACCTGCTGACTGGTCCAGCGC
>NZ_JAEMSD010000382.1:1815-6034 GCF_016462955.1 Bradyrhizobium sp. | reverse complement strand
GGCGGGCGCAGAGCAGCTCGATGAATTTCATCGCGAGCGCCGGCTGGCTCTTCACGAAAGGCAGGAAGTCCCTGCGATCGATGACGTAGAGCTCGCAATTGGTGTTGGCCGTCGCATCCGCCGACCTGGGCGCGCCGTCGAGCACTGCGATCTCGCCAAAAATCTCCCCCGGGCCGATCAGATTGAGGATGGCATTCCGCCCGTCGGGCGACGAGGACGAGATCTTCACCGTCCCCGCGACTACCGCAAACAGGCTGTTGCCGGGATCGCCTTTGGCGGCGATCGTCGCGCCGCGCTTCACGGTGGTGTGCTTGGCATAGCGGCAGAGCTGATCGAGCGCCTCCGGCTCCAGATCCGCGAAGATCGGGTGCTTGCGCAGGACCGATAGTTTGTTGCCCGCCGACTGTCGGGCGTCTCCGGTCTTGTCCTGAGGCACGCCGCGGGGCTCCCAAGGCTACGAGGCACTGAGAGTCCCTGCCTAGTCAACGTTACCAGGCTTTTCAACCGGAAAGCACGATCGCGATATGAGACAAATGCCAAAAAAGCGGCCGCCAGCGCGCATCCGAAGGATGCGCCAATACACTAACATTGACGCAGAGTTGCAGATTGCGTAAGCCGCACTTGCGTTGAGATGCTGGCAAGCACTAACGCTGGGCCGCGCAACGCGGGCCACGTAAGCCGGCTAAATCCTGCGATCTTCAGCTCTTGGAATTGGAATCGAGCCGGCCCGAACTCGTTTGCCGGTCTGCCCAGGCCAGAACACCGGCAAACACGACGAAGATCGCCACGACGGCAACAGTCACCAGCAACGCATCAGCAGGCATCATGCTCCTCCCAGATTTGTTTGCGGCATTATTTGCGGGGCATGACCAGCGTCATTGATCGGGATCAAATCGCCGAGAGCGTTGTGGACGGGACGTCAGGCTGCCGCCATGGCCTCGACGCGAGCCGGATCGAGCAGGCTGATGCCGCCGTGAATGATCTCGATCACACCCAAGCGCTCCAGCTTGGTGAAGGTGCGGCTGACGGTTTCGATGGTCAGGCCGAGATAGTCGGCAATGTCCTGACGGCTCATTGGAAGCGCTATCGTGTCTGACAGCCCCTTGAGCGCCGCAAGCCGCTCACGCCAGCCGAGCAGGAAAGTCGCGACCTTCTCGTCGGCCGAGCGCCGGCCGAGCAGGACCATATGGTCGCGAGCCTGGCTCAACTCGCGAATGGCGAGCTCGTTGATCCGCCTGAGCAGCTGCGGCCGGTCTTCGATGAAACGACTGAAGGGCGTCTTTGCGAATTGACACACGGTGACGACGCCGATCGCATCGGCGGAAAAATTGTGCCGGCCGGACAGATTCATTCCCAGAAAGTCGCCGGGCAAGGCAAAGCCGACGATCTGCCGCCGTCCGTCGGGCAGCAGCTTGTACAACCGCATGACGCCTTCGAGGACGTTGTAGAACGAGGTCGTGATGTCCTCCTCGGAAAACACGGTCGCGCCCGACTCGAAATGGACGCGACGGCCGAGATGCTCGAACTGCCTGAGCTCGACCGCATCCAGCGACGAGCAGACCGCCGCACCGCGCACGGCACAATCGTCGCAAAAATGCCCGTTCGGCTCAATCGTGACCATCCACTGCTCCTCGCGCGGCCGCTCCCGACATGAGGTCGAGCCCAGCGCGCCGCTGCATTTTACTGCACCGTGGCGCAGCCGATTGACTCAGATCAAATTTGAGTGGCATCCCCGTCTTATTCTGCCCCCACGGTTCGACGGGATCACATTCCATGCTGCAAAGCGCTCTGCGTCACGGCCTGATCGGGCTGGTTCTGACTACGCCTGCGCTGGCGGCCCCTACGGCCGAGCAACGCGGCAAGGCCTTCGCCCAAGCCAATTGCGCACGCTGTCACGCCATCGACCGCGTCTCCAAAAGTCGGCTCGAGGCTGCGCCTCCGCTGCGCACCCTGCATCGACGCTATGCCATCGACAGCCTCGGTGAGGCGCTCGCCGAGGGGATCTACACCGGTCATGCCGCGATGCCCGCCTTCGAACTCGGCCCCGAGCAGATCCATGACCTGCTGTCCTACCTGAAGACGCTGGAGTAGCCGACCTCACACCGCCTGCACGGTCCAACCGATCAGCTCCTTCGCGAGGCGCGCGAAGGCGGCATCGAAGGCAGCGGCTGAAGCGGCAGGCTCGAGCTTTTCGAGCTTCTCGCTGGTCTCGATGAGGCGCGAGGCGACCACCTTGCCGTTCTTGTCGACGATCCGCGCCGACAGGGCGATCTCGGCCCGGGTCTCCCCTTCCGTCGCGATCCGGAAGCGGCGGATGTCGATCAGAAGCTGGTAGTCGGCTTGGCCGAGATCGGTCGTGCGCAGCGGTGCGTGGGCGATGTCATAGTTCTCGAAGCTGTCGATCAGGCGCGCCTGCACCAGTTTCGGAATGCTGTCGGCCCAGAGGAAATCGGCAAAGCCCGGCCGGTCTCCGGCTGGCGCGAACAGCATGCGCTGGGTCTGCAGCATTGCGACGGCGGTCGGCTCAGGGATGGCCAGCGACGCCGACAGCGTCTTGCCGGCCGGCCCGAGATTGTCCGGCGTGCGCAGGTCGTAGGTGACCTTCTGCGCAGGCGCGCCGCCGCCGGTCATCTTCTCCAGGCCCGCCAGGATGCCGTCGATCTTGCCGGTGTTGCGCGCAAGCCCGTCGGAGAAGGTCTTGAAATTGGCCATGGTGTCCTTCAGCGGGCCGGAATTGTCCTGAAGCACCGTATCGACCCGCCGCAGCGCATCGCGCGCTGCCTGCGTCATGCTCTGGCCGGCGCCGGCCTCGGCGATCAGGATCGGGAGCTCGCCGGATTTGGCGACGATCACGCCGCCCTCCAACGTCACCACGGGCACGCCGGTGAGGCCCTGGAATTCGAGGCCGACCTTGGTGTCGGCCCGGACCGGTGTCGTCGTGGCAACCGAGATCGTCGCATTGACGAAGCGCGGATTATCGGACGCAAGGCCGAGCTGGGTCACCTCTCCGACCCGAATGCCGTTGAACAGCACGCCCGCGCCGACGAGGAGACCGGGCACGGGACCCTGGAATTGCACGTGGTAGTTCGTGCGCGGCCCGATGCCGCCGGTGTTGTTCAGCCAATAGACGAATCCGAACACGGAGAGGATCGCGGCCAGCACGAAAGCGCCGATCAGCACGTAGGGAGCGCGGGTTTCCATCTTTCATCTCATCTCGTGTTGCAGCATCTGCGAGCGCTTGCCGTGGAAGTAGGCGCGCACCCAGGGATGCTCGGATTGCAGCAATTCGCGCATCGGTCCGATCGCCACGATCTTGCCGTCGGCGAGCGCGGCGACGCGGTTGCAGACCGTGGTCAGGCTCGCAAGATCGTGGGTCACCATGAAGACGGTGAGCCCCAGGGTCTTTTGCAGCGTCTTGATCAGCGCGTCGAACTCACCGGCCGCGATCGGATCGAGGCCCGAGGTCGGCTCGTCCAGGAACAGGATCGGCGGGTCGAGCGCGAGTGCGCGCGCCAGCGCCACGCGCTTGGTCATGCCGCCGGACAGCTCCGCCGGGTATTTGTCGGCGTCCTCGGCACGCAAGCCGACCATCTCGAGCTTCGCGATCGCGATCTCGTCCATCAGCTCCTGCGAGAGGACGAGATTCTCGCGCAAGGGGAACTGGACGTTCTGGCGGACCGTCAGCGAGGAGAACAGCGCGCCCTGCTGAAACAGGATGCCCCATGCCATCGCTGCGCCGCGGTCGTGACCGCCGGCCGCCTGTCCCATCACCTCGATGGTCCCGCTTCGGCGCGGGATGAGGCCGATGATGGTCCGCATCAGGACCGACTTGCCGCCGCCGGACGCGCCCACCAGGCCGAGGATCTCACCGCGCCGAACATCGAGCGAGAGATGGTCCAGCACGGTCTGGCGGCCGAAGCCGACCACGAGGTCGCGGACGCGGATCGCGAACTCGTCTTGCGGTCCGTCCATCGTCACATTCCGATCGATGCGAAGAAGATCGCGAACAGGCCGTCGAGCACGATCACCAGGAAAATCGACTTCACGACCGACGTCGTGGTCTGCCGCCCCAGCGACTCCGCGCTGCCCTTGACGCGCAATCCTTCGCTGCAGGCCACGATCCCGATCACCAGCGCCATGAACGGCGCCTTCAGGATGCCGACCTCGAAATGGGTGACGGAAATGGCCTCGTGCAACCGCGCGATGTAGATTGCCGGGA
>NZ_JAEMSD010000382.1:0-1805 GCF_016462955.1 Bradyrhizobium sp. | reverse complement strand
GAGCGGCAACGCGCGGCAGGATCAGGACGTCGACCGGATCGAGTCCCATGGTCGAGAGCGCGTCGATCTCCTCGCGCATCTTCATCGAACCGAGCTCGGCAGTGTAGGCGCTTCCCGACCGTCCCGCGACCATGATGGCGACGATCAGCACGCCAAGCTCACGCAATATCAGAATGCCGACCATGTCGACGGTGTAGGACTCCGCGCCGAACCTGCGGAAATGGAAAAAGCCCTGCTGCGCGATGATGGCCCCGATCAGGAAGGTGATCAGCGTGACGATGGGAATCGCCTGCCAGCCGATGCGGTAGAGCTGATACACCAGCGAGGTCAGCCGCAGCGAACGCGGCCGGCGCAGCACGCCGATGACGGCCATGAACAAGGCGCCGAGCATCTGGAGGAAGATCGTGATGTCCTCCCGCGCCCCGACCGTGGACTTGCCGAGATCGCCCAGCCGCGCCAGAACCGGATTGGGCGCGGTCGCCGGAGCTGGCGTGCGGCGGTTGACCTGGCGCACCTCGTCCATCAGCCCGCTGAAATGATCGGCGACGCCGACGAATTCGGCCGACCTGCCGGACGCCGACGCCCTGCGCGACAACTTCTCCAGAACCCAGGCGCCGAGGGTATCCAGCGCGCTGACACCCGACATGTCCAGCGTTACGGCACGCGAGCGATCGACGTCTGCCCCGACCGACCGGGACAAGGTCTCGAGAGCGACCACGTTCGCGGCGGTCCAGCGCCCTTCAGGGCGCAATCTCAGCACGTCGCCGGACGGCGTCGCGCGTAGCAGCGGTTCGTGGTTCACGTCTTCCACCTCGTCGGGACAATTGGTCCCCATTCAGCCGGTATTTCTAGGCCAGCATGTGGCGGCCGGCTTGACCTGTCTCAAGACCCCCGGCGCGATGCCTTTGACGCAAATCAAGCGTGATCGCGGGCGCGGGACTTAGGCTGGTCCCAATTCAACCAGGGCACCGGATCCATGTTAAACACCAACAGGGTAAGCGAAGAGCTGCGGGCGCTGAAGGTCGACGTCGCGCGCTTGTTGAGCACCGCCGGCGAAGAGATGTTCGAGAGTTCGAAAGATCGCGCCGAGGCGCTCGCAGATCAGATCAGAGCCGCGCTCGCCGAACTCGGCGAGACCGTCGAACAGGAGCAGGAGCAGCTCCAGGGCCTGGTTGCGGACCGTCCGATCACGTCGCTCGCCTCCGCCTTCGCGCTGGGCGTGGTCGTCGGTTTCATGCTGAGGAGACACTAGGTGAATACCGAGAACGTCGTTAAACATCTGCGCGTGCTGTGGCGCACCGACAGGATCATCGCCGATATCAGGCTGCGCCATTTGCTGATCGGCCTCGGCCTGCGCGCCTTCGCGGCGCTGATCGCAGCGTTCGGGCTCCTGATGCTGGAGCTGTCGGCCTATTTCGCGCTGGTGCAGATCTGGAGCGCTATCGCCGCGGCTGCCATCCTCGGCGCCGTCAATTTCGCCATCGCGGCCGCACTCTTCCTGATCGCCGGCCGCGCTCCGTCGGGCCGCGACATCGAGCTCGCCAACGAAATTCATGACACATCGATCGAAGCGCTCCAGCTCGAGGCACGTGCGCTCCAGGCCCAGGTGTCAGGCGCGGTGCATCATCCGCTCAGCACGATCATGCCGATGCTGGTGCCGCTGATCGCAATCATCATCAAGAACTTGCGCGGAACGACAAAGACGGCCGCCGATGCAGATTCGGCCGCGGCGCGCTCATAACCGTCGCGCTCAGAGCTTCAGCCTGACATCGCAGATATCGGGCTCGGCCGGGTCCGGCTTCACC
>NZ_JAEMSD010000836.1 GCF_016462955.1 Bradyrhizobium sp. | reverse complement strand
AGACGCTCGGCCGCGTCGAATCGCCGGCCGGAAAGCGTCTGGCCATCCTGACCAATGGTGGCGGCATCGGCGTTCTCGCCGTCGATCGATTGGTCGAACTCGGTGGAATTCCGGCAACCATCTCGACTGAAACGCACAAGAAGCTCGATGCGGCGCTGCCGCCGACCTGGTCCGGTGCAAATCCCGTCGATATCGTCGGCGATGCCGATGCTGCGCGCTATGCGGTGGCGCTGGCGGAACTGCTGGCCGATCGCGACAACGACGCAGTCCTCGTCCTCAACGTGCAAACCGCGATCGCATCGGCCGCCGAGATCGCGGCGACATTGACGGACCTCGTCGGCAAGTATCGCGAGCAGCACCGCGGATGGGCGAAGCCCGTGCTGGCGGCGTGGGTCGGCGCCGATCAGCACATCATTCAGGCGCTATCCAATGCCGGCGTGCCGAACTACCCGACCGAGGACGATGCCGTGCGTGGCTTCATGCACCTGGTCCGGCATCGCGAAGTGGTGGAGGAGCTGAGCCAGGTGCCTCCCGCGATGCCAGACAGTTTCGTTCCGGATGCCCAGGCGGCGAGAGAGATCGTCACCGCAGCGATCGCAGATGGTCGCCAGTGGCTCGAACCTGTCGAGATCAAGCAGCTGCTTGAAGCTTACGACATCGCGATGGTGCCGACCTATGCGGCAACCGATGTCGAGCAGGCGGTAACCTATGCAAAGGACATTTTCGCGCAGGGCGGCACCGTCGTACTGAAGATCATGTCGCGGGACATCACCCATAAATCCGATGTTGGCGGCGTCGTCCTCAATCTGACCACCCCCGAAGCCGTGCGAGGCGCGGCCACGGGCATCATGGCGCGTGCGAAGAAGCTGCGGCCTGAGGCGCGCATCGGCGGCGTCATCGTGCAGGCGATGGTCGTCAAGGCAAAGGCGCGCGAGCTGATCCTGGGTCTGGCCGACGATCCGACCTTCGGCACCGTTGTGGTGTTCGGCCGGGGCGGCACTGCGGTGGAGATCATCAACGACAAGGCGCTCGCGCTGCCGCCGCTCGATCTGCAACTGGCCCGCGACCTGATCGACCGCACGCGCGTGTCGCGGCTGCTAAAGGCCTATCGCGACGTGCCGGCGGTCAAGCAGGACGCCGTCGCCATGGTGCTGGTCAAGCTGGCGCAGATGGCGGCAGACATTCCCGAGATCCGTGAATTCGACATCAATCCGCTGCTGGCGGACGAAACCGGCGTGACCGCGGTCGACGCTCGCGTGGCCGTCGGGCCGCCGCAGCGGAAGTTCGCCGGCTCCGGACCGTCGAATTTCGCCGTTCGCGCCTATCCGTCGCAATGGGAGCGCCGCCTCAAGCTCAAGGAGGACTGGCGCATCTTCGTGCGGCCCATGCGCCCCGAGGACGAGCCAACCATCCACGAGTTCCTGCGTCACGTCACGGCACACGACCTTCGCCTGCGCTTCTTCGCGCCGATGAAGGAATTCACCCACGAGTTCATCGCACGCCTGACCCAGCTCGACTATGCGCGCGCGATGGCCTTCATCGCATTCGACGAGTCCACCGGCGAAATGGTCGGCGTCGTCCGGCTCCATTCCGACTCGATCTACGAGAGCGGCGAATACGCGATCCTGCTGCGGTCCGATCTCAAGGGCAGGGGGCTCGGCTGGGCCCTCATGCAATTGATCATCGACTACGCGCGGTCGGAAGGATTGAAGACCATCTCGGGTGACGTGCTCCAGGAGAACATCGTGATGCTCGAGATGTGCCGGCAACTCGGCTTCGAGGTGAAGCCGGACCCGACC
>NZ_JAEMSD010000381.1:3427-6629 GCF_016462955.1 Bradyrhizobium sp. | reverse complement strand
CATCAGCCCCGCGAGGCGCGAGGACCAGCCTTTGTAGCTGCCGAGCCCGAAGATCGAGCCGGCGGTCTCGGTCGCGACGCAGACGATGCGGGTCGAACCAATCGCAATGCCGGACACCGCTTCGAGAGCTTCGAGCCAGGTTGCGACCTGCCGCACGTCGTCGCCGCCTTGCGATTTCGGTAGCACGATGCCGTCGGGCCTGCCCGGCATCACCGCGGCGAGATCGGCCAGCGTCAGGCCGGTGTCGAGCGCGTTGACGCGGACATAGAGCTGATGCGGGCCGGGGCGGCTCTTCAGCATCGCAAGCGTCAGCGTGCGGGCCTCCGGCTTCTTCTCGGTGACGACGGAATCCTCGAGATCGATGATCAGCGCGTCGGCCTTGCCTTCGCTGGCTTTCTCGAATTTGCGCGGGGAATCGCCCGGCACGAACAGCATCGAACGCATCAGACCGGCCTCCTGTGCATCATCGCCATGCGGCGGCATGTGCCGACGATCTCGTCTTTCTGGTTGAGTGCGTGGTGCTCGAACTCGACGATGCCGGCCCTGGGCCGCGATTTTGAGTCCCGCACCGAAAGCACCTTCGTCGTCGCCCGCAACGTGTCGCCGTGGAAGACCGGCTTTGGAAAGGTGACGTCCGTCATGCCGAGATTGGCGACTGTGGTCCCCAGCGTCGTATCATAGACCGTCATGCCGATCATGATGCCGAGGGTGTAAAGGCTGTTGAAAATGCGCTGGCCGAACTCGGTCTTCTCGGCGAAATGCGCGTCGATGTGCAGCGGCTGCGGATTGAGCGTCAGCAGGCTGAACATGGTGTTGTCCATCTCCGTGACGGTCCGGGTCAGCGGATGCCTGAACTCCTGGCCCACGGAAAACTCCTCGAAGTAAAGCCCGGCCATCGCGGTTTCCTCCTTGCGAAATAACGGCGCGCTCGCAGCCTGCGCCGCATGACCCCATGCATGGTAGACACAGTTCGCGGATAAATTCACGTATCTGTGCGCTGCTTTTCGAGCTAAGAACGCGGGTGAGGCACGTTCGGGCGCAGCAAGCGGCTAACGGTTTGCGCGGAGAATGCGAAGGGAGATGGCGCGGGCGCAGCTCCCGAGGAGGAGATCAAGACCATGGATTTCGCGCTCACCGAGCAGCAGGAAGCCATTCGCGACGCCATCGCCAAGGTCTGCGAGGGCTTTCCCGACGCTTACTGGCTGAAGAAGGACCACGACGGCGGCTTCCCGCACGATTTCCACAAGGCGATGGCGGACGCGGGTTGGCTCGGCATCTGCGTGCCCGAGGAATATGGCGGCTCCGGGCTTGGCATCACGGAAGCCGCGATCATGATGCGCACCATCGCCGAATCCGGTGCCGGCATGTCCGGCGCCTCGGCCGTGCACATCAACGTGTTCGGCCTCAATCCCGTCGTCGTGTTCGGCACCGAGGAGCAGCGCAGGCGCATGCTGCCGCCGATGGTCGAGGGCCGCGAGAAGGCGTGCTTCGCGGTGACCGAGCCGAACACCGGCCTCAACACCACGCAGCTCAAGACCCGCGCGGTCGCCAAGAACGACCGCTACATCGTCAACGGCCAGAAGGTGTGGATCTCGACCGCGCAGGTCGCGCACAAGATCCTGCTGCTGGCGCGTACCACGCCGCTGGAAGAGGTACGCTCGCCCACGCATGGCCTCAGCCTGTTCTACACCGATTTCGACCGCACCAGGATCAAGGTCCACGAGATCGAGAAGATGGGCCGCAAGATCGTCGATTCCAACGAGCTGTTCTTCGAGGACTTTGAAATTCCGATGGAGGATCGGATCGGCGAAGAGGGCAAGGGCTTCGAGTACATCCTCGAAGGCATGAACCCCGAGCGCATCCTGATTGCCGCGGAAGCGGTCGGCCTCGGCAAGCTCGCGCTGTCTCGCGCCACCGAATACGCCAAGACCCGCGTCGTGTTCAATCGCCCGATCGGCAAGAACCAGGGCATCCAGCATCCGCTCGCAGTGAACTGGGTGGAGCTCGAGGCCGCCTGGCTGATGGTGATGTCGGCGGCCTGGCAGTACGACAAGGGCATGCCGTGCGGCGCCGCGGCCAATGCCGCGAAATATCTCGCCGGCGAAGCGGGCTTCTCGGCCTGCGAGCAGGCGGTGATGACCCATGGCGGCTTCGGCTATGCCAAGGAATACCACGTCGAGCGCTACTTGCGCGAAGTGCTGATCCCGCGCATCGCGCCGGTCAGCCCGCAACTGGCGCTGAGCTTCATCGCGGAGAAGGTGCTGGGACTCGCGAAATCGTACTGAACGAGTCTGGCGCAAGCCAGATAGGCGGCCTATTCGGCCGCGATCCGCTCCATCGCGATGGCACGGAGCCTGGCGCGCTGGATCTTGACGCCGTTGGCGCTGTCGGTGACGGGGAAGGCGTCCACGAGATAGATCCGCGCCGGCACCTTGTAGCCGGCGAGCCGCTCGCGCAGGCGTGCGAACAGCATCTCCTGCATAGGCAGCTCCGCTGTCGGGATCACGAAGGCGACGCAGCGCGCCTGGCCCTTGAGATCGACCGCGACGACCTGGGCGTCGGCGACGCCGGCGCAGGATTTGAGCTCGTCCTCGATTTCGCCCGGCGCGACCAGGAAGCCGCCGAGCCGCATCGCATCGCCGGCGCGGGTCTCGTAGACGAAGGAGCCGTCGCCGCGCAGCCGGCCGATGTCGCCGGTGCGGAAGAAGCTGTCGGCGGTGATTGCCTCGCGCGTCGCCTCCGGATTGTTGAAATAGCCGAGGAAGCGTGACGGCGCGCTGATCTCGATCTCGCCGGAGACGCCTTCGGGCGCCAGCTCGCCGGTCTCGGTGTCACGCACGCGCACTTTCGCGTCCGGCGACATCGGCCAGCCGCCGCCCTCGATGCGATCGGCGAAGGCATCGCCGGGGCGGGCGATCGAGAACAGCGCCTGCACCTCGCTCGAACCGTAGAGGCCGAACAGCTTCACGCCGCGCGCTTCAGCCTCCGCCGCCAACTCGCGCCAGCCGGGCTGGAACGCGGCGAAGCCGCAGACTTCAAGGTGCGGAAACGGACGTGGCGCATCTGTGAGCGCGAGGATGCGGCGGAACATCTCGTCGGAGCCGAAAGAGTGCGTGATCCTTTGTTCCCGAAGGATCTTCACGGCCGGCGCCGCCTCGAAGGCGTCGAGTACATGGACGGTCGCGCCGGCTGCGACGAAGCC
>NZ_JAEMSD010000381.1:1625-3417 GCF_016462955.1 Bradyrhizobium sp. | reverse complement strand
GCCGAGCAGGCTCGTCATGCCGAAAGTGCCGCAGAACGGCAGCATCGCCAGCAGCGAATCGCGTTGCGGATCGAGCTGGAGCGCGCGTGCGACGGAGACGGCGTGCGTCGCCAGCGTCGCTTGCGAATGCGCGACGAGCTTCGGCCCCTTGGTCGTGCCCGACGTGGTGTATAGCAGTACGGGGAGATCGACATCATCCTGGGGCGGTGGAGCCGGCGGGTAGGGCGTGTCGAACGCATCGAACCGCAAGCAGGGCCAGTGTGCCGGGATGGCATCCGCGCCGACCACCGCGAGCCGTTGCAGCGCCGGCACCTCGTCCTTGGCGATGCCCGCAAGGATGGCGGTAAAGTCGATGGCGCGGAATGCCGCCTCGACGACCATGAGCTTCGCGCCTGACAGCTTGAGCAGGTGCGCGACTTCCGCGCTGCGGTAGCGCGTATTGACGGCGGCGACGACCGCGCCGAGCCGTGCGGCGGCGAACAGCAGCGTCAGCCATTCGACCCGGTTGACCAGCCAGACCGCGACGACGTCGCCCTTGCCGATGTCTTGCGCGGCAAGCCAGGCGGCGGTCTGTTCGATCTTCGCGGAGAACTCCGCGCGAGAGACGGCTGTGCCGTCGCATATGAAGGCAGGATCGGCGGCGGGCTCGATCCGGATCAGCGATTGCAATGACACGTCGTTGGCGCTCATGCCACCGGACTAACCCGATCGCGCCAACCTGTCTACTTTGTGCCGAACATCCGGTCGCCGGCATCGCCGAGGCCCGGCACGATGTAGCCGTGGTCGTTGAGCCGCTCGTCGATCGCGGCGGTCCAGATCGGCACGTCGGAATGCTCGCTCTCGAACTGGGCGATGCCCTCGGGGGCGGCCAGCAGGCAGACGAAGCGGATATCGCGGGCGCCGCGCGCCTTGAGCAGGGACGCGCCGGCGCAGGCGGAGTTGCCGGTCGCGAGCATCGGGTCCATCAGAATCACGGTGCGGTCCGACAGGTCCTGCGGCGCCTTGAAGTAATATTCCACGGCCTGCAACGTCTCGGGGTCGCGGTAGAGGCCGATATGGGCGATACGCGCCGAAGGCATCAAGGCGAGCATGCCGTCGAGGAAGCCGACGCCGGCGCGCAGGATCGGCGCCAGCGTGAGCTTCTTGCCGGCGATCTTGGGGGCCTGCATCGGCGCGATCGGCGTCTCGATGTCCACTAGCTCCAGCGGCAGGTCGCGCGTCACCTCGTAGGCCAGCAGCATCCCGATCTCGTTCAGGATTTCGCGAAAGCTCTTGGTCGAGCGGTCCTTCTCCCGCATCAAGGAGAGCTTGTGCTGGACCAGGGGATGGGTGACGACGTTGACGGTGCCGGTGCTCATGAAACCGATCTACACGGTTCCGTAAAACTGCGCCAGATCGGCCCGGCGTTTTCCGCAGGGCAGCGCGCCTCAACCGGGCATCGCGCCCGCGCTGCGGGGAAGGGCGATTGCAGTCATGGTGCCACCTGCCGCGCAGGTCAAGCGGGCAAATGCCAGATATGGATTGCGGCTCTCAGCGTGATCAGCGCGGTGAGCACACTGCCCATCGAGAGCAGGCCAAGCGTCTGGAACGCGATGCGCTCGAGTTGCGCCTTGCGGGCATCGGAGATGCGCACCGCGCGTGCAGCCAGAGGCCGCTCAGGGTCATGGGTCATGATCGACATTGTGGAAATCCTCGTCCCCGGCGCGGCGGGGAGGGCCGCGCCAATCTGCCGCTCATGATGTCGATCGCCGCGTAGGATTGCGAGATGAGCGCCGGCATGCCGGCATAGGAA
>NZ_JAEMSD010000381.1:861-1615 GCF_016462955.1 Bradyrhizobium sp. | reverse complement strand
GTCATAGAGATGACGTCCCGCCGATCACGCGCCGACGCTGTCGATCAATTCTTCGTCGGCGATCGCAGCGAATGCGCGCACCACGCCTCTCTGCGCGGCTGCGTCCAGCGGCACGATCGGAAGCTTAGTCGCGGCGGACATCAAGCCAAGGAGGTTGAGACCGTATTTGAGCGCGGCAGGACTCTCCCTGGACAGGCAGGCGATGAGCGGGATCAGGCGCTTGTGCAGATAACGGGCGGATTGCAGCCTGCCCTGCCTCACATGCGAGAAGATCGTGCGACAGAGATCCGGAGCGATGTTGGCGACCTCCGAGATGGCGCCGTCGCCGCCGTTCGCGATCAAGGCGAACGCGGTGGTGTCGTCGCCGGAGAGAAAGCGAAAACCTTCCGGCAGATTGCGTGACAGCCGCATCGGACGGGTGACGTCGCCGCTCCCGTCGCGCAGAGCGACGAACTGGCGGGATTCGAGCAGACGCAGAAGCGTCTCGTCGCCAAGCGGGCGCAGCGTGCGGGAGGGAATGTCGTGCAGGATCACGGGAAGGCCGATCGCGCCGGCGACCGCCCGGAAGTGTGCCAGCATGCCCTCCTGCATCGGCTTGTTGTAGGCGGGCACGACCGACATCACGGCATCGGCGCCGGCCGCCTCCGCGCGCCGCGCAAGCTCGATGGCGCGGCTGGTTGAGTTCGAGACGGCGCCTGCGATGACCCGCACGCGGCCGCGGGCGACGTCGACCGCGGTGCGAATGACGAGCTCC
>NZ_JAEMSD010000381.1:0-851 GCF_016462955.1 Bradyrhizobium sp. | reverse complement strand
GCGACAGCGTCGGCGCTTCCCCGGCCGTCTCGCAAACCACGATGGCGGGAACGCCGGCCGCGACCTGTCGCTCGCACAGCACGGCCAGCGCCTCGAGATCGATCGCATCCGCCGCGTCGAACGGGGTCGGCAGGTCAGGAATGAATCCGGTGAACCAGGCGGCGGGAGGGATGAGCATGGTTGTTGCCTGTCGGCGCCGGTTCAAGCGGCGCTCCGCGAGACGATAGTGTCGGGGCGCTTGCCCATGTCGAGCTCGATCTCGCGCGGCAGCTCGACGATGGTTTCCGCATGCTGCCCGTTCTCGAACAGCGCATATTTGATCGCCTGGGCGCGGCTGACGAACAGGCCGCCATAGAGGCCGTTCTGTTCCTGGGCGACCCATTGTCCCCGGCGATTCCTGCCGATGAAGACGACGGTCGAAGGCGAGCTGCACGAGGGAGGTTCGACGAGTTTCACGGGTTTGATCCTTTTGAACGATGCCGGCCTCGGACGCATCTCCTTGCCGGCGTGCTCAATATCCCCAGCCGCGAATATGATTTCGAGGGCGAGTGCGCGGCGATCTCATAGGAGGGTTATAAAGCCGGCGCTGTGCCGTTCAGGCCGGATCGATGACGATGTGGACCAGCGCGAACAGCGCGGCGAAGGCGACGGCCTCATCCCAATGATTGAGCGCGGCCCCGAACAGAGGCTCCCGCCTGACGAGGCTGGCGAGCGCGCACAGGACGATCGACATCCAGAGCAGCACGGCGAGGCTTCGGCCGAAGCCGACGCTGCCGAATGCGGCAAAGCCCATGAGCAGCACGAGACGGACGGCGAATCGCGCGATCACGCGCGCCGGGCTCAGCGTGCGC
>NZ_JAEMSD010000380.1 GCF_016462955.1 Bradyrhizobium sp. | reverse complement strand
GGTGTCGGGCTATTTGAAGAGCTGGAGCGCCGACATCGGCGCGCGCGTCAAGGCCGGCCAGGTGATTGCCGAGATCGAGGCGCCCGACCTCGATCAGCAGCTGCTGCAGGCCCGCGCCGACCTCGCCAGCCAACAGGCCAGCGCCAGGCTGTCGGAGGCTACTCTCAACCGCCGCAAGACACTGGTCGCCTCCAACTTCGTCTCCGCGCAGGAGATCGACGAGCGCACCGCCGACCTCTCCAACAAGAACGCCGCCGTCAATTCGGGCAAGGCCAATGTCGAGCGGCTCGAAGCGCTGGCCGGCTACAAGAAGATCACCGCGCCTTTCGACGGCGTCGTCACCGCGCGCGACACCGACGTCGGCGCGCTCATCAATGCCGGCGGCGGCTCCGGCCCGGCGATGTTCGTGATCTCGGACATCAGCAAGCTGCGCGTCTACGTCAACGTGCCGCAGAACTACGTGCCGGCGATCAAGATCGGGGCCAAGGCGATCATCACGCTGCCTGAATATCCCAACCGGACGTTCCAGGCGACGGTGGAGGCGTCCTCGCAGGCCGTCGACGTCGCCTCCGGCACCACACGCATGCAGCTCGGGCTCGACAATTCCAGAGGCGAGTTGATGCCCGGGGGCTATGCCAGCGTGAAGCTCAGCCTCCAGCGTGACTCAGCGCCGCTGAGCATCCCCGCCAGCGCCTTGATCTTCAACGGCAGCGGCCTGCGAGTGGCGACGGTCGGTGCGGATGACAAGGTGCTGTTCAAGAGCGTGACGATCGCCCGCGACCTCGGCCGCGAAATCGAGCTCGCCTCGGGGATTGCAGCGGATGACCGCGTCATCACCGCGCCGCCGGATGGGCTTTCGGATGGCGATGCGGTCCGCGTCGTCGGCGCCAAGGGCAAGCCGGCGACCGCGTCGGAGAAGCAGGCACCGAAGAGCTGAGTGTTCTTCACCGCGCCCGCTTGCGGCGGGCTATCGTATTTGAGAATGTTTCCCTGCGGCCATCCTTCGAGACGCCCGCTTTGGGCGGGCTCCTCAGGATGAGGGCGGAGTGCGCGGCAACAGTCTCAACGGGCACTGACGCTGATTAGCCTCATCCTGAGGAGGCGCGTCAGCGCCGTCTCGAAGGACGAGGCGTGCACGAAGGCCGTCGCCACAAGTCACTCGATAGCTCTGCGGCTTGCGGGGAGAGGGAGGATGCTACGCAACCCGCCACTCCGGCACGCCATCCCCGGCCATCGCCAACTCGCCGATTGAGCCGACCGGCGTGCGATCCATGTCCAGCAGATGCGCGAGTGTCGCATTGTCGCTCGCCGGAATCCGCGCCAGCGTGCGCCGGTCGTCTTCCGTGCGCAGCATCGCCACGCCGTGTTCGACATCGCCGCCGCGGCCGTAGAGCACGGTAAAGCTTTCGACCTTGCCCCTGCCGTTTGCCTCCGCCGCGAACTCCGGCACCGCGCGCTTGTTGCGGTCGGCTTCACCTTGCACACTGGTCTCCTGCGACAGCGTCTCGCGCGGCGGTGCCTTCGCCACCACCAGCGCGTGATGCTTGGTGACGAAGCCGCCCTGGCCATAGAGCAGCCCGAGCTTGGCGCCGTCGCGCACGCGCCGCACCATCGCGCATGCGGCATGCGTCATGTAGGTGTTGAGCGGCGCGCCGAAGAAGGTGAGGCCGCCGGTCACGGTCGGCTGCACGTCGTCGCCGAGCCCCAGCGTCCGCCGCGCCATCTTGGGCACGCAGGGGAAGCAGCTGTAGAGCTCGATCGCGTCGAATGTCCTGCCGTCGCCGTCGGCAAGATCCATCGCCGCCTTCAGCACGGCGTTCTGCGGATGGCTCTCGTAGAATTGGTCGCGCAACAGATAGTCGCGCGGCTCCTCGGCGGAGGCGCCGCCGAGCGGATACACCAGCTTGTCTTCGGCGATGCCGAGCGCGCGCGCCTTGGCAAGGCTGGTCAGCAGCAGCGCGCCGCCCATGTTGACGCTGGGGTTGGCGACCATCAGCTTGTTGTAGGGCCAGGCGATCAGCCGGTTGTCGGCGCTCGGCGTCGTGATCTCCTCCGGCGTATGGCGCCGCTTCAGCCAGGCATTTGGGTTCTGCGCGGCGGCTTCGGAATAGCGCGACCACAGCGTGCCGGATTCCGCCATGGCCTCGCGCGGCGTCTGGCTCCAATGGGCGGAGGAGGCTGCCTCGTAGAACGGATAGACCGTGACGGGTCGGAACACACCGAGCTTCACCGCGAGCGGCTTCTGAAACGCCGCGCCGCGCTTGGGTTCCTCGACGTCATGGGCGAACGGCGTCCATGGCAGCTTGACGCCGGCGCGCTCGGCCTTGGTCGCGGTCGACTGCGCCTCGGCGCCGCAGACGGCCGCCACGCTGCACTCGCCGCGCGCGATGCGCTTGGCGGCTTCGTGGATGTAGCGGATCGGACTCTCGCCGCCGACGGGACCGTAATAGCAATGCGCAGGCGACACGCCGAGGCGCTGCGCCAATAGCTGCTCCGGATCGCGATAGCGCCAGCTCAGGAAGTTGACGACGTCGAGCGACTGCACCTCGCCGAGCAGCCTTGCGCCGGCATCGGCTTCCGCACGTCGCAGCGCTTGTTCGAGCAGGTCGAGCGGCTCGAGGCCCTCGGTAATCTCCTTGGGGCGGTCGACGATCTCGCCGATGCCGACGATGACGGGAATGCGGTCGGAGGAAACAGTCGTCATTTCTCTTGCTTCTTTACTCTCTCAGTCATCTCAGACCTCATCCCGAGGGGCCTGCGAAGCAGGCGTCTCGAAGGATGGGCCGCGGGCTCTCATGGTTCGAGACGGCGCTTGCGCGCCTCCTCACCATGAGGATCGTCACTCCGCCACCAGCGCATTCATGTGATCGACGGCTTCGGCGAACTCTTCCTTGAACTCCTGCACCACGGTGCCAGCCGACTTGACGCTGTCGATCAGGCCGACGCCCTGGCCGACGAAATAGCTGACGAGATCGCGGGCCCTGGCGTTGCCGCTGGCGGCGGCGCGGTCGATCGAATTGAAGGCGTCGCGACTGATGATGCTTTGCAGCGGCATCGGGAGTGCGCCCGGGCTGTCCGGCGCGCGGTCCCAGGCGTCGGTCCAGACCGAGCGGAGCTGCCGCGCCGGCTTGCCGGTGCGGCCTTTCGAGCGCACCGCGTCGCGCGAGGACGCCGCGATCATCTTCTCGCGAAAGATCTCGGATGTCTCGGACTCGACCGTGGCCAGCCACACCGAGCCGGTCCAGGCGCCGGCCGCGCCCATCGCCATGCAGGCCGCCATCTGCCGGCCGGTCATGATGCCGCCGGCCGCCAGCACCGGCACGTCGCGGATATCCTTGATCGCCTTGATCACCTCCGGCACCAGCACCATGGTCGAGACTTCGCCGCAATGGCCGCCGGCCTCGGTGCCTTGCACCACGAGGATGTCGACGCCGGCCGCGACCTGGCGCAGCGCGTGCTCCTTGGCGCCGACCAGCGCTGCGACCGGCACGCCATGCCTCTTGCCCATCTCGATCATCGCCTTCGGGGGAACGCCCAACGCATTGGCGATCAGGCGGATCGGATGATTGAAGGAAACCTCGAGCAGCTGCAGTGCGGTTTTCGCATCGAACGGCTGCGGCTGATCGGATGCGACCTCAGTGGTCGTCAGCTCGATGTCGTACTTCTTCAGGAGATCGCGCGTGTAATTGCGATGCTCCTGCGGCACGCGCGCTTCCAGGCTCTTCCAGGTGACGTCTTTCTCGCCTGATGTCGAGATGTTCTCCGGGATCAGCACGTCGATGCCGTAAGGCTTGCCATCGACATGCGCGTCGATCCACTTCAGCTCGCGCTCGAGCGTGTCGGGGGTGTGCACGGTCGCGCCCAGCACGCCGAACCCGCCGGCGCGGCTGACCGCGGCGACGACATCGCGGCAATGGCTGAAAGCGAGCAGCGGGAATTCGATGCCCAGCATGTCGCAGATCGGCGATTTCATGGCTCTCTCCCGGCGGCTCCTCGCGTTCGCGTTGCTTTCCCTCACGAAGCAAAGCGACGCTAGCCGATAGACACGTGCGATGCCACGCCGGATTCGGCAATGCATCTTGCGTGTAGGCGTTGGGCCGCGGCCTCTTGGACACTGTCATTCCGAGGCGTCGCGAAGCGGCGAGCCCGGAATCCATGTCTCCGAGCATTCCTGGCGGCCCGATGGATTCCGGGCTCGCCCTGCGGGCGCCCCGGAATGATGGGAAAGGGAGCTTGCCATGACGAAACGATGAGATACCCCGCCCGCCAATGCGGCTCGGAGGGCTTGCCATTCGGCATTCGCGGGCTAATTAATGCAGACGCATCCTTTTTCCGGAGCCTCCGCATGACCGACGCCCCCGCCTACGTGCCGCCCAAAGTCTGGACCTGGAACAAGGAGAACGGCGGGCAATTCGCCAGCATCAACCGCCCGATCGCTGGCCCCACCCACGAGAAGGAGCTGCCGGTCGGCAAGCACCCGCTTCAGCTCTATTCGCTGGCGACGCCGAACGGGGTGAAGGTTACGGTGATGCTGGAGGAACTGCTGGCACTCGGCCACAAGGGCGCCGAATACGACGCCTGGCTGATCAAGATCGGCAATGGCGATCAGTTCGGCAGCGGCTTCGTCGACATCAATCCCAACTCCAAAATTCCAGCGCTGATGGACCGCTCCGGACCCGAGCCGATCCGCGTGTTCGAGTCCGGCTCGATCCTGTTCTATCTCGCCGAGAAGTTCGGCGCGTTCCTGCCGAAGGACGTCAAGACCCGGACCGAGACGATGTCCTGGCTGTTCTGGCAGATGGGCAGCGCGCCCTATCTCGGCGGCGGATTCGGCCACTTCTACGCCTATGCGCCGACCAAGATCGAATACGCCATCGACCGCTTCGCGATGGAGACCAAGCGCCAGCTCGACGTGCTCGACCGGCGCCTCGCCGACAACGAATATCTCGCGGGCAAGGAGTACACCATCGCAGACATCGCGGTGTGGCCCTGGTATGGCGCGCTCGCCAAGGGCCTGGTCTACGGCGCCGGCGAATTCCTCTCCGTGCAGGACTACAAGAACGTGCAGCGCTGGACCGACCAGATCGCGCAGCGCCCAGCCGTGAAGCGCGGCCGCATGGTCAACCGCGTCTCCGGCGACCCCGCAAGCCAGCTGCACGAGCGTCATGACGCTAGCGATTTCGAGACGAAGACGCAGGACAAGGTCTCCCCCGCAACGTAGGGCGCTTCTTCATCTCTCCCCGCTTGCGCAGGGCAATCGCATATGGAGCGATGTTGCTTGTGGCCATCCTTCGAGACGCCCGCCGCTGGCGGGCCCTCAGGATGAGGACCGAGTATGTTGCGCTGGTTTCAACGGGCACCAGTGCCACTCAGCCTTACCCTGAGGGACCGCGAAGCGGTCGTCTCGAAGGGCGAGGCGTGCGCTCAAGTCTTTCAAAAAACCCATACGCGATTGCCCTGCCGCTTGCGGGGAGAGATCGAACTTGATCGCAGACGAATTCGGGCGAGGGGGTACAGGCCTCACTGCGATCTCAATCTCGTAGAGTGGTGAAAGCGACCTGTCCGCCGCAGCTCAAAGAGCGAAGGCGGAAGCGTGCCCACCAGTCGGCGTGATCCGCAAGAAAGACGTAGGGCACGGCGCTGCGCCTTTGCCCCCTATCTTTTCTTCACGCCTTCCGCCGCCGGAAACACCACGCGATCGTCGGTGCGGCAGTAGCGGTCGGCGAACATGCGGCCGATCGGGTGATAGCGGTCCATGTGCACCCGCATCGCGTCGTGGTCCCACAGCTCGTCGCGGATGTGGAAGTGGAGGCCTTCGCCCATGATCAGCCGGCGATCGTCGTTGACGTCGATCAGCTTCCAGAGCTTGCACTCCATCGCCCAGGGCGTGTCGGCGAGCCGTGGCACTGAGATTGTCGTCGAGGGCGCAAGCTTCAGCCCGAGATAATCGGGCTCGCCGATCTCAGGCGGAAAGTCTCCGCTGCTCTCGTGCATGGCCCGGGCCAGCGGCTCGTCCGCGATATTGACCACGAACTCGCCGGTGCGCTGGATGTTGAGGAAGGTGTCCTTGTCCTGTCCGTTCGGCTTGCGGTTGGCCGCGAACATGCAGAGCGGCGGATCCTCGCAGAAGGCGTTGAAGAAGCTGAACGGGGCGGCATTGACGACGCCGGTCGGCCCGAGCGTGGTCACCCACGCGATGGGCCGCGGCAGGATGAAGGACGTCAGCACCTTGTAGCGCTCGCGAGGCGTCAGATCGCTGGCGGCGTAGTCCATGGCGGCTCCTGGGCAAGTCGTCATTGCCGGGCTTGACCCGGCAATCCATCAATTTCGAAGAAATGTTCCCTTCGATGGATGCGCGGGTCAAGCCCGCGCATGACGAGCAGAGATCACGCCATGCTCAGCTCGTGCCGTCCGACCACCATCCAGTGCACCTCGTCCGGACCGTCGGCGAAGCGCAGGTGACGCACGTCCTGGTACATTTCGGCGAGCGGGGTCCAGTGCGAGATGCCCGTGGCGCCGTGGATCTGGATCGCCTGGTCGATGATCTTGCAGGCGCGCTCCGGCACCATGGCCTTGACCATGGAGACCCAGACGCGGGCTTCCTTGTTGCCGAGCACGTCCATCGCCTTGGCGGCCTTCAGCA
>NZ_JAEMSD010000835.1 GCF_016462955.1 Bradyrhizobium sp. | reverse complement strand
CGGCAATGCCGCGATGGCGACCTCGCGCCAGATCAAGTCGCTGCCCGGCTTCGTCACCGTGATCCAGGAGCGCAACGAGCCGATCTGGGGCTCGGACGCCGCGCTCTCGGTGACGCTGTCGGCGACGACGGGCTTTGTCGTCCTGATCCTCGGCTTCGCCTTCCACTGGCAGTCCACCCGCGCCCGCGAAGGCGATCTCATCAATGACGCCGTGCGCGGCCGCATCGACACCGCGCTCAACCGCGGCCGCTGCGGGCTGTGGGACTGGGACCTGTCGCGCGGCCGGATCTTCTGGTCGCAATCGATGTTCTCGATGCTCGGCCTCGACGGCCGCCACGAGCTCCTCACCTTCGGCGAGGTCAACGCGCTGGTGAAGTCCGACGACATCGACCTGTTCGAGATCGCCGACCAGCTCATCTCCGAGAAGATCGACCACATCGACCAGACCTTCCGCATGCAGCATGTCGACGGCCACTGGATCTGGCTGCGCGTCCGCTGCGAGAAGACGCGCGGCGCAACCGATTCCAGCGTGCACCTGATCGGCATCGCGGTCGACATCACCGAGCAGAAGAGCCTCGCCGAGAGGACGGTGGAAGCTGACCTGCGCCTGCGCGACGCCATCGAGACCATCCCGGAAGCCTTCGTGCTGTGGGACGCCAGCGACCGCCTGGTGCTCTGCAACTCGCACTTCCAGCGCCTGCACAAGCTGCCCGAGACCGCGGTCATCCCCGGCACCTCCTACGAAACCGTGCTGGAAGTCGGCCGCATGCCGGAGGTGCGGACCCGCCACAACGAGACCGCCCCCCAGGGCCCGGGCGCGCGTACCTTCGAGGCGCAACTCGATGACGGCAGCTGGCTGCATATCAGCGAGCGCCGCACCAAGGACGGCGGCTACGTTTCGGTCGGAACCGACATCACCCGGATCAAGGAGCACGAGCAGAAGCTGGTCGACAACGATCTGCGCCTGCGCGCCACCGTCATCGACCTCAAGCGCTCGCAGGCGGCGCTGGAGCGTCAGGCGGTCGAGCTCGCCGACCTCGCCGAGAAGTACCAGCGCGAGAAGACCCGCGCCGAGGAGGCCAACCAGACCAAGTCGAAATTCCTCGCCAATATGAGCCACGAGCTGCGCACGCCGCTCAACGCCATCATCGGCTTCTCCGAGATCATGGGCTCGGGCATGTTCGGCGAGCTCGGCAGCGAGAAGTACCAGGAATATTGCCAGGACATCCTGACCAGCGGCCACTACCTGCTCGAGGTCATCAACGACATCCTCGACATGTCCAAGATCGAGGCCGGCCGCATGAAGCTCGACATGGAAGAGCTCGACCTCTCCAAGACGCTCGCGGAATCATTGCGGGTCGTCACCGGCCGGGCGCAGGACAAGAACCTGACGCTCGATGCCGACATCGCCAAATCGATCTCGGTCGTCGCCGACCGCCGCGCCACCAAGCAGATCATCGTCAATCTGCTCTCCAACGCCGTCAAGTTCACGCCGGACGGCGGGCGCGTCGTAGTGCGCAGCCGGCTGCTCGACGACCGCATCGTGCTGATGATCGCCGACACCGGCATCGGCATCGCGCAGCATTCGCTGGCGCGGCTCGGCCGTCCGTTCGAGCAGGTCGAGAGCCAGCTCACCAAGACCTATCACGGCTCCGGCCTCGGGCTCGCCATCGCCCGCTCGCTGGCGCAGCTCCAGGGCGGCTCGATGCGCCTGCGCTCCAAGCTCGAGGTCGGCACCGTCGTGCGCGTGACCCTGCCGCGCGACGCGATCAAGGCGACCGCCGGAGTTTCGGCGGCGGCGTAGGAC
>NZ_JAEMSD010000379.1:3284-6674 GCF_016462955.1 Bradyrhizobium sp. | reverse complement strand
TGCCGCACATGCAGCAGTATGACGAGGAAACCATCGTCATCAAATATGGCGGCCATGCCATGGGCGACGAGGAGACCGCGAAGAACTTTGCCCGCGACATCGTGCTGCTCGAGCAGACCGCGATCAATCCGGTGGTGGTGCATGGCGGCGGGCCGCAGATCGCGACCATGCTCAAGCGCCTCGGCATCGTCTCCGAATTCGCCGCGGGCCTCCGCATCACCGATGCCGCGACCATCGAGATCGTCGAGATGGTGCTGGCCGGCTCGGTCAACAAGCAGATCGTCGGCTACATCAACGAGGCCGGCGGCAAGGCCGTGGGCCTGTCCGGCAAGGACGGCAACATGGTGAAGGCGTCGAAGACGACGCGCACCATCGTCGATCCCGATTCGAACATCGAGAAGGCCATCGATCTCGGCTTCGTCGGCGACCCCGAGAAGGTCGACCTCACGCTGCTCAACCAGCTGATCGGCTACGAGTTGATCCCGGTTCTGGCGCCGCTCGCGACCTCCAAGGATGGCCAGACGCTGAACGTCAACGCCGACACCTTTGCCGGCGCCGTCGCGGGCGCGCTGAAGGCCAAGCGTCTGTTGCTGCTCACCGACGTGCCCGGCGTGCTCGACAAGTCGAAGAAGCTGATTCCGCAGCTCTCGGTCAAGGACGCACGAAAGCTGATCGCCGACGGCACCATTTCGGGCGGCATGATCCCGAAGGTGGAGACGTGCATCTACGCGCTCGAGCAGGGCGTCGAGGGCGTCGTCATCATCGACGGTAAGATGCAGCATGCGGTGCTGCTCGAGCTCTTCACCAACCAGGGCACGGGCACGCTGATCCACAAGTGATGCGGGAGCGCGCGCAGCGGAAATTGGTCGTCGTGCCCGGGCTTGGCCCGGGCATCCACGGCTCTCCGCGCGCGCCGCTGCACGTGGATGGCCGGGACAAGCCCGGCCATGACGAATGGAGAGAGCGGAGACGGCAACGCCGCTCCCCGCTCACCCGCGTCCTGATGACGCTGCCCGCCGCGGCCGTCTCGTTCCTCTTCTCCTCCGCGCCCGCGATCGCCGATCTCAAGATCTGCAACCGCATGTCCTATGTCGTGGAGGCCGCGATCGGCATCGACGACAAGGCGGCGACCGCGACGCGCGGCTGGTTCAGGATCGATCCCGCCACCTGCCGGGTGGTGGTGCAGGGTACGTTGACGGCCGACCGCATCCTGCTCAACGCCCGCGCCCTCGGCGTCTACGGCGCGTCCCCGATCCCGCAGAACGGCAGCGACATGCTCTGCGTGGCGCAGGACAATTTCGTCATCGCCGCGGCGCGGCAGTGCCGCAGCGGCCAGACCCAGGTTCCGTTCACGCAGGTGACGCCGACCCAAGGCGCGGACGGCAACCTCATTGCCTATCTCGCCGAGAACTCGGAATATGACGACGAGCAGGCGCGCCTCGCCGGCATCCAGCGGCTGCTGGTGATCGCCGGCTACGACGCAGCGCCGATCGACGGCGTCGACGGGCCGAAGACGCAAGCCGCGCTCGCCGCCTTCCTGAAGAGCCGCGGCTTGTCGCCGGACATCGTCAGCTCGCAAAATTTCTTCAAGACCATGGTCGATGCGGTGCAGACGCCGTCCGCCAGCGGTCTCACCTGGTGCAACGACACGCCGCACAAGGTGATGGCGGCGATCGCGACCGACGACGGCAAGTCGGTGACGAGCCGCGGCTGGTATCGCATCGATCCCAGGACCTGCCTGCATCCGGACGTATCGGGGCAGCCGAAGCAGATCTTCAGTTTCGCGGAAGCGGTGGACGCCGACAACCGCGTCGTCAAGCTGAAGGACCGGCCGCTGAACTGGGGCGGCGACAGGCAGCTCTGCACGCGCGAGACCAAGTTCGAGACCAGCGAGCAGGCCGATTGCGGCGCCCGCGGATTTGCCGCGACGGGCTTCATCGCCGTGGACATGTCGAGCGGCGGCAAGACTCTGCGGTTTGCAGTGCCGTGATCGAGAGGATTCGATGAACTTGCCCCGCACTTTCGGCCACGTGGACACCTGGGTGTTCGACCTCGACAACACGCTCTACCCGCATCACGTCAATCTGTGGCAGCAGGTCGATGCGCGGATCGGCGAGTTCGTGTGCAACTGGCTGAACGTCGACCGGGAGGAAGCGCGCAAGATCCAGAAGGACTACTACCTGCGCTTCGGCACCACGATGCGCGGCATGATGACCCTGCACGGCGTCTCCGCCGACGACTACCTCGCCTATGTCCATGAGATCGACCACTCGCCGCTGGAGCCGAACCCGGAGCTCGGCGCGGCCATCGCAAAGCTGCCCGGCCGCAAGCTGATCCTTACCAACGGCTCGGTCGACCATGTCGACGCCGTGCTGGCGCGGCTCGGCTTCGCCGGCCATTTCGACGGCGTGTTCGACATCATCGCCGCCGGGTTCGAGCCGAAGCCGGCGGAGCAGACCTATCGCAAATTCCTCAGCGATCATTCGGTCGATCCGACCAGCGCCGCCATGTTCGAGGACCTCGCCCGCAATCTCACCGTCCCGCACGCGCTCGGCATGACCACCGTGCTGGTGGTGCCCGATGGCACCAAAGAGGTGGTGCGCGAGGACTGGGAGCTGGAGGGCCGGGACGCCGCCCATGTCGACCACGTCACGGATGATCTGGCGGGGTTTTTGGCGGGGCTCTCGCGCTAGGTCCGTAGCCCGGATGAGCGAAGCGACATCCGGGATCGGCGCGGGCGGTCCCGCATGTCGCTTCGCTCATGCGGGCTACGAGCTCCGAGTCTTCGCCAAACGGCTGACTGTGGCTATGGGTCCCGGGCTCGCGCTTCGCGCGCCCCGGGACGACGGCGGAGTTTGCCTTGACTCCTCCCGCCAAATCCCGAAAAAGCGCTCCAATTGATGCGAAACCACGCTTCCCCAGAGGAAATCCCGATGTCCCTTGCAGCCCTCGAATCCACCATCAACAGCGCCTTCGACGCGCGTGACGGCATCTCGACCACGACCAAGGGCGAGGTGCGCGAGGCCGTGGACCAGTCGCTGGAGATCCTGGACAAGGGCGAGGCGCGCGTTGCCGAGCGCGGCACTGATGGCAAGTGGAAGGTCAATCAATGGCTGAAGAAGGCGGTGCTGCTATCCTTCCGCCTCAGCGACATGGGCGTCATTCCCGGCGGTCCCGGCAAGGCAAACTGGTGGGACAAGGTGCCCTCGAAGTTCGAGGGCTGGGGCGAGAACCGGTTTCGCGACGCCGGCTTTCGCGCGGTGCCGGGCGCCATCGTCCGCCGCTCGGCCTTCATCGCCAAGAACGTCGTCCTGATGCCGTCCTTCGTCAATCTCGGCGCTTACGTCGATGAGAGCACGATGGTCGACACCTGGGCCACCGTCGGCTCGT
>NZ_JAEMSD010000379.1:2787-3274 GCF_016462955.1 Bradyrhizobium sp. | reverse complement strand
GCGTGTGCACATCTCCGGCGGCGTCGGCATCGGCGGCGTGCTCGAGCCGCTGCAGGCCGAACCCGTCATCATCGAGGACGACTGCTTCATCGGCGCGCGCTCCGAGGTGGCTGAAGGCGTGATCGTGCGCAAGGGCGCGGTGTTGTCCATGGGCGTGTTCCTGGGCGCCTCGACCAAGATCGTCGACCGCGAGACCGGCGAGATCTTCATGGGCGAAGTGCCCGAATATTCCGTGGTGGTGCCCGGCGCCCTGCCCGGCAAGCCCATGAAGAACGGCGAGCCCGGCCCCAGCCTCGCCTGCGCCGTGATCGTCAAGCGCGTCGACGAACGCACGCGCTCCAAGACCAGCATCAACGAGCTGCTGCGGGATTGAGTTCGCGCCGCGAACCCGAACCTTTCCCCGTCACCCTGAGGCGGCCGCTCCTTCGGCGGCCCTCGAAGGGCGACGGCTGGCGGCTGCGTCTCGGCCGTTCATCCTTTCGAGGCT
>NZ_JAEMSD010000379.1:0-2777 GCF_016462955.1 Bradyrhizobium sp. | reverse complement strand
CGCGCCACTCGCACCTCAGGATGACGGGTTTGGTACTGGATCGAACCCACGTTCCCTCCATCGCGACCAATGTCCGGGCGGCCCGTTCCGCCCGGAGCCACTCGCTTGGACTGGACCTGGTACCTCTTCCGCTTCAACGGCCGCATCGGCCGCGCCAAATATTGGCTGGCCGGTCTGATCATCCTCTGCTGGATGATCTTGATGGCCGCGATCATAGCGGCGTTCGACTCCCGCCCCTTCCGCTTTTCGGTCGACGACATCTTCAAGGTCGTCGATCCCGAAACCTATCGAGATGTATCTCGGACCGACCTCCCGCTGATCCTGGTCAAGCTGATCGGCACGCCGCTTTTCACATGGGTGTTCGCCGCGACCTCCGTCAAACGGCTTCATGACCGCGACAAGAGCGCTTGGTGGGGGTTGCCCTTCTTTGTCGTGCCCGGACTCATCAACCAGTTCCTGGACCGGATCAGCGACGATCATATCGGCTTCACGCTCGGGCTGATCTCGTTCATCCTCGCGACCTGGGGCGGCATCGAGTTGCTGTTCTTCCGCGGCTCTAAGAAGACCAACCGGTTCGGCGCCGATCCGCTCCAAATCTCGCCTCCAGTCAAGCCTGGATGGGATCAGCAACGTGAGCTCGAAATGCCGGTGCAGAAGGCTGGCCCACCGCCGCAATGGCGTGTTAAGCCGGGCGCATGACCGATGCTCTCTCGATTGCCCGCGACCTGATTCGTTGCCCCTCTGTCACTCCGGCCGATGCCGGCGCGCTCGGAGTGCTCGAAAACATCCTGAGCGCTGCCGGCTTCACCTGTCACCGCGGGACGTGCAGCGAGGCGGGCACGGCCGATGTCGACAATCCCTATGCACGGATCGGGACCGAGGGCCCGCACATCACCTTCGCCGGCCACACCGACGTGGTGCCGCCGGGCGACGAAAGCGCCTGGAGCGTGGGCGCATTCTCCGGCGAGGTGAAGCACGGTATCTTGCATGGCCGCGGCGCGGTCGACATGAAGGGCGGCATCGCCTGCTCGGTCGCCGCGGTGCTGGAGTATCTCGCCGCCAACGGCGGCAAGCCGCGCAGCGACGGTAAGGGTTCGATCTCGTTCCTGATCACGGGCGACGAGGAAGACGTCTCCATCAACGGCACCATCAAGCTGCTCAAATGGGTCGCCGAACGCGGCGAGAAATTCGACCATTGCGTGCTCGGCGAGCCCTCCAATGTCGAGGCGCTCGGAGACACCATCAAGATCGGCCGACGCGGCTCACAATCCGGCACGCTCATCGTCGACGGCGTGCAGGGCCATGTCGCCTATCCGCATCGCGCGGCCAACCCGGTGCCGGACATATCGCGGCTGATCGTGGCGATCTCGGACGAGCCGCTCGACCATGGCAGCGCGCAATTCCAGGCCTCCAATCTCGAATTCGTCTCGGTCGATGTCGGCAACAAGGCCTTCAACGTGATCCCCGGCGAGGCCCGCGCAAGATTCAACATCCGCTACAACGACAACCACACCCAGGCGAGCTTGCGCGAATTGCTCGAGACGCGCCTCGCAAAGGCCTGCGGCAACCGCATCAAGGCCCGCATCGTCTGGGAGACCTCGAACTCCAACGTGTTCGTCACCAAGCCCGGCCCGTTCACCGACCTCGCGGTCGCCGCGATCGAGGAGGTGACGGGCCGCAAGCCGGAGCTGTCGACATCAGGCGGCACCTCGGACGCGCGATTCATATCGAGTTACTGCCCCGTGATCGAGTTCGGGCTGGTCGGCCAGACCATGCACCAGATCGACGAACGCGTGCCGGTGGAGGATCTGGTGAAGCTGACGCGGGTGTATCGCGGGATCCTGACGCGGTATTTTGCTTGAGGCACTGTTGCCTCCACAAAGAGAGCTGTCATCGCCCGACTTGATCGGGCGATCCAGTATTCCAGAGACAGTTTTGATTGAGCCGCGAGGCCGCGGCGTACTGGATGCCCCGCCTTCGCGGGGCATGACACTGAGGGTGTGGCAGCAGCGCGCCTCACCTCAATAATCCACCTGCATCAGATATAGCCCTTCCGGCGGGGCGACGATGCCGCAGGCGGCGCGGTTGCGGGCGGCGAGAGCGGCGGAGAGATCGTCTGCCGTCCAGCGGCCCTCGCCGACCCAGACCAACGATCCCACCATCGAGCGCACCTGGCTGTGCAGGAACGAGCGCGCCGAGGTGATCACGGTGATCTCGCGGCCGTCCCGGATCACGTCGAGCTGGTCGAGCGTCTTCTCCGGCGATTTGGCCTGGCACTCGGTATCGCGGAAGGTCGTGAAATCGTGCTTGCCGAGCAGACGCTGCGCCGCCGCGTGCATCGCCTCGGCGTCGAGCTTGCGCGGCACGCGCCAGGCGTGGCCGATATCGAGCGCGAGATTGGCGCGGGTGTTGACGATGCGATAGCGGTAGTGGCGCTTGATGGCCGAGAAGCGCGCCTCGAAACTGTCGGGCACGATCTCGGCTTCCAGCACCGCGATCGGATGCGGGCGCAGATGCGCGTTGAGCCCGTCGCGAAAACGTCCGGGCGGAAACTGCTTGTCGACGTCGACATGCGCGACCTGCCCGCGCGCATGCACGCCGGCATCGGTGCGGCCCGCACCATGCACGCGCAAATCCGTGCCCGTCATGGCCTTCACGGCAGCCTGTAGCGCGCCCTGCACCGACGGCAGCGTCTCCTGCACCTGCCAGCCGAAGAACGGCGCGCCGTCATATTCGATGGTGAGCTTGTAGCGGGGCATGGGGATCCGGTTCTTGCG
>NZ_JAEMSD010000378.1 GCF_016462955.1 Bradyrhizobium sp. | reverse complement strand
GATCAGCACAGAGAATTGCGCCGCCTTGGCGACGATGCCGAACAGACGCCGCCGTTCGGCGAGGTCGCGGCCGATCAGAAGCCGGAAGCCGTTCTCGAGTTCGGTAACGCGTACCAGCGCACGATGGTCGCGATCGTCGGCGTCCTCGAGGCGGCGGTAGGCCGTCTCGGACCAGCCGCGCGTCGCCATCACGCCGGGCGCGAGCGAGCCGACATTGCCGGCAATCGCCTGCCCGGTCGGCGTCGTGACCAGATAGAGATTGGCGCCCGGCCGCAGCGCACGGTATTCGATCGCGAGCACGAGGCCGCGCAAGCCGCGGCGGCCGTAGATCTCGCTGATCTCCGACGTCTCGGCATTGACGGTCTGCGTGATCTCCTCGGTGATCAGCCGCCGCGTATTCCAGGCGAAATAGGCCAGCAGCGAGGCCGCGAACATCGCGAACAGCAGCAGATAGACCAGCGTCAGCCGGAACGCCGTGGTGCGGAAGAGTTTACCGAATGCCGTCACGGATCATGTGTCCAGTTTCAATACCGCGTCCGCCATCACAAGAGTGGTATTTCGCTTTGTTTGCAACAACATAGCTTCATACATCGTCGAATCTGCGCACAGCTCCCTTGGGAGCGACTGGCACGCAAAGCATCCGTGACGGCAGGTGACAAGCGGACGTGGAACGTTAAGGGGGCATTCAATCCGAACCAAGTTAAATCCCCGCAAGCTGGCGCCCATGCGGACACCAGGGGAAGCTTGGCTGGCCGGGAAGGAGCCAATCCGCTCCAGGGTCGGCCTTCACCGGAACGTATCAGTACTCGTTTCGAGAACCCGGATCTGCGTCCGACAATGGAATGCGCAATACCGGCAGGGCAATTGCATATGGGCCTTTGCGCGAGCTAGCGCGCGCCTCGCCCTTCGAGACGACCGCTTCGCGGTCCCTCAGGGTGAGGCTAAGCGGCACCGGTGACCGTTGAAACTGGCGCAATGCATACGCTCCTCATCCTGAGGGCCCGCCAACGGCGGGCGTCTCGAACGATGGCCACAGGGGAGATCACTCCCATATGCGATTGCCCTGGCAATGCCGGGCGCGCCCCCTCACACTTCCAGCCATTGCGCGCGAACGTCGCTGTTCGATCTCAGTTGCTCGGGCGTACCTTCGAAGACCACACGACCGTGGCCCATGACGTAGACGCGGTTGGAGATCTTCATCGCAATCGACAGCTTCTGCTCGACGAGCAGGATCGCAACGCCCGCCTGCGCGATGCGGGCGATGAGATCGCCGACCTGCTGCACGATCAACGGCGCCAGACCTTCGGTCGGCTCGTCGATCATGATGAGATCGGGATCGCCCATCAGGGTCCGGCACGTCGTGAGCATCTGCTTCTCGCCGCCCGACAGCACCCCTGCAGCCGTATCCGCCCGCGCGGCCAGGTTCGGAAACATGTCGAGCATGTCCTGAAGCTGCCATTTGCCGGGGCGCCGCGTGTCCTTGATGCCGAGGAGCAGGTTCTGGCGGACCGTCAAACCCGGAAAGATGTCGCGATGCTCGGGCACATAGCCGAGACCGAGGCGCGCGATCCGGTAGCTCGGCAGCCCGGCGATGTCCTTGCCCTTGAAGCGGATCGTGCCTTGCGGCGCAACCTCGCCCATGATCGCCTTGACCGTGGTCGAGCGTCCGACGCCGTTGCGGCCGAGCAGGCTGACGACCTCGCCTGCGGCAACGTCGAGATCGACGCCCTGGAGAATGTGGCTCTTGCCGTAATAGGCGTGCAGGTCCCTGACCTCGAGCATCAGTGCGCCTCCTCGCCGAGATAGGCTTCCTTGACTTTCGGGTCGCGCCGGATCTCCTCCGGCGTGCCGGACGCGATGATGTGGCCGTAGACCAGCACGGAAATCCGGTCGGCGAGGCCAAACACGACGCTCATGTCGTGCTCGACGATGACCAGGGTCTTGCCCTCGGTCAGGCGCCGGATCAGCGACACCGCGCGCTCGGTCTCGGCGTGGCTCATGCCCGCCGTCGGTTCGTCCAGCATCACGACGGTCGCACCGCCGGCGATGGTGATGCCGATCTCGAGCTCGCGCTGCTCGGCGTAAGTCAGCAACCCGGCCGGAACATCGCGCCGATGCGTCAGATGGATATCGTCCAGGATCTGCGCCGTGCGCTCGCGCACCTCCGACAGGCTGTCGACGTTCTTCCAGAAGGCGTAACGGTGCCCCGTCGCCCACAGCACGGCACAGCGGACGTTCTCCCAGACCGACATGCGCGCGAACACGTTGGTGACCTGGAACGACCGCGACAGGCCGCGCCGATTGATCTCGAACGGCCTGAGGCCGGAGATCACATCGCCGTTCAGCCTCACCTCGCCCGAGGTCGGCTTGATATGGCCGCTGATGAGATTAAACGTCGTCGACTTGCCGGCCCCGTTCGGACCGATGATGGCGTGACGCTCACCTTGCGCGACGCTGAGATTGAGATCGCGGATGATGCCGACATTGCCAAAGCGCTTTTCGACAGCGCGGACTTCGATCGCCGCCGTCATGCCAGATACCCCCGGTCGCGCGCGATCGTCGTCGCGCGGTCCCATGCCTCGCCAACCCGCCGCCAGCTCAGGCGCGCGACGAAGAAGCCGCCCGCGACGAGGATCGCCGCACTCGCCCACGTCACCGGCGACGCCGGGCTGAAGGCCACGCCGAACAGGTTGATCGGGCTGCCCTGACCGCTATGCGTGCGCGCGATCGATTCGATCGTCAGGATCACGCCGCAAGCGAGTGCCAAGGTCGGCACCGCCGCGAGCAAATAGGAGGGGATCACCGTCGGCAGAGTTCCGGCGCGCACCAGCGGCCGGTGCATCATGATGAGCCCGGCGATGCCGCCGGGGGACAGCATCACGATGCCGATGAAGATGATGCCGAAATAGAGCTGCCACACGCCGGTGACGCTGGTCAGCCCGAGCTGAAGATAGGTCACGAGGATTGCACCCAGGATGGGTCCGAAGAAAAAGGCGACGCCACCGATGAAGGTCGAGAACAGCACGAGGCCGGATTGGATCGCGCCGAGATAGGCGGCGTTGGCGATCTCGAAGTTGATCGCGGCCAGGCCCCCCGCCACGCCGGCGAAGAAGCCGGCAAAACAGAAGGCGATGTAGCGGACCACGTGCGGGTCGTAGCCGATGAACTGGACGCGCTCGGGGTTGTCCCGCACCGCATTGCTGATCCGCCCCAGCGGGGTCCGGGTCAGCGCATACATCGCGATGGCGGAGATGACCAGCCAGAACGCGATGAGATAATAGACCTGAAGCTGCGGGCCGAAGCTCAAGCCGAGGATTTTCGGCAAGGACGTGCGATCGGTCGATATCCCGGACTCGCCCCCGAACACCGAACGCAGGATCAGCGAGGAGGACGCCACCAGCTCGGCAATGCCGAGCGAGATCATCGAGAACACGGTGCCGGCCCGCTTGGTCATCACCCAGCCGATGACGAGCGCGAAAGCGAGGCCGCCGAGCCCGCCGAACAGCGGGATGAACGGCAGCGGGATCGGCCAGCCGTGCGAGACCACCGCGTTCATCATGTGGCACGCTGCAAAGCCGCCGAGGCCGTAATGCACCGCATGGCCGAACGACAGGAGGCCAGTCTGGCCGAGCAGGATGTTGTAGGACAGCGCGAACACGATCGCGATGCCGATCAGGCTGAAGGACGTCAGCGAGCCGCCGGAGGAGAAGATCAGCGGCAGCACGATCAGCACGGCGATGCCGGCCAGCCATATGCCGTAGAAGCGCAGGCCGTCGCCGACTGTGGTGTCCACGATCTTCGACGTCGGTGTCGATGTCATCTTGGCGTTCATGTCTCGCGCGTCCCCATCAGGCCCATGGGGCGTACGATCAGAATGATCACCAGCAGCAGATAGGGCACGATCGGCGCCACCTGGGCGATGGTGACGTTCCAGATGTCGGTGAGCACGGACGGCCCCGCCGACGGATCGAGCGGACCGAAGGCGCTCGCCAGCGAACCGTTCAGCGCCACCGCGAAGGTCTGTATCAGGCCGATCACCAGCGAGGCGATGAAGGCGCCCGGCAAGGAGCCGAGGCCGCCGAACACGATGACCACGAACAGGATCGGTCCCAGTGCCGCGGCCATGTCGGACTGCGTCACCAGCGCGGGACCTGCGATCACGCCGGCAATTCCCGCCAGCGCGCTGCCGACGCCGAACACCAGCATGAAGATGCGACCGACATTGTGGCCGAGATGCCCGACCATGTGGGGATGCGTCAGCGCGGCCTGAACGATCAGGCCGACCCGCGTGCGCTTGAGCACCGTCAGCAGCACGATGAAGATCAGGATCGACACGGCCAGCATGAAGATCTTGTAGGCGGGATAATTGGTCGAAAAGATCGTGAAGGCGGGAAAGTCGAGCAGCGCCGGCACGCGGTAGTCGACGGGGCTCCTGCCCCACATCATCGCTACGATTTCCTCGATCGCGAACGCAAGACCGAAGGTCAGGAGCAGTTCCGCCACATGGCCGTGCTTGTGCGTATTGCGCAGGCCGTAGCGCTCGACCGCCATGCCGATCGCGCCGACCAGCAGCGGTGCCAGCAGCAGCGCCGGCCAGAAGCCGATCCATTTGGTGAGCTGGTAGCCGAAGAAGGCGCCGAGCATGTAGAAGCTGGCATGGGCGAAATTGAGCACGCCCATCATGCTGAAGATGACGGTCAGGCCACTCGACAGCAGGAACAGCAGCATGCCGAACAGCAGGCCGTTCAGCGTCGATATCACGATCAGTTCAAGCACAGTATTCGTACCTCTGGCCGGGACGTAAAGGCCTCGGCAAACTCTTCGGTCGCACCCAAACAGCAACCTTCCCGCAAGCCGCTGCCGGCTAGCGGGAAGGCGAAGCTGGTCCGGCTTACGGCCGGGTCATCTTGCAGGTCGTGGGAACCATCGTCTTGGAGGTGTCGACCTTGGAAACCAGGTGCCATCCCCAGCCGGTGCCTTCCTCGTCGAACGGCTCGTTTGCAGCGAGCTTGCCGAAGGAGGAGATGTAGATCGGCTGGAAGAACTGGTGATCGTCCTTGCGCATGACACCCTCGCCGCCGTCCAGCACCTCGAACTTGAGGTCCTCGAGGGCTGCGGCGACCTTCACGGGGTCGAGCGAGTTGGCCTTCTCGGCCGCGGCCTTGAACATGCGCATCTCGTTGACCGCGCGCGGATACCACAGCGACATGTTGACCTTGGCACGGAAGGCCTTTTCGAAGTCCATCGCCGGCTGGTGGCCGGAATTGGCAAAGCCCTCGGTGATCTGGAACACCTGATGGTCGAGACCGGTCTGCTTGATCGCGGTCGGGCCGCCGGCGCCGCCGGCATAGTAGGTGTACCAGTTGACCTTCAGGCCGGCGTCCGCAGCAGCCTTGAGCAGCAGTGCGATGTCCTGGCCCCAATTGCCGGTGACGACGCTATCGGCGCCCGAAGCCTTGATCTTGGCGACGTAAGGCGAGAAGTCGGTGATCTTCAGCAGCGGATGCAATTCGTCGCCGACGATCTGGATGTCCGGCCGCTTGGCGCCCAGCATCTTGCGCGCGTCGGCCCGCACCGACTGGCCGAAGGAGTAATCCTGGTTGATCAAATACACCTTCTTGATCGCAGGGATATCTTTCATATAGCTGGTGAGCGCCTCCATCTTGATGTCGGAGCTGGCATCCCAGCGGAAATGCCAGTAGCTGCACTTCTCGTTGGTCAGGCTCGGATCGACGGCGGCGTAGTTGAAGTAGAGCACTTCCTTGCCGGGATTGCGCGTGTTGTTCTTGGTGACGAAATCGGACAGCGCCGCGGCGACCGACGAGCCGTTGCCTTGCGTGATGTAACGGGCGCCGGCGTCGATCGCCTTCTGCGCCTGCACCAGGCTTTCCTGCGGGTTGGTCTTGTTGTCGAGGGGCAGGACCTCGATCTTGCGTCCCAAGATACCGCCCTTGGCGTTGATCTCGTCAGCCAGATACTGGAACGTCTTCAAGCCGCCTTCGCCGACGCTGGCGCCGCCGCCGGACAGCGGATCGATGTAGCCGAACTTGATGGTCTCCTGCGCGAATGCTGCTCCTGCGACCATCGTCAGCGCTGCCGTCGCAGCAATTACGAGCTTTTGCATCCTTGCCTTCTCCCTTTGTGTGTTCTTGTTCCTTGGCGATCGAAGCTGACTCGCAACGTCGGTCGCGCCACCTCTCGCTACTCCAACATTGAATACTGTGTAAAGTTTTGGTGCAAGAAATAATTGCGGCTTAAACATGAAGATTGCCGCGCGCCATGTGGAATATTGAATTCACAGGCAACTTTTTTTGACCAAGCTGCGCTCATTCCGCGGTTCACACCACTCCGGATGGGGAAGCAAGTGCAGAGCGCGGCCGAGGCCTCGGACCGACCGCTTCAAGGCCCCTCCGACGCGGCTTGAGACCTGCGAGGAACAACCACGAAAAATGATCGGCAATCTGCATGGGAGACCACCTCCGCTCGGCCCTGAACCAGATCGGGTACCAATGGCCCATTCCGGTCAGAACGCGCTCGGCGAAGTAAGTGTCCACGCTGCGCAAGCATCCCTCGTCGATCCAACGCTGATGGTTTCTCTGGTCCTGCTGGATCGTTGCCAGCACCTGCCTGACATAGTGCTTCCGGTCAACGGCGTTGAGATAGTTGATGTTGTGA
>NZ_JAEMSD010000377.1:5483-6701 GCF_016462955.1 Bradyrhizobium sp. | reverse complement strand
CGTGCACGGCATCGCGCGCGATCTCGCCGCCGCCGACATGGGCAAGTTCAAGGACCCGACGATCAAGCCGGTCAAGGGCGAATTCCCCTGCCCGGTGAAGGTGACGGTCGAGGACGCCACGCTGTGTCCCGGCTTCGCGCTCCGCCTCGTGCGCGGCGTCAAGAACAAGCCGTCTCCGGAATGGCTGCAGAAGCGGCTGACCGCGATCGGGCTGCGCCCGATCAACGCGCTGGTCGACATCACCAATTTCATGACCTTCGATCGCGCTCGTCCGCTGCACGTGTTCGACGCGAAGAAGGTCAAGGGCGATCTCGTCGTGCGCCGCGCGCGCGAGGGCGAGAGCCTGCTCGCGCTCGACGGCCGCACCTACAAGCTCGATCCCTCGATCTGCGTCATCGCCGACGAGCACGGCGTCGAATCGCTCGCCGGCATCATGGGCGGCGAGGCCTCGGGCTGCGACGAGAACACCACCGACGTCTTGATCGAATCGGCGCTGTGGAACGCGATCAACATCGCCCAGACCGGCCGCAAGCTCGGCATCAATTCCGATGCGCGCTACCGCTTCGAGCGCGGCGTCGATCCCGCCTTCATGGTGCCGGGGCTGGAGCTTGCGACCAGGCTGGTGATGGAGATGTGCGGCGGCACACCGTCCGAAACCGTCGTGGTCGGCAAGTCCTTTGCCGACGATCACCTGATCGAATTCCCGATCACCGAGGTGAAGCGCCTGTCGGGCATCGAGGTGCCGCAAGCCGAGATGAAGCGCATCCTGACGCATCTCGGGTTCATGATGGCGGGCCCGGGACCGGTGGTGAAGGTCGCAGTGCCGTCGTGGCGTTCCGACGTGCACGGCAAAGCCGACATCGTCGAGGAGATCGTGCGCATTTTCGGCGTCGACAAGGTGCCGATGACGCCGTTCGATCGCGGCGACGAGCCCCGCAAGGCGGTGCTGACGCCGCTCCAGCTGCGCACCCGCCGCGCCCGGCGCGCGCTCGCGAGCCGTGGCATGGTCGAGGCCGTGACGTGGTCGTTCATCGCAAAGCCCGCGGCCGAACTGTTCGGCGGCGGCCAGCGCGCGCTCGAAGTGGCCAACCCGATCGCCTCGGATCTCTCCGACATGCGCCCGACCCTGCTCGCCGGCCTGATCGCAGCCGCACAGGCCAACGCCGATCGCGGCTTTGGCGATGTCGCGCTGTTCGAGGTCGGCCAAATCTTCAAGGG
>NZ_JAEMSD010000377.1:0-5473 GCF_016462955.1 Bradyrhizobium sp. | reverse complement strand
CTTCAAGGGCGATCGCCCGCAGGATCAGTTCAGGGCGGCGAGCGGCGTCCGCCGCGGCCTGGCTTACTCCGAAGGTCTCGGACGGCATTGGTCCGGCTCGGCGCAGGCCGACGTGTTCGACGCCAAGGCCGACGCGCTTGCGGTGCTGGCCGCGGCCGGTGCGCCGATGCAGGCGCTGCAGATTGTTGCCGGCGGCCCCACCTGGCTGCACCCGGGCCGCTCCGGCACGATTCAGATCGGGCCGCAGAACGTGCTCGGGTATTTCGGCGAGATGCACCCCAGAGCGCTCGAGGCACTCGGCGCCGACGGGCCGCTGATGGCGTTCGAGGTGATCCTCGACCGCATTCCCGAGGCCAAGAAGAAGCCGACCCGCGCCAAGCCCTTGATCGAGCTGTCGGCGTTCCAGCCGGTGTCCCGCGACTTCGCCTTCATCGTCGACCGCAGCGTCAAGGCGGGCGACATCGTCCGAGCCGCGCAGGGCGTCGACAAGAAGCTGATCACCGCCGTCAACGTCTTCGACGTCTACGAAGGCAAGGGTATCGACGATGGCAAGAAGTCGATTGCGATCGCGGTCTCGCTGCAGCCGCGCGAGAAGACGCTGACCGACCAGGAGATCGAGGCGGTCGGCGCCAAGATCGTGGCCGAGGTGACGAGGAAGACCGGCGGCATCTTGCGCGCATGACGCCGAAAAGTGTGAAGCCGCTTTCGGACAACGTCATGCTCGAGAGTCGTAGAGCATGAGTCCTGCGGACTTTCTCCCCAAGGATGTCAGCCTCACCATGGCGGCGGCGCTCTGCGCCGTCGCTTTCGTTTCGGGCACGGCCCGCGGCTTCTCGGGCTTCGGCTCGGCGCTGATCTTCATGCCGCTGGCGAGCAGCATCGCCGCGCCGCGGCTGGTTGCGGCCTTGCTGCTCGTGATCGATTTTGTCGCCGCGGCCCCGCTGCTTCCCGACGCCTGGCGAAAGGCGGACCGCAAGGCCACCGCGGTGATCGTGCTCGGCGCGCTGGTCGGCGTGCCCGTCGGCACCTATTTCCTCAGCGTGCTCGAGCCCGTCACCACGCGCTGGATCATCTCCTGCTTCGTCGCCGCGCTGCTGCTCCTCTTGCTGTCGGGCTGGCGCTATCGCGGCAGGGACCACGCCTGGCTCTCGGTCGGCATCGGCGGCCTCTCCGGCTTCTGCAGCGGCCTCGCCCAGACCGGCGGGCCGCCGATCGTCGGCTACTGGCTCGGCCGTCCCATCGCACCGATCGTCGCACGCGCCAACATCCTGCTGTTCTTCGGCGCTTCGGATTTCTTCTCGATGGTCAGCTACGTGGCGACGGGCCTGATTTCGCGTGAATCGCTGGTGCTCTCGCTGATCGTCGGCCCGGTCTATGCGGCAGGTGTGGCGCTCGGCGCGTTGCTGTTCGGCCGCGCCAGTGAAAAAGTGTTTCGCTGGATTTGCTATGCGCTGATTGCGATGGCGGTGATCTTTGGGCTGCCGGCGTTGGACGGGTTGTTGCGCTGACAATCTCCGCCGTCGTCCCGGGGCGCGCATAGCGCGAGCCCGGGACCCATAACCCCAGGGAGTGGTTATCGGACAAGGTGCACTCCGAGCCTTCGCCAAATCACTCCCTGTGAGTATGGGTCCCGGATCTGCGCGCGCCTTCGGGCGCGCTTGTCCGGGACGACAGCGGAGATTTGGCGCGGGCCTGATTGCCCCTACTGCCGCGGCACACGCCGCTTCTTCGTCGACTGCGTCGGCACGTCGGCGGACTCGTCCTTGAGTGCGCCGATCTTGCGCAAGGCAGCCTCCGCGGCGCGTTCGCCGCTTTCCCAGGCGCCGTCGACGGTGCCCCAGAGCGTCTCATGCGTGGCTTCGCCGGCGAGGAAGACGTTGCCAACAGGCTCGCTCAGGATCTTTCGCGAAAGCTGGCCGCCGGGCGAGGCGGCCGACATCGCGCCCATCACGTAAGGCGAGGCATTCCAGCGCGTCACGCTGGTCTTCTGCATCGCAGAAGCGGCTTCGCTGCCGAACAGTTTCGTGATCCACTCCCTGGCGAAGTCGGCCATGGCCTTCTCGCCTTGGCCCGAGAGATCCCGGCCGAACGAGCCGCCGACGTCGATCGAGCACAACGAGGAGCCGCCGATATTGGCGAACATCAGCGCCGTGCGCGTCGAATTGCTCTGCTCGACGAGGATATCGTCACGCGAGAGGCCGAGCGGATTGCCCGGCAATTGCAGCACGATGCGATCGTAGCTGCCGAGGCTGAGCTTCGAGGCCGCGTCCAGCGTACGCTTGGGAATATCGGGCGCGAACTTGATCGCGCCCGATGTCAGCACGTTGGTCGACACCGTGACGATGGCAGCGCGCGCCACGATCTTGCCGGCCTGGGTTTCCACGCTGACGTCGCGATTGCTCCAGGCGATGCGGCTCGCCGGCGTCGACAGCGCCACCGGCGCCTGCTCGCCGAGCCTGGTGATCAGCGTGCCCAAGCCCTGGCGGCAGGCGATCGCAGCGTTGCGGTCCTGCGCGCGCCCCTTGTCGATCGCGGACAGCTCCTTCAGGTCCTTGCCGGCGAAGCCTGCGCCCAGCAAGAACTCGGCCGCGCCGGCCCAGTCGCCGAGATCCTTGGGCAGCACGGACGCGCAGGAAGTATCGAGCTTGCCGCGCGCGGCCTCGTCGATGGCGCGGTTGGCACGCACCAGCGCCGCCAGGAACTGTTCGGTTTCGCCCGCACGCGCGTTGCGGCGGCCGATGCGCATCTTCTGGCCCTTTGGCGCCGGCAGCACGTCGAGCCCGACGCTGCGCGCCAGCCGGATCATCGGGTTTGCGTCGGGATTGTACATCCAGCGGGCACCGCGGTCGAACGGCGTGTCGAAGGTGGAGCTATCGGTGATGCAGCGGCCGCCGATCTGCGATGCCGCTTCAATCACGACGACCTTGCGGCCCGTCGCCATGACGCGCCGCGCTGCAGCGATACCGGCGGCTCCCGCGCCGATCACGACGATGTCGGCCTCGCGCGGCAGGGGTGCGGCGCTCGCGCGCGGGACCGGCATCGCGGCAAGTGCAGCCGACGCGACAAGGAAATCGCGGCGCGTGATTGTCATGACATGGTTTCCGGGGACTTGCGGCGAACGGGAACGGCCCGCGAACCTTGCCGTATCTGATGTTGCACAGCAACCATCATGGTGAATCAATCATGCTTGATCTCACAGACTGATGAACCGAATTGCAACACGTTTCGACCATGATAGAGAAGGGAAAAAGACGGTCGGAAAAGGCCGTGGGGGGAGTTCGACATGGGGACGGTCCTGGATTCGGTCGGCAAGCTGATTGCCGCGTACCTCTCGAAGGAGGTGCCGGGCTACGAGCCGTTCACGCCGAGCGACCCGGAGCATCTTCGCGGCGTCATCGAGCCCGGCGACGTGCTGCTGGTCGAGGGCAACAACCGCATCTCCGGCATCATCAAATATCTGACGCAGTCGACCTGGTCGCATGCCGCGCTCTATGTCGGCCCGGTCGCGGGTGCCGAGGAGGCCGACGGCGAGCCGCATGTGCTGATCGAGGCCAATATCGGCGAAGGCGTCACCTCGGCGCCGCTGTCGAAATATTTCCCCTATCATACCCGCCTCTGCCGCCCTGTCGGTTTGTCTTATGAGGACCGCACCACAGTCTGCCGCTATGCGATCAACCGCATCGGCTTCGGCTACGACACCAAGAACATCGTCGACCTCATGCGCTACCTCTTTCCGATGCCGATCCCGCAGCGCTGGCGCCGGCGCATGATTGCGATCGGTTCCGGCGACCCGACCAAGATCATCTGCTCGGCCCTGATCGCACAGGCCTTCGACGCCGTGCGTTATCCGATCCTGCCGAAGATCACCAAGGCCGGCAGCCGCGCCGCCCGCCGCGAGATCCTGCACATCCGCGATTCCTCGCTCTACATGCCCCGCGACTTCGACATCTCGCCCTATTTCGAAGTCGTCAAACCCACCATCGTGCACGGCTTCGACTACACCGCCTTGCATTGGGCCGACAAGCAGAAGCCGCTCGAGGAGGTAGCGGGCTCATTCAGTGTGTTTCCAGAAGCGCTCATGGCGCCGCCGCTCGTTCCTGAAGCGATTGACCAAGAGGCGTCGGCTGAGATTCCGGCTGAGGAAGTGAGCGCGCGCCTTCCGGAGATGAACACCAATGTCTCCGAGCATTTCGTGCAGCTGAGCGACCTCGCGATGTACCGCGCGCGAGCGCGGGAGCTGGCGGCCTAAGCTCGCCGGAGAAATCTCGCTCGGTCTCGTAGGGTGGGCAAAGGTGCGAAGCACCGTGCCCACGTTCTCACGCGACCGACGGATGGTGGGCACGCTTCCGCCTTCGCTCTTCGAGCTACGGCGGATAAGCCGCTTTGCCCACCCTACGAGACCGGATTGCGTGGTTGCAAGAAATCCTCGCAATGACGGAAGAGAGACCGCGATCTACCGCTGCGCCCGTCCGATCACCGCCATCAGCTCCGCGATCTTCGCGCGCTGGTCGGCCTTGTCGCCGCTCGCGATGGCGTGCTCGACGCAATGGGCGACATGGTCCTTCAGAACCTCCTCCTCGACCCGGCGCAGCGCGGCGCGCACCGCCGCAATCTGCGTCACGATGTCGATGCAGTAGCGGTCTTCGTCTACCATTTTCGAGAGGCCGCGAACCTGGCCCTCGATCCGGCCGAGACGTTTTCCGACGGATGCCTTGATGTCCTTGCGCATGGGGTCTATATACCCCTACCGGGTATGGGTTACAAGACCCTAGGATACCGCCGGAGCAAGCCAATGAACGCAGCGGAACACGGGCATCATCACGACGCAGACGCTCACGCCGGATGCGGCTGTTCGAGCAAGGCAGCGCCGCCGCCCACCGAGGCTGCGGCCTCCTCATGCTGCGGTGGGCACGGCGATCATTCCGGCCATGATCACCATCCCGCGCATGATCACAGTGACGGGACGACCAGCGTCAAGGATCCCGTCTGCGGCATGAGCGTCGATCCCGCGACCTCGAAGCACAGGTTCGACCATCACGGCGAGACCTTCCATTTCTGCTCGGCCGGCTGCCGCACCAAATTCGCAGCCGATCCCGCCAAATATCTCGCGAAGGACAAGGCGCCCGAGCCCGAGATGCCCGCGGGCACGATCTACACCTGCCCGATGCATCCCGAGATCCGCCAGGTCGGACCCGGCAGCTGCCCGATCTGCGGCATGGCGCTCGAGCCGGAGGTCGCGAGCCTGGAGACCGGCCCCAATCCGGAGCTCGCCGACATGACGCGCCGGTTCTGGATCGGCGGCGCAATGGCGCTGCCGGCCGTGGTGCTGGAGATGGGCGGTCACCTCGCGGGCCCGCACAACTGGATCGACCCGACGCTGTCGAACTGGATCCAGCTCGTCTTCGCAACCCCCGTGGTGCTGTGGGCCGGATGGCCGTTCTTCGTGCGCGGCTGGCAATCGCTGCGCACGAAG
>NZ_JAEMSD010000038.1:2680-25094 GCF_016462955.1 Bradyrhizobium sp. | reverse complement strand
CCCAGCTCGGCACGCCCGACATGCGCACGCCGATCGCGCATTGCCTCGGCTGGCCCGATCGCATCAAGGGGCCGGCGGCGAAGCTCGATCTCGCCAAGATCGGCCAGCTGACTTTCGAAGCGCCCGACTTCGAGCGCTTCCCCGGACTGCGGCTGGCCTACGATTCGCTCCGAACCGGGAAGGGCGCGACCACCGTTTACAACGCCGCCAACGAGGTCGCGGTCGCCGCCTTCATCGCCGGCAAGATCCGGTTCGGTGCGATTGCCCGCCTGGTCGAGGCCACCCTCGACGACTGGATCAAAGGCGGCAACCAGGCACCGCTGACGTCGGCCGATGATGCAATCTCTGTTGACCATGTTGCGAGAAAAAGGGCCGCCGCCCTATTGCCTCAAATTGCCTTAAAGGCATCCTAGTTGGTTCGGGGCCGGCGCCCTGCGCGCTGGGTTAAGGGACATCGATGATCGACTTTTTCGTCCATAGTTTCAATACGTTGAGCCATGGGCTCCTCGGCTACGCCGTTCCCTTTCTGTTCGTCCTGACGATCGTCGTGTTCTTCCACGAGCTCGGCCATTTCCTGGTCGCGCGCTGGGCAGGGGTGCGCGTCTTAACTTTCTCGCTCGGCTTCGGGCCCGAGCTGGTGGGTTTCAACGACCGCCACGGCACCCGCTGGAAGATCTCGGCGATCCCGCTCGGCGGCTACGTCAAGTTCTTCGGCGACGAGAGCGAGGCGTCGACGCCATCAACCCAGACGCTCGCGGCCATGACGGCCGAGGAGCGTTCCGGCAGCTTCCACCACAAGAAGGTCGGCCCGCGTGCAGCCATCGTCGCGGCCGGTCCGATCGCAAATTTCATTCTGGGCGCGCTGATCTTGCCGGCATGGCCCTCTACTACGGCAAGCCGAGCACGATCGCGCGCGTCGATGGTGTCGTCGCCGATGGCGCGGCGGCTGCGGCCGGCTTCAAGATCGGGGACGTGGTCCTCCAGATCGACGGCAAGCCGATCGAGAGCTTCGCCGACATGCAGCGAATCGTTGCGATGAACGCCGGTTCGGCGCTTACCTTCCAGGTGAAGCGGGACGGCGCCATCGTCTCGCTGACCGCAACCCCGGCGCTGCTTGAGCGCAAGGATCCGTTCGGCAACAGCCATCGTCTTGGCGTGCTCGGCATCGAGCACAAATCCCAGGCCGGGGAGGCCTCGACCGCGCCGGTCGGCGTTGCTGAAGCGCTCAAGATCGGCGTCGAGCAGGTCTGGTTCATCATCACCAGCACCTTCAAGTTCCTGGGTTCCCTGTTCGTCGGACACGGCAATCCGAACGACGTCAGCGGCGTGCTCGGAATCGCGAAGATGTCGGGGCAGGCGGCGAGCGCGGGCTTCCAGTTTGTGATCAATCTCTGCGCGGTGCTGTCGGTCTCGATCGGCCTGCTCAACCTGTTCCCGATCCCGCTGCTCGATGGAGGCCACCTTATGTTCTACGCGGCCGAGGTGTTGCGGGGCCGGCCGCTCTCCGAGCGGACTCAGGAGATGGGGTTCCGAATCGGACTCGGGCTTGTGCTGATGCTGATGGTGTTTGCGACCTACAACGACATCCTCAGAATGGCGGCCTCCTGATAGGGGCTTTTTTGTGGCGTTGCTGTTGGGCAACGTCCTGCAATGAAATTGAAATTACGGCGCTTTCTGCCGTTTGCGGCGTCGGCGAAATTGGCTACAAGCGGCCTGAACTTGGGGAATCTCCGGACCGGCGTTGGGGTTGGGTCTGGCACGGAATGATAAGGGCGCGTTGCGCGATGAAGTTTGGACTGCGACTCCGGGGGGGCTTGCTCGCAACCCTGATCTTGTTCGGCGCGCCGGCGGTTGCCCCGGTTGGGGCTGTTTTGGTGTCTTCGGCTGCGTTCGCCCAGAGCGTCCAGTCGATTGCCGTTGAAGGCAATCGCCGCGTCGAGGTGGAGACGATCCGCTCCTACTTCAAGCCGGGTCCGGGCGGCCGCCTGGATCAGGCCGCCATCGACGACGGCCTCAAGGCCCTGATCGAGACCGGCCTGTTCCAGGACGTCAGGATCAACCGCGGTTCCGGCGGCCAGATCATCGTCTCCGTGGTCGAAAACCCCGTGATCGGGCGCCTTGCCTTCGAGGGCAACAAGAAGATCAAGGACGAACAGCTCTCCGCCGAAGTCCAGTCCAAGGCGCGCGGCACCTTCTCCCGCGCCGTGGTGCAGTCCGACACGCTGCGAATCGCCGAGATCTATCGCCGGTCCGGCCGCTACGACGTGCGCGTCACGCCGGAAGTCATTGAGCAGCCGAACAACCGCGTCGATCTCATCTTCACGATCGAGGAGGGTGCCAAGACCGGCGTCAAGTCGATCGAGTTCGTCGGGAACAATGCGTTCTCGTCCTACCGCCTGCGCGACGTCATCAAGACGCGCGAATCGAACCTGTTGAGCTTCCTCGCCAGCGGCGACATCTACGATCCGGACCGCGTCGAAGCCGATCGCGACCTGATCCGCCGCTTCTATCTGAAGAACGGCTTCGCCGACGTCCAGGTGGTGGCTGCGCTCACCGAATACGATCCCGACAAGAAGGGCTTCAACGTCACCTTCAAGATCGAGGAAGGCTCACAATACCGCGTCGGTGCGGTCAACTTCCGCTCCAGCATTCCGAACTTCGATCCCACGTCGATGCGCGCCTATTCGCGCGTCAATGTCGGCTCGCTCTACAACGTCGAACAGGTCGAGAAATCGGTCGAGGAGATGCAGATCGAGGCCTCGCGCCGCGGCTACGCCTTCGCGGTGGTCCGGCCCGGCGGCGACCGTAACTTCGAAGCGCACACCGTCTCCGTCGTGTTCAACATCGACGAGGGCCCGCGTACCTATATCGAGCGCATCAACCTGCGCGGCAACACCCGCACGCGCGACTACGTGATCCGCCGCGAGTTCGACATCTCGGAAGGCGACGCCTACAACCGTGCGCTGGTCGACCGCGCCGAGCGGCGCCTGAAGAACCTCGACTACTTCAAGAGCGTGAAGATCACGACCGAGCCGGGCTCTTCGAGCGACCGCGTCATCCTGATCGTCGACATGGAAGAGAAATCGACCGGCGACTTCTCGATCTCGGGCGGCTACTCCACCACCGACGGCGCGCTGGCCGAAGTCTCGGTCTCCGAGCGCAACCTGCTCGGCCGCGGCCTGTTCGCCAAGGCGTCTGTGACCTATGGCCAGTACGCGCGCGGCTACTCGCTGTCGTTCGTCGAGCCGTATCTGCTCGACTACCGCGTCGCGCTCGGTCTCGACCTCTATCAGCGCGAGCAGCTGTCCAACAGCTACATCTCCTACGGCACCAAGACGCTCGGCTTCTCGCCGCGCCTCGGTTTCTCCTTGCGCGAAGATCTGGCGCTGCAAGTGCGCTACTCGATCTACCAGCAGGAAATCACGCTGCCGTATTACCTGGCGAACTGTAACAACGTTCCAGGACCAAACTTCAATCCGAGCCCGGCTTTCGCCGCGGCGCAGACGCCGCCGATCGACCTGAGCTCGACCAATGGTCTCGGCTGCTACAGCGACGGCGAAGCCTCGCTGCCGGTTCGCAAGGAGCTTGCCAGCGGCAAGACCCTGACCTCGGCGCTCGGCTATACGCTGACCTACAACACGCTGGACAACAACAAGAACCCCACCGACGGTCTGCTCGTCGACTTCCGGCAGGATTTTGCCGGCGTCGGCGGCGACGTCTCCTACCTGAAGTCGGTCATCGACGCGAAATATTACACGCCGCTGGTGTCCGACATCGTCGGCCTCGTCCGCCTGCAGAGCGGCATGCTGAACAAGATCGGCAGCGATCTGCGCATGCTCGACCACTTCCAGATGGGCCCGAACCTCGTCCGCGGCTTTGCCCCGAACGGCATCGGACCGCGCGACCTGAATCCCTTCGGCTCGCAGGACGCGCTCGGCGGCACCAAGTACTGGGGCGCTTCGCTCGAACTGCAGATGCCGTTCTGGTTCCTGCCCAAGGAAGTGGGCCTGAAGGGCGCGGTCTATGCCGACGCCGGCGGCCTCTACGATTACAAGGGACCGACGAGCTGGACCACGACCAACGAGGTCAATGCGCCCGGCTGTATCCCGTCGACGGTCAATCCGTCGAGCGCCGGAACCTGTACCGGTCTCGTCTTCGACGACAGCAAGGTCGTTCGCACCTCGGTCGGTGTCGGCTTGATCTGGCAGTCGCCGTTCGGTCCGCTGCGCTTCGACTACGCCGTGCCGCTCACCAAGGGCAGGTACGACCGCACGCAGGAGTTCCGGTTCGGCGGCGGCACCACGTTCTAGTCCGATCAGCACGGCGCGATTCGGATCACAGGAGCCGGTTTCCGAAGGGATCGCGCCTATTCAAGACATGAGGCATGATGCGGCCTGACCGCTTCATGCCGAAGCCGGACCGCGACGGGGTGGAATGGCGCAGCCGATCTTCTTCACAAAGCCGCCTGCCACAGCCTTGGCCGAGATTGCCAGGCTGACCAAGGCGGAGCTGGTCGACCCCGAGAGGGGCGGCCATTTCATCACGGGCCTTGCTTCGCTCGACGAAGCAGGCCCGATGCATCTGGCGTTCTTCGACAACCTCAAATACGCCGATCAGCTCAGGGCGACCCGGGCGGGGGCCTGTCTGGTCAGCCCGCGCTTCGAGGCCGAGGTGCCCGCGCATGTGGCCGTGCTGCGGGTGGCGCAGCCGTTCCGCGCCTTCGTCAGGATCGCGCGGGAATGGCACGGTGACGCGCTGCGGCCGCAATCCTGGGTCGGAAATGACGGCATCGCGCCGTCCGCCGTCATCGATCCCTCGGCCCGGCTCGAGGACGGGGTGATCGTCGATCCCCTGGCCGTGATCGGCCCGGGCGTCGAGATCGGCAGCGGGACCGTCATCGGCGTCGGAGCGGTGATCGGCCCCGGCGTCAAGATCGGCCGGGACTGCAATGTCGGCGCCCGCACGGCGATCCAGTGCGCCCTGATCGGCAACAACGTGCTGATCCATCCCGGCTGCTCGATCGGCCAGGACGGCTACGGCTTCATCTTCTTCGGGCCCGAGGGCCATCTGAAGGTGCCGCAGACCGGACGCGTGCTGATCCAGAACGATGTCGAGGTCGGCGCCAACACCACGATCGACCGGGGGTCTCTGCGGGACACCGTGATCGGCGAGGGGACTAAAATCGACAATCAGGTCCAGATCGGCCACAATGTCACGATCGGCCGGCACTGCCTGCTGGCGGCCCAGATCGGCCTCGCGGGCAGCCTGACCATCGGCGACAACGTGGCGCTTGGAGCGAAGGTTGGCATCAACAATCACCTCAAGATCGGCGACGGGGCCCAGGTGACGGCCATGAGCGCGGTCAAGGACGACATCCCGCCGGGCGGCCGCTGGGGCGGGCATTTCGCCAAGCCGACCAAGCAATGGTTCAAGGAGATCATCGCGGTGGAGCGCCTGGTACGCGACAGCAAGGCCGAGCCGAAGGACGAGGGACGGGAATGACGGCGGAATCACCTGTTAAATTCGAGCTGGTGGATATCAACGCCATCCTCCAGACCTTGCCGCACCGCTTTCCGATGCTGCTGATCGACCGCGTGATCAACATCCGCGCCGATTACAGCGGCATCGGCATCAAGAACGTCACCTTCAATGAGCCGGCGTTCCAGGGACATTTCCCCGAGCGGCCGGTCTATCCCGGCGTCATGATGATCGAGGCGATGGCGCAGACCGCGGGCGTGATCGGCATCAAGTCGGTCGAGGGCACCGAGAAGCCGCGGGCGGTCTATTTCCTCACCATCGACAAGTGCAAGTTTCGCAAGCCGGTGCTGCCGGGCGACACGATCGAGTATCACATGCGCTCGCTCGGGCGCCGCAAGGCCATGTGGTGGTTTCACGGCGACGCCAAGGTCAACGGCGTTGTCGTCGCGGAGGCCGATGTCGGGGCCATGCTGACGGACTGAGCGGCCTCATCCGCTCCGGACCGGCTCGCCCGTCCTGCATGCGTAGCGCCCGCTGGTCGCCTCCGGCCTGATGTTCTGGTTGAAGAAACGTCCCATCGAAGGCGCGCCCAGGAGATGCTCGACCGTCTCCGCCGTCACGCCGCAATAGCGGTCGTAGGCGCCGTTGCTCGCGACAATCAGATCCTGCCGCACGTGATCGTAGCAGACCCGCTGCAGCAAAGTGCTGCGGGTGATGTCCCGGCATTCGAACGAGCCGAGGTCGACGATGCCGTGCTCGCCGGTCTCGACCGTCTCGGGGACGATCGGCGTAGCCGTCAGCTGTGCAAGCAGAAGAACCAGGGCCCTGACCACGATCGTTCAAGCTCCACATGAAGATGCGGACGAGCCGGAAGGGCCGCCTCATCCAATCCTTGAAACACGGCGAGATGATACGTCACTGGACAGATCGGGCATATTCGCGCTAACCAGCCGAAAACCGAGCGACTTCAATACATAACCAGACCTTCTTGACGAGTAAGATTGGCTTGATGAGCAAGATTGATCCCACCGCACGGGTCGCGGACGGCGCCGTGATCGGCGAGGGCACCGAGATCGGACCCTATTGCATCATCGGCCCGAACGTCGTGATCGGCGCGAACTGCAAGCTGATCGGGCATGTGCATGTCACCGCGCAGACCACGATCGGCGACGATTGCACCATCTACCCGTTCGCATCACTCGGCACGCCGCCTCAATCGCTCAGCTATCGTGGCGAGCTGACGCAGCTCAAGATCGGCTCGGGCTGCACCATTCGCGAATCCGTAACCATGAATGCCGGTACGGTCGGAGGCGGCGGGATTACCTCCGTTGGCGACCGCGGCTATTTCATGAACTGCAGCCATGTCGGCCATGACTGCCATGTCGGCAATGACGTGATCTTCGCGACCTCGGCAACGCTTGGCGGCCACTGCGAGATCGGCGATTTCGTTTTCATCGGCGGCCTGTCCGCGGTGCACCAGTTCACCCGCATCGGCCCGCAGGTCATGGTCGGCGGCGTATGTGGCGTCCGCGACGACATCATTCCGTTCGGCCTCGTCAACGGCCAGTATGCCGTCCTCGAAGGCCTCAACCTGATCGGCATGAAGCGCCGCAAGTTCACCAAGCAGCGGCTCGCGGCCGTGCGGGGGTTCTACCAAAAGCTCTTCCACGCTCCTGGCACCTTCGCCGAGCGGCTGGAGGCGGTGCGGTCGCTCGCGGGTGAGGACCCCGCGATCGCCGAAATCCTCGGCTTCATCGGCAAGGGCAAGCGCCCGCTCTGTCTTCCCGCCATCGCGAGATGAACCTGGGATGGCCGCGGGCATGACATCGGCGGCTTCGCAGGTTTCGTCACCGGTCGGCATCGTCGCCGGCGGCGGCGCCATGCCGTTCGCGGTGGCCGAGTCGCTCGCCGCGCGCGGCATCACGCCGGTGTTGTTTGCGCTGCGCGGCGCCTGCGATCCGCAGCGGGCAGAGCCCTTCCGCCACCGCTGGATCTCGGTCGGCCAGCTCGGCCGCGCGATGCGGCTGTTTCGCCAGGAAGGCTGCCGCGACCTGATCTTCATCGGCACATTGGTGCGGCCCTCGCTGTCGGAGATCCGTTTCGACGTCACGACGCTGCGTTTGCTCGGCCATGTCATTCGCGCCTTCCGCGGCGGTGACGATCATCTCTTGTCCGGCGTCGGCCGCATCCTCGAGCAGGACGGCTTTCGCATGGTCGGCATCAAGGACGTCGCGCCCGATCTCTTGATGCCCGAGGGCTACATCAGCCGCGCCTGGCCGAGCGACAACAGCAAGGCCGATATCGCGCGCGGCCAGGCGGTGCTGGCCGCGCTCGGTCCGTTCGACATCGGCCAGGCCGTGGTCGTGATCGACGGCCATGTGGTGGCGGTCGAGGACATCGAGGGCACCGATGCGTTGCTCGCCCGCGTCGCGCGGCTGCGCGAGGAGGGGCGCATCCGCGCCGCCACCGGACGCGGCGTGCTGGTGAAGGCGCCCAAGAGTGGCCAGGATCTGCGCTTCGACCTGCCGACGATCGGCCCGCGCACGATCGAGGGCGTCGCAGCCGCCGGCCTTGCCGGCATCGCCGTCATTGCCGGCAACACGATTGCAGCAGAGCCGCAGGCCATGATCGCGCTCGCGGATGCCAAGTATCTCTTCGTCATCGGTCTGCCCGCGTGATGTCGCGTGATCCCAAGCGCAAGATCTTCCTGGTCGCGACGGAGGAATCCGGCGACCGGCTCGGCAGTGCCTTGATGAAGGTGCTGCGCCAGCGGCTCGGCGACGGCGTCGAGTTCGCCGGCGTCGGCGGCCGCACCATGGCGCGCGAGGGCCTGGAATCGCTGTTTCCGATCGAGGAGCTGTCGATCGTCGGCTTTGCCGCGGTGGTGCAGCAATTGCCGAAGATCCTGCGGCTGATCCGGCAGACGGCCGACGCCGTGATTGACGCGATGCCGGATGCCCTCGTAATCATCGACAGCCCCGATTTCACCCACCGTGTCGCCCGCCGCGTGCGTTCGCGAAGCCCTGCGATTCCGATCGTCGACTACGTTTCGCCGCAGCTCTGGGCCTGGCGGCCGGGACGGGCGCGGACCATGCTCGGCTATGTCGACCACGTGCTCGGGCTGCTACCGTTCGAGCCGGAGGAATATCGCAAGCTCGGCGGCCCGCCTTGCAGCTATGTCGGCCATCCCCTGATCGAGCAACTGCCCTCGCTGCGGCCGAACGCGGAGGAGCAGGCGCGCCGCAACAGTGAGCCGCCCGTGCTCCTGGTGCTGCCCGGCAGCCGCCGCAGCGAGGTCCGGCATCACCTCGATGTGTTCGGCGCGGCACTCGGCCGCCTGCAGGCGGAGGGACGCGCGTTCAAGCTGATGCTGCCGACCATGCCGCATCTCGAAGCCACCATTCGCGACGGTCTCGCGAGCTGGCCGGTCAAGCCGCAGATCGTGATCGGCGAGAACGAGAAGCGCGCCGCCTTCCGGATCGCGCACGCCGCGCTGGCCAAATCCGGCACGGTAACGCTCGAGCTCGCACTGTCGGGCATTCCGATGGTGACGGCCTATCGCGTCGGTGCCATCGAAGCCTTCATCCTGCGCCGCGCGATCCGCGTCTCCTCGGTGATCCTCGCCAATCTCGTGATCGGCGAGGATGTCATTCCCGAGTATTTGCAGGAAGACTGCACGCCGGAGAAACTGGCACCGGCGCTATCGGAACTGCTGACGGATTCGCCGCTGCGCCAGCGGCAGGTGGAGGCGTTCACCCGGCTCGATCAGATCATGTCGACGGGCACCAAATCGCCAAGCGTCCTCGCGGCCGACATCGTGCTCGCGACGATGCGGAAGGTCGGGCCGTAAGCGAAGATTTTGTAGGTTGCCTGCCCAACGACATCGCCACAAACGAAAACGGCGCCATCGTGCGATGGCGCCGTTTCGAAGGCCGTGACGGCCGAACTTACTTGCGCTCGTTGATCGGCACGTAGTCGCGCTTGACGACGCCAGTGTAGAGCTGGCGCGGACGGCCGATCTTCTGCTGCGGATCCTCGATCATCTCGCTCCACTGGCTGATCCAGCCGACGGTGCGGGCGACCGCGAACAGCACGGTGAACATCGAGACCGGGAAGCCCATCGCCTTCAGCGTGATGCCCGAATAGAAGTCGACGTTCGGGTAGAGCTTGCGGTCGATGAAGTACTGGTCGCTGAGCGCGATCTTCTCGAGCTCCATCGCCACCTTCAGCATCGGATCGTCGCCATGGCCGGTCTCCTTGAGCACGGCGTGACACATCTTCTGCATGATCTTGGCGCGCGGATCGTAGTTCTTGTAGACGCGGTGACCGAAGCCCATCAGGCGGACCTCGGAATTCTTGTCCTTCACCTTGGCGATGAACTCGGGGATCTTGTCGACCGTGCCGATCTGATAAAGCATGTTCAGCGCGGCCTCGTTGGCGCCGCCATGGGCCGGGCCCCAGAGGCAGGCGATGCCGGCCGCGATGCAGGCGAACGGGTTGGCGCCCGAGGAGCCGGCGATGCGGACCGTCGAGGTCGAGGCGTTCTGCTCGTGGTCGGCGTGCAGGATGAAGATCTTCTCCAATGCATCGGCGAGCACCGGGCTGACCTTGTAGTCCTCGCAAGGCACTGCGAAGCACATGTTCAGGAAGTTCTCGGCAAAGCCGAGCGAGTTCTTCGGATAAACGAAGGGCTGGCCGACGGTGTACTTGTAGGCCATCGCAGCCAGCGTCGGGATCTTCGCGATCATGCGCATGGAGGCGATCATGCGCTGCTTCGGATCGTTGATGTCGGTGCTATCGTGATAGAACGCGGCGAGCGCGCCGACGGCCGCAACCATGATCGCCATCGGATGGGCGTCGCGGCGGAAGCCCTGGAAGAAGCGGGCCATCTGCTCGTGCACCATCGTGTGATGGGTGACGCGGTGGTCGAAGTCCTTCTTCTGCGCAGGGGTCGGCAGATCCCCGTAGAGCAGGAGATAGCAGGTCTCCAGGAAGTCGCCGTGCTCGGCAAGCTGCTCGATCGGGTATCCGCGGTATTCCAGCACGCCCGCGTCGCCGTCGATATAGGTGATCTTGGACTGGCAGCTCGCGGTCGAGGTGAAGCCCGGATCGTAGGTGAACAGGCCGGACTGGCCGTAGAGCTTGCCGATATCGATGACATCAGGTCCGACGCTGCCACTGAGGATCGGAAGATCGTAGGTCTTGTTTCCAACCGTCAGCGTGGCGGTCTTATTGTTTGGTTTTGCGTCCATCGTAGGTCCCCGATGTGTGGTGAAACGGGCGGGAGCCGGAGGCCCCTGGGAAGATCATGGGGGCAGGCCGGAAGTTCCAGAATGTACGGGGAGATGGGTATATTATTGCTGTGTGCGCTGCAAGATCGCCGCACGCATGATCGACTTACGTCGTAGACTGATCCTTAAGCCGGCCAAGGCTCTCCTGGCGTCCCAGCACGTCCAAAACCTCAAATATACCAGGCGACGTCGTCCGCCCGGTAAGCGCCACCCTGAGCGGCTGGGCCACGGCGCCGAGCTTGAGACTGTTTTCCTCGGCAAAGGCGCGGAGTGCCGCCTCGGTGGTTGCACCGCTCCACGTCTCGACTTTCTCCAGCGCGGAATGAAGCTGGCCGATCAGCTTGCGGTTCTCGGGCGTCAGCAGCGCCTGCGCCTTGGGATCGAGCGCCAGCGGCCGGTCGGCGAAGATGAAATGGGCGCCGTCGATCAGCTCGATCAACGTCTTGGCGCGCTCCTTCAGGGCCGGCATGGCCTTGAGAAGCTGCGCGCGCGTGGTGTCGTCCAGCTTGGCCTTGATCTCGTCGCGGCTCGGCACGATGTGGTCGAGCACGTCCTCGAACATCCTCACGAGGGATTGATCGTCGGTGTTGCGGATGTAGTGGCCGTTGAGGTTTTCCAGCTTGGCGAAATCGAAGCGGGCGGCGGCGCGGCCGACGCTGGCGAGATCGAACGCTTCGATCATCTCCTCGGTCGAGAAGATCTCCTGGTCGCCGTGGCTCCAGCCGAGCCGGACGAGGTAGTTGCGCAGCGCAGCCGGCAGATAGCCCATGGCGCGGTAGGCATCGACGCCGAGCGCGCCGTGCCGCTTTGACAGCTTCGAGCCGTCCGGACCGTGAATGAGGGGGATGTGGGACATGCTCGGCAGCGCCCAGCCCATCGCATCATAGATCTGCTTCTGGCGCGCGGCGTTGATCAGGTGGTCGTCGCCGCGGATCACATGGGTGACGCCCATGTCGTGGTCGTCGACCACCACGGCGAGCATATAGGTCGGGTTGCCGTCGCCTCGGAGCAGGACGAGATCGTCGAGGTTCTCGTTCTGCCAGACCACGCGGCCCTGGACCTGGTCCTCGATCACGGTCTCCCCGGTCTGCGGCGCGCGCAGGCGGATGGTGGGCTTGACGTCGCTCGGAGCCGTCGCGGGATCGCGGTCGCGCCACAGGCCGTCATAGAGGCGGGTGCGGCCCTCGCTGCGCGCCTTCTCGCGCATGGCGGCGAGCTCCTCGGCCGTGGCGTAACAGCGGTAGGCCTTGCCCTCGGCCAGAAGCTGCTCGGCAACCTCGCGGTGGCGGGCGGCGCGGGCGAACTGGTAGATGACCTCGCCGTCCCAGCCGAGCTCGAGCCACTTCAACCCGTCCAGGATGGCGCCGATGGCCGCCTCCGTGGAGCGCTCCCGGTCGGTGTCCTCGATCCGCAGCAGCATCTTGCCGCCGTGCTTCTTCGCATAGAGCCAGTTGAACAGCGCCGTGCGGGCGCCCCCGATATGGAGGAAGCCGGTCGGCGAGGGGGCAAAGCGGGTGACGACGGGGGAGGTCATTCTTGGCAGGGCCTATGCATTGGAGGCGGTGGTGTATAGCAGGAACGGGACATAACTAAAGGGCGACGGCGGATCTGGCGGGCCTAGCTTAAGCTCTTGGCGCGGCCACGCGAATTTGGCAGAAGGACCGCTGATTTCCCGACAGGATTTTGGTGATGACAGAACCGGTGGCAGCTGAGGTTGGGCGCGATTTCATTCGTGACATCATCCAGGCCGACCTCGACCAGGGCAAGTACAGGGAGATCGTGACCCGGTTCCCGCCGGAGCCGAACGGCTACCTGCATATCGGCCACGCCAAGTCGATCGCCCTCAATTTCGGCATCGCCCAGGAGTTTCCGGGCCGCTGCCATTTGCGCTTCGACGACACCAATCCGGTCAAGGAAGAGCAGGAATATATCGATTCCATCCAGGCCGACGTGCGCTGGCTCGGCTTCGACTGGGGCAAGAACCTGTTCTTCGCCTCCGACTATTTCGACCGCCTGTATGAATGGGCGGAGCAGCTGATCCGCGACGGGCTCGCCTATGTCGACGACCAGAGCCAGGAGGAGATCCGCCTTACGCGCGGCACGCTGACCGAGCCCGGCAAGAACTCGCCGTTCCGCGACCGCAGCGTCGATGAGAACCTCGACCTGTTCCGCCGCATGAAATCAGGCGAATTCCCCAACGGCGCGCGCGTGTTGCGGGCCAAGATCGACATGGCCGCGGGCAATATCAACCTGCGCGATCCGGTGCTGTACCGCATCCTGCATGCGCACCATCCGCGCACCGGCACCAAGTGGAGCATCTATCCGAGCTACGACTACGCGCACGGGCAGTCGGACGCGATCGAAGGCATCACGCATTCGATCTGCACGCTGGAGTTCGAGGACCACCGGCCGCTCTACGATTGGTTCATCGAGAAGCTGCCGGTGCCGTCGCAGCCGCATCAGTACGAATTCGCGCGCCTCAACCTGACCTATACGCTGCTGTCCAAGCGCGTGCTGACCCAGCTCGTCCGCGACGGCCATGTCGCGGGCTGGGACGATCCGCGCATGCCGACCATGGCAGGGATGCGCCGCCGCGGCGTGCCGCCGGCGGCCTTGCGCGAATTCGTCAAGCGCATCGGCGTGGCCAAAGCCAACAGCGTGGTCGATGTCGGCATGCTGGAGTTCTGCATTCGCGAGGAGCTGAACCGCACCGCGCAGCGGCGCATGGCGGTCTTGAAGCCGCTCAAGGTCGTGATCGAGAACTATCCGGAAGGGCAGACCGAGGAGCTCGAGGCGATCAACCACCCGGATGATCCCAGCGCGGGCACGCGGAAGATCACGTTTGGCCGCGAGCTCTATATCGAGCAGGACGACTTCATGGAGAACCCGCCGAAGAAGTTCTTCCGTCTGTCGCCGGGCAATGAGGTGCGGCTGCGCTATGCCTATTTCGTCAAGTGCACCGGCGTGATCAAGAACGACAAGGGCGAGGTGGTGGAGCTGCGCTGCACCTACGACCCCGCGACCAAGGGCGGCAACGCGCCCGACGGCCGCAAGGTCAAGGCGACCATGCACTGGCTGCCGGCGGCGGCATCCAGGCCCGCGGAGATCCGCGTCTACAACCAGCTGTTCGCCAATCCGAGCCCGGACGCCTCGAACTTCGCAGCCGATCTCAATCCGAATTCGCTGGAGATTCTCTCCGATGCGCGGGTCGAGGCCTCGGTGGCCGAGAGCAATTCGACCGAGCCGATGCAGTTCGAGCGGCAGGGCTATTTCGTACGCGACAAGGACTCGACGCCGGGCAAGCCGGTGTTTTCCCGCACCATCGGCCTGCGCGACACGTTCGCGAAGGAAGTCGCCAAGGGTTGATGCGCAATGAGCAGTGAGGCCGACGCGATCGTTTCCGACGTCATCGCGAAATGGTGCGCCGGCTTTGCCAAGCTCGACGCCGTGGCGCTGTCGTCGCTGTACGCGACGAACGCGTTCTTCTTCGGCTCCAACCCGAAGCTCTATCGCGGCCGGGACGGCGTCGCCGATTATTTCAATGGCCTGCCACGCTTTCGCAAACCGAGCGCGGTGTTCTCCGACGTGCACGCAACACAGGCCGGCCCTGACCTGATCAACATGGCCGCGACCATCACCTTCGATCTCGCCGGCGAGCGCGATGATCTCGTCGTCAAGATGAGCTGGGTCATCATTCGCGAGGACGGTGATTGGCGGATCGTCAATCACCACGCCTCTTCGAAGGCGCCGCTGATTTAACGGTCGCGCGATTCCCGTGGTGTCGTCATTCCGGGCTCGCGCCAAGTGGCGCGCCCCGGAATGACAGAAAATGCGAACCGAATCTCGCTCCGAGCGTTGAGGTGGCTCCAAACAAGGAATCCACCATGCAGAACATCGCAGAGCATATGGAAGTCATCGGCGCCGACGGCGTCCATGTCGGTACCGTCGACAAGGTCGAGGGCAACCGCATCAAGCTGACCAAGAAGGACAGCGGCGAGGGCAGCCACAAGGGCCATCATCATTTCATCGACAAAGGCCTCGTTGCGGGCATCGAAGGCAACAAGGTGCGGCTGTCCGCCAACGCGGCGGTGGCCGTGACCATGGAGGAGGAAAAGTAGGGCACTCTCTCTTCGTTCCCGATCCGTACCGCTGTTCGCCCGGCCGCACGTTCCGGTAGCCTTGGCGCCAGTCGCGTCGCGTAAGGTTGTTGAGGAATGGCGGAGCCGGGGCGGCCAGTGCGCTCCCAGGGAGTTGCAGGGACGTGGCCGGTCGGCCGCGCCGCACCGGCGGGCGGCTTCGCGCCCAGCGGCCTCGGCGTCTGGCCGACAATTGTCGAGGCGCTGCGCGAATGGGCCCGCGCCGAGGCCGGGCCCGGGCGCCTGCTGCCGTGGGTGCGCCGCCGATCACGAGCCGGTGCTGTGGGTCGTCGCCGCGACCGCCCTCGCGCTTCTGCTCGGCGCAGCCTTGTTGCGGCGGACTCGGCTGTTCGCGCCCGCCATCATGATCGCGGCGGTCGCCGCCGGCTTTGCCGTCGCGACCTGGAAGACGGCGCGCATCGCTCATCCCGTGCTGGCAAAACCGCTCTATGCGGTGTCGCTGTTGGGCTTCGTGGAAGCGCGCGACATCCGCGAGCGCACCGATCGCTTCGTGCTGCGCGTCAGCGCGATGGAGGCGCAGCGCAGCGACGTCAAGCTGGAGCGCGTGCGCCTGTCGGTGCGCAAGGGCACGGCGCCCGAGGTCGGCAGCGTCGTGCAGCTCAAGGCGCGGCTGCTGCCGCCGATCTCGCCGGTGCGCCCCGGCAGCTACGATTTCTCGCGCGACATGTTCTTCCAGGGCATCGGCGCCTCCGGCTTCGTGCTGGGGTCGATCACGGCGTCCACGCCGCCGGATGCCGGCGGATTGCGGCTGCGCTACACCGCCTTCATGCAGGGCCTGCGCGATGCGATCGACGCGCGCATCCGCGCAACGCTCGAAGGCGACAATCGCGCGATCGCGACCGCGCTGCTCACCGGCCGGCGCGATGCCATCACCGCGCCCGTCAACGATGCGATGTTCGTCTCGGGTCTCGGCCACGTGCTCTCGATTTCCGGTTATCACATGGCGGTCGTTGCCGGCGTCGTGTTCTTCGCGGTGCGCGCACTGCTGGCCTTGATCCCGGGGCTGGCGGCCGGCTTCGCCATCAAGAAATGGTCGGCGGCCGCGGCGCTGGTGGCGGCTGCGTTCTACCTATTGCTGTCTGGCGCGGAAGTCGCGACGCAAAGGTCGTTCTTCATGACGGCCGTGGTGCTGATCGCGGTGATGGTCGACCGCCGCGCCATCACGTTCCGCACCCTGGCAGTGGCCGCGCTTGTCGTGCTCGCGGTCGCGCCCGAAGCGCTGGTTCACCCGAGCTTCCAGAGATTGAATGCGCCAAGCGGGAATGCGGTCCTAACCGGATAAGTCTCTCGTAAAATCAATGGCTTGGAGACCAGCTTCCGGAGCTGAATGCGGAACGAAAGCCGGTCAAAACTGGGCAAAAACCCCATATTGCCGGCGCAGAGTCCCGGAAAAAGTCCCGGAGTGACTGGCGGGCGTTCACGTGGCGTTCGCGGTCGACCTGCAGAGCATTTCCTAACCTATTCGCGGCAACACAACCAGCGCAACCAGATAAATCTACTTTAGATTGTTAAAAAGAACAAAGCGGAACATACGCCGGAACTGATTGTAGGTTTTGGGATTATGGAGTCGTTTTTAACTGCTCAAGGATTGCGCCCATGACAGAGCGCCGGAGAGTAAAGCAAACTCGCTCCCTTGAGGAGCGGCTTGCCGAGGAGGCGAGGCGACTCCGTGAAGAGGCCGAATTACTCCCCCATGGACCTGTACGCGATGACGCCTTGCGCAGGGCTCGCCAAGCCGAGACGGGCTCGCACATGAGCGAGTGGTTGACCTCTCCTGGACTGCAACCGCCCAAATAAACCTAGGAACTACTGTCTACTTTGTAGCTTAGAAACTCGCATATTGCGGGGTTTTTTATGCTCGAAATGCTTTTGTTAATGTCCGGCGTCGGCACGGCGCTGATTGCACTCATGATCGCTGCGTTTGAGTGGCGCGCGCTCGTCGGTTATTGGCGTTCTCTAAGGCGCAGGCATCCATAATAGTCTAGCGCAGCTTTAGGAACACGTTCCGGGCGACCGATTTGATTCCGCGCTCCAGCTACAGTCCCCCTCTGCGTGTTGGAGCATCCCAGCGCCCCAGCCGCCGTCCAAGCAGCTGGGGCGTTTTCTTGACGTGCGCCCAATCCACGCCGCTGCCGTCCATGCTACTGTCCCGTGCCGCGCCGATCGTGCGGACTGTCGCGGCACCGGCCGCGGGATCTGTCTCAGGGCAGCGCCCGCGGCCGTCGCTTTAGTGCCTGCTAGGCCGGGCCGCCTTTACACTTTGCGGGCGCGGCAACCGTCATGGGCAAATTATTCGTGACCGACCCTTTACCGGGCCCGCGCTGGCTTCCTATCTCCAACGAATTTTCGCGGCGCCGGTTTAGTGGTTTGCCACGGAAGCCGCACTAGTTGGAGATGACGGTGTGTTTCCCCCATTTTTCGGGGAAATACGTATTTGTCTGCATGGCTCCAGCTTAGGAGGCTCGGCCATTTAGTGCCGGGCTCGCCAAGCCGCACTAGTCATCACCGGTTCAACCTCAAACCTGGGGAGACCTTTCATGGGTAATCGCGCCGCTCGTCGTGTTTGGGCATCTCGCGTTCTGTCGGATGCTCACCTAACGGACCAGGACAAAAAGCTCGCAATGGCGATTGCGGACATGGACAGGCGTGGCTTTTCACTATGTCGGATGGGAAACGACTTTTTCTTTCAACCCAAACCGCAGTACGCGCTGGCAAACATCAGCGTGGGGTTTTTGTAACATCGACTGATTAGCCGAGGACTCGAAGTGAAGATTACGAATGTGCGGCCCGGTTGGGACGCCAAGCACGTTGCGAAAATAGATCTAGAGATTGCTCCCGGCGTCAGGGCCGTAGACGTTTTGGTCAAGCGCAAGCCCGACGGCTCTATGCGAGTTTTCAGCCCCGGGGTCCGTTTCGATATACGAATCGCTGACGACATCGCGCGCGCCGCAGTAGCGGCTGGGGAGCGTGGCCATGGGGAGCGATAAGCCAAGCCCGGCGGAAGGCGCCATCGGTCCAGTACAGCAGTTTCAGCTCTTGCTGTACGCCACCAAAGACACGCAGCTCTCTGCTTGTGATCTGGCCGTCCTGGCCGAACTTACCGATAGATACCTGAAAGACGGCCCCAAGGGCGGAGCGACGCGACCGACATCGGCGGCCCACCTCGCCAAGGAAACTGGGCGAGACGATGCCAGCACAGCCCGTTCAATCGCCCATCTTGCCGAGCGCGGATATATATCTGTTGCTGAGCAGGGCATCGGCCGTCGCGGCAACACATACCTTCTGCCGTTTCGATGGGTGCTGGACACCGCGACCGCGATTTACAATTACATCAAGCCGCTCGCAGAAGCCAAAAGGCGGCGACGACGTGCACAGCGTAGTAACCGCGCCTGTGCGGTATCTAGCGGGGAGACCGTAGCTACCGCATCAATACGGTCGCTACGGAGCTTTGTTACCGCACCCATGCGGTACCTAGACGGCGTAGCTACCGCACCCGCGCGGGACCAATCCTATGGCCTTCCTATGGAAGGGCCTATAGGTGCCGAGATGTCGGCGGGCCCCTATAGGGTGCCGCCGCCAGTCGTCACTAAGAAGATTGTCGCCGCGAGCGTTGAAATCGAAGACGGCGAGAGATGGCTTTCCCTGGCTTTTGAGGAAGGTGGCGGCGACATCATAGCGGTAGAGTCTGCCGACAAGGACACTCAGGATGACGGGCAGAGCGAGCTAGTGCTGTTGTGCGCGTCTGCCGGCCTCAATGAAGTCAATGAGCCAGCAGAGCTAATCGGCTGTCGCGTCCATCTGCGGGGCGGCCGATACGTGCTCGCACCCGAGAACGATAAGGGCGGAGTGGGCGATCAAGCCGCCTGAGCCACCACTTAGCAAGCGCGCAGCTGGAAACCCGGCCACGCCAAGAGCCAGCAAAATGGCTAGATACAGCACCTCACGGAGCATCCATTGACACCAGCGAACGACAACACACCCCTACAGGCTAGCGACTTCATCGACCTTGCAGCCCGCCGCGCCTGGCTGGCCTCGGCGCCGAGCACACATGCCGCTCACCGCGAGGTCAGTCCAGTTGAGACTTGGGCCAAGCGCGAAGCCGACGAGACAACGTTCTTCGGCCTCAGGCTATGGCGCACCCTCAACGAGCCGCCGCGCCTGGCTTCGAACGACAATGAGCCCGAAGACGCGGATGCGGAGAGCGGCGAGCAGCCGGTGGCGGCTAACCTGGACCGCGAACTAGTCGACGTATCGGCTAAGCAGCTCGCGTATGCCGCCGAGAACGGCATGGTGCGCTTCGTTGGTACCAGGCTGGTGAAGGTTTGGAACGGGCACAGATGGACCAGTCCCGACGCTGAGTTCGGCAAAGTGCGCCAGCGCAGAAGCGAGAAAGCCGACACAGAAAACTGGGACGCTGATGTACCGGACGCCCAGGCTGAGCTTGCACGGTCGTTGGATCTGGAGCGCTTGCGCAGGACGCTGGGGCAGAAGGTGATTCGGATCCTGGACATGGCGGCGGGAGACAGCACCTTGGCCGAGATCGGTGACGATTTAGGTTTTGGCGGTCAATACCGCGCAAGGATGGCCGGGAGATCAGTGAAGGAGGCGGTCGCTGCGTTGAATGCTGCCCTTGCGGGAAGCGAGCCGGCGGCGGGCCGCCAACTGGGGCGGCCTTACTGGTTAGGCCTCTCGGCTTGAATATGCAGAACGTAGAGCGTTTGCTGGAACTCGTCCGTCACTTCCATGCGCCAATCGTGACCCGGCTTCAGCTTGCCGTCTAGACCTTGAAGAATCTGACCAGCCGTAACGGTGGCTTCCTTCCAAGCGGCGTGCTTGTCGGGAAGTTCCTCGCCCTCTTGATCGATTTCGCGGCGTTCGTGCGTAACGTGAAAGAAGTATCTCGGCATGAGCGGTAATGTGCTGAGCCGAGGCTAGTTCCAAATCCGGCTGGCGGTCTTACTCCGGTGGTCGAAGTGTTTTAATTGCCTTTTGCACTTCGGGCGAGGTCATAGGGTCGGGCCGCTCGCAATTTAGACACTGAAAGGTGCGCGGCGGCTTCCCTCCAGGCTGGAGCTCTAAAGTCATAGGGCGATTACACCCGGGGCAAATCGGGCGGTGCTGAGAATCTGGCAAAATGGCTCGCTCGCGGTTGGCGGGAGCACAACACTCTCAGTCACCGATAACTGCCGACGATGGGCGGTGATCACTGTTAAGTGGTACGCCGACGCATCGCAAACTAGGCCATCTCAAAAATCAATTTAGGCTACTGATGTCGAAAACAGGCCAGCACCCCTGAGCGCATCTCAACCCGACAGCTCAGGGCTCGGGCATGTACGCTCCCAAGCCCCCCATTCTCTTTAGCCTTTAGCGGCAGATTTCTGCCCTGACGTGACGTGCAAAAAAACTTCAGCGCCGGTTCGATCCCGGCGCGCCTCTTTTCCGGCCTAGCGCCGTAAGCCGCTGAGCGGCCCATTCCGTAGCCAATCAATCGACAATTTCCACTGAGGAGTACAAAACTTGGCGAAACTCGCCGATGTGCTCGCCGCAGTCGACTCCCTCGGATTCGACAAAGCACGAGTCAAGCATGTTGCCCGTCGCCTGAGCGAAGCTGGTAAGATCCCGGCAGGAGGTCCCGCACGGTCTCCGGAGTTAGGCGAAGACGATGTCTTGCGCCTGATCACGGCTGTGGCCACCTCGCCGAAACTGCGCCAGGCAGAACAGTCTGTCGAGACCTATGGGGCGCTGACGCCGGCTGGCGCTCGTATTGCTGACGAAGCCCCGGTCTCTGTTCCACGCAATGCGGCTGACGCCATCGCTGTTGAAATCGAGATGGCCCGCCGTGGTGATGTTGAGGCAAGGCATTCAGTTCTGACCTTCGTCAGGTCCTGGCCCGAGGTTGTGATTGAGCGGCCAGACGGCAAAGTCGTGCGCTTTCGCCAGCCGGGCGCGAATGCTGGTCATTGGGCTCGGGATGGGCACCGCACCGCAACTGCGATCCCGGTGGTTGCCGTGGCTGATATTCTTGATGACATTTTTGGAAGGGTCGAAGCCTAATGGCTCCATTGAAAAAGACAGCGGCTGCCGAGCAGTATCGCGTTCCAAGCTTGATTGAAGGCTCCCCAGAATACGCCAGCCTGCTGGCTAAGCAGGTTGAACTGCAAACACGTTATGGCGAACTGAACACCGAGCGCGGCTTGCTTCGGCGCGAGATCGAAGTAGCTAAGGCTGCCGGCGGGAAACATCCTTCGATCGCTGTGGCGGAACTGCTTGGCGACAACACGGAAGCGAGCGTCGCCGGTCTTTCGAAAAAACTGCGCGAAGTCGGAACCGAGATGGCGAACATCGAGGCTGCCACGGAAATCTTGCGCAGGCGCATTGATGAGGCTCGTGACGCTGCTTCAAAAATTGTGTGCAGTGTCGTGACGCCCGAGTATAGGCGCCGCTTGGTCGTCTTGTGCGACGCCGCGCGGGCGCTGGAAATCGCTCGGCAGGACCATGACGAGTTGCTGGATCAACTCGATGCTGAAGACATTCGGAAAGATTATCTGCGTGTAGTTGTGCCGCACTTCATGGGCGCTAGGCGCGAAGGCATGGTTCACCACTTCCTGCGTGAGGTGAAGGAAACTCATAATGTCTAAGGGATCCGAACGCACCTCGGACGTCGCCGATCGAAAGCCTGTGCGCCGCAGCGTCAAGCTGCCTGGTGAAAGGAGGCACTCCGAGTGTTCGGACCCTCCAGCCGTCATAGCGCGCAAGCTGATTCAAGCAAAGCGCGAGAAGAAACTGCGGGCGACGCGACGTAATGGCTGAGACGATTTCCGGATACGCCATTTCATGGCAGCGCCCCGCGATCATCGCAGGCCTCTTCGAAGAACGCTTCGCTCGCGGAAGTTTCGACAAGTACTTGGCGCAAAATCCAGACGTAGCCGCTCTCTGGAGTCATGACGAAAGCAGGCCTCTTGGTCGGGTATCGAACGGGACTCTCTCGCTTAGGTCCGACAACATCGGCCTTTACTACTCGCTAAAGCCCAATCCCGACGCACCGCTTGGTCAGGAAGCGCTAGCAACAGTCGGCAACGGCACGGTCAACGAGGTAAGCGTGTCGTTCACTCCCGTGGTCGAGGAGTGGGATGACAGCGGCGACATGCCAAAGCGTCTCATCACAGAGGCAAAGCTATACGAGATCAGCCTCGTCCTTTGGGGGGCATATGGCAAGGACACTTCTGCACAGATCAGCCGGGCAATGAGCAACAACGCCGCAGCACTCCAGCGAATTCGAGAAAAGCAAAGAGCAAGGGGAATTCTGAAATGACCATCAACGGTTTGGTGCATTCGTGGGATTGGCGTCGGCATCGAGGCATCGTTGAGCTTGATGATCGCCGGACGCTCCAAGTACGTGCGAGTGACCTTGCTGCGGCACGACGCCAGCCGGAGTGGCGAGGCCCATTTAGATTGCGTTCGGGTGACCGCGCGGAGTTTGTTGTTGAC
>NZ_JAEMSD010000038.1:0-2670 GCF_016462955.1 Bradyrhizobium sp. | reverse complement strand
ACGATGGCGGCAACGTCACTGACGTGTTGCGGGTTTGGTAGTGGCCGACCCTCGGAGTCCTGAAGCCAAGCAGTGGCGCAAACTCTACAGCACTGCTCAATGGCGAGAGACAAGGGCATCACAGTTGGCAGAGCATCCACTCTGCCAATGGTGCTTGGAGCAAGGCGTGGTCGAGCCAGCCACCGAGGTACACCACGACGGTCCTCACAAGGGTAACATCGCGCGCTTCTTCTCGGGTCCATTCATCTCAACTTGCAAAGCTTGTCATGCCTCGCGCGGCCAACGTGAGGACCTGGGCCAGGCTGTGGTGTCGTTTGGGGCGGACGGATGGCCGGTCGAGGGGTAGGAGGGGTGTTTGTGGCTCTGGCAACCTCGCCACTTAGGACCGGCGTGGGCCACTCGCAATCGCGCGCATTGCCCCGGTTCAGGAAATATTCTGGAGGAAATAATTGACCGCGACAAAGCCACCCTCGCATCTCAAATCTGCGACCCGGAAATGGTGGAAAAATGTGGTCGAGGATTTTGACTTGGAGCCGCATCACTTGCGCTTGCTGCAATTGGCGGCCGAAGCCTGGGACCAGGCTCAGACCGCGCGCGAAGTGCTCGACCGTGACGGCCAAACCTTTCTCGACCGGTTCGGTCAGCCAAAGGAGAGGCCAGAAGTCGGCATCCTGCAAAATGCCCGGATCTCGTTCGCCCGGCTGCTGCGAGAGCTGGCCCTCGATGGCGTAGAGGGGCCAGAGGCGCCCCGCGCGCCTCGGACGCCCGACTACGGGGTGCGACGCTAATGCCGGTTCGCACGCGCAAGAATAGGAAGCGCGCTGTCGCCGACGTCGCGGCTTGGGAGTGTGTCTTCTCCAGCGAGTTCGACTTCTTCGGTGAGCTGGCGGACGCTGGCGTTGAGACAGACGCCTATGGCCGGCCCGATCTGGAGGAGGCGCGCACCGCATGGCAGCGATTTGGCCCTGAATTCATGGCGGCGTTCACCGAGAAGCACGTCCCCTGGGCGCTACGCGAGTTCGGGGATCCGAGATGCCCGCGCGTCTGAAGCGAGCCAAACGGCGCCACAGCGTGCACATCACCCCGGAGGCGATCAAGCTCTTCAGGCGCGCACACAAAGCGCCGACCAACGAAGACAAGATCGCCCTTGCCGCCGCGCTGGGCCGATCGAAGTTCGCGGCATCTCCGCTGGACGCGGATCCAAGATCGCTGATCGGCTGTGACCGGGAGCCGGTGGAAGTGGTGCTGGCGCTTAGGAGTGAGCTGGTGAAGCGTCTCTGACCAATTTCATAACCAAAGGAATTTCCAATTGATTCTCACGATTGAAGAGGCCGGTGCTCAGGCCGGCAAGCGCGCGGCTGAGCCCAACAAGGCGCGAGAGCAAGCAGGTGTCGAAGGTTTCACCTTCAAGCCTGCCGGCAGCGATGTCGTGCAAGTCTGGCAAACGGTGAACGGTGAACACGTTCGGATCGATGAATCGACTGCGCGCACCGAGCCGAAGGTGAAAAATTGACCGCACTCTCTTCCTACTCCACCGGCACGGCCACCGTTTCGGCCGGCGGAACGACCGTTACCGGTACAGGCGTGATCTGGTCTGGCACCAACGCTCGGCCGGGCGATATTTTTCAGATCGGCACATTTCAGTCGGTCATTTCGGACGTTGCCGACACCGACGAGTTGACCATCCCGCCGTGGGGTGGCGGCGCGCAAACTGGTGTTGCCTACAAAATATGGCACGTCTCGCCGCAGCGCTTCGCTGGCGCCACCGCAATGCAGACGGTGAACGAACTTGTCGCGGCGTTCAACACGTCGGGCTTTTTCGTCTTCGTCGACATTGAAGAGACGGACCCGGATCCGTCGCTCGGCAACGATGGTCAGTATGCCTCGCAGCCGACGACCGGCAAGATGTGGGTCAAATCGGCCGGCACCTGGACATATCTCGGCATCTTCAAGGGTCTCAACTTTACCGGTGCATACAGCGGCGCCACTGTCTATTCAGTCGGTGATGTGCAGACGACGGCGGGCTCGTCCTATGTCTGGATCAATCCGACGCCAGGTTCCGGCCATTCCGCGCCGAACACGACTTACTGGCAGTTGCTGGCGAGCAAGGGAACAGACGGCGCGGCTGCTACGGTCGCGGTCGGAACGGTCACGACGAGCGTTGGCGGCAGTGCTGCGGCAGTCGCTAATTCTGGCACTTCGACTGCTGCGGTCCTGGATTTCACGATTCCGGCTGGTAAGAGCTACGGCGGCACGTCGACCACGTCGCTGACGATCGGCACGGGCTCGAAGGCGTTCACCACGCAATCTGGTCTTGCCTACACCAATGGCGCGCGCGTGCGAGCCACGGCTACCGCTGGTGCGACTGGATGGCTTGAGGGTGTCGTTACCTACAGCGGCACGACGCTGACCATTACAAGCGACAAGACTAGCGGCAGCGGCACGGGCACGGCCTGGAATTTCAATGTCGTGGGTGAACCTGGCGCGGGTGACGTCTCGTCGGCCAACAACGGAACGGAGTACAACGCGGCTACATTTGCGACGAACCTTGGTTTGGTTCGCTACGGTGCGGCTCAGTCGCTGACATCGCCGCAGAAGTCACAGGCGCGGAGCAACATCGGGATGGCCGACGGGCATTTGCCCGGGATTGCGTCCAACACGGCAGCGTCA
>NZ_JAEMSD010000376.1:1456-6728 GCF_016462955.1 Bradyrhizobium sp. | reverse complement strand
AGCGCACGCACGGCGACGGCGCGGACGCCGCAGGGCGGGGCGAGGGTTGCGAGCGGCAATGGCTCTCCCTTCGGCAGCGAAAAACGTCGCGCGGCGTACCAGCCGAATTCGTCTTCGGTCAGCTTCTCGCCGCCGCGGCGACTGCCTTCCTGGCGCACGATCACCGCATCGAGCTCGCCGGCGTCATAAGCATCCTGCATCTCCCGCGAGAAGCCGATGGTGACGGCGAGAGTGAGGTTTGAGGACATCGCGTGCAGCCGTTCGAGCAGCGGCACCAGTTCGGGCCCCGTCGCGTGATCGGAGATGCCAAGCGTGAGCGAGGGCGCGGCGGAAGCGTCGCCCGACAGCGCGCGATCATGCGCGTCCATCAGCGTGCGGGCGCGTTCGAGGAACGCAGCGCCCTCGGCAGTAAGTCGGACCGCACGCGGCGAGCGCTCCACGAGGCGCTTTTCGAGCAACGCTTCCAGCCGCTGCAGCTTGAGACTGACGGCCGCCTGCGTCGTGCCCAACGCTTCGGCGGCGCGGGTGAAGCTCTGGAGGTCGGCGACCAGCAGGAAGGCCCTGATGGTGGCGATGTCGAGGGTTGGTGTCATTTCGAATTCTTATCACTGATATCAAAACAGATAAGATACAGAAATGATGAGGGAAGGTCTAGCTTCTCGTCAATGCCGCAGCAATTGGCGGCACTAGAGGAGAACGACCATGCCACTGATCACCGTGTCCTACACCACGTCCCGCCAGTCCCCCTCGCTGAAGGCCGATATCGCGAGCGCGGTCTCCGAGCTCACCGCGGAGATCCTGCACAAGGATCCCAAGGTCACCGCCATCATCGTGAAGTCCGTGGATGCCGGCGACTGGTTCGCCGGCGGCAAGTCGCTCGCCGAGCAAGCTCTCGCCAGCTACTGGATCGACATCCACGTCACCGAGGGCACCAACACCAAGGACGAGAAGGCCGCCTATCTCGCCGCCATGTTCACGCGCATGGCCGAGATTTTGGGGCCGCTGCATCCCGAGACCTACCTGCATGTCGACGAGGTCAAGGGCGACGCCTACGGTTTCGGCGGCCTGACCCAGGAGCGGCGCTACATCGCCGGCAAGCTCGAGGTTGCGCTGCAGACGGCGTGACGTCGCGGGCCGCGAGTGAACGATCTCATTTCGCGGCCCGAAGCCATCAGCCCGCCGCGCGGAACTGAACTTCGGCGTTGTTGATGAAGCACGTCTTGTCGAACAGCTTCAGGTCCAGCGGATTTGGCAGCCTGACATCGCCGAGATCGGGACAGGGTTTGGCTGAGGGATCATAGGAGCGATCGATCTGCGAGATGAAGACGACGATCAGCCCCTTGTCGCGAGCGAAGGATTTCAGCGCGCGGACCTGAACCGCGAGATCGGGGTTTTCCCGCCTTTGGTCGAGCAGTTGCAGATAGTCGATCACGACAAACGTGCCACGCACGGCCGGGGCCATCTGCTTGACGACGTAATCGGCGCTGATCGCGTCGGAGCAATCGACCTCGAAGAGTTCGTCGAATTGCGCCGGCTCCACTCCGATCGACCGCAGGCGATCCAGCACGTCTCTTTCGGTATATTCGAGCGAGAAGAACGCGGCGCGATGGCCCGACTTCATCGCCTCGACCGCCAGTTCGAGGCTCATTAGCGTCTTACCCTGACCGGGGCGCGCCCCGATCAGCACTAGGTCGCCCAGCCGGAATTGCGGGTAGAGCTTTCGGGCCGGCGTCAGTGCGGCCGCTCTCGCCGCGAGCATGCTCCAGGCGGAAAACCCTTCCGCCGCAGCGACACGGTCAAGCGCGTCGTGGAGCGGAATGCCGGCTTCGCGGGACAGGCGTTTCGCCTTGCGCTTCAGATGGTAGATGGGCGCAGAGAGTCTCATCGTCAAAACCTCCCATTGCGAGCAGAAAGCGCAATCCCTCCTTATGCTTGGCGCTCGAACAGTCGGCCGATGGTAAACTCGCCCGGCATGAGGTCTGCTTTCCCGGCGGAGGGGGGAGGCGTGGGCGGCACCGGAACGAAGCGTAGCTGATTCCGCATCCGCGGAGAATGAGCACCGCGTGAAGCGGACGGGAAAGCGCCTAGATCGCCGCGTCCGGCAGCAGCGCGCGGGTCGGCCCGAACAGCTGCTCGAAGGCCCGCCGCAGCGCGACATCGACATCGGCCATGGTCACGAGCTGGCCGAGATCGGCCAGCGAGGTGACGCCGTAGCGGGGATCGGCGACACCGCAAGGAACGATGCCGGCGAAATGCGACAGCTCCGGCTCGACATTGATGGCTATGCCGTGGAACGAGACCCAGCGTTTCAGGCGGACGCCGATCGCCGCGATCTTGTCCTCGTGATCCGCGCCTTTGTCGAGCCGCCTGACCCAGACGCCGACCCGGTCCTCGCGCCGCTCGCCGCGGACGTTGAAGGCAGCGAGCGTCTTCAGGATCAATTCCTCGAGGCTGGCGACATAGGCCCGCACATCCGGCCGGCGGCGCTTGAGGTCGAGCATGATGTAGGCCACCCGCTGGCCGGGACCGTGATAGGTCAGCTGTCCGCCGCGCCCGGTGGCAAAGGTCGGGAAGCGGGGGTCGAGCAGGTCGCTGTCCTTGCCCGAGGTGCCGGAGGTGTAGAGCGGGGGGTGCTCGAGCAGCCATACCAGCTCCGGGGCCTCGCCCGCCGCGATCGCGGCAACGCGCGCCTCCATGGCGGCCACGGCGTCCGGGTAGGGCACCGGCGCGTCCGAGATCCGCCACTCCACCGGCTTACCGCCGGAGGCGGAAAACGACCTCAAATCGAGCTGCTGGCGAGGGTTTTGTGGCGAATTAACCATTGGCTAACCATAACGTGGTGATCATCTCGGGGGCAAATGCCAAGTCCCTTGGCCACGTCCCAAATCGTTTAGTCCCAGGTTGCGGCGGTCCCGACAGTGCCCACTCTCGACAAAGTCACCGTGGATCTCATGGTCGTCCTCGGGACGACCACGATGCCGATCCATCAAGTATTACGTCTTTCCCGCGGCGCCATCATCGAGCTGGACGCAACCGAGGCCGACGAGGTCAAGGTGCTCGCCAACAATCTGCCGGTGGCCTCCGGGGTCGTGCTGGTCGATCGCAACCGGATCGCGGTCGAGGTCAAGCAGATGCTGCCGCGATCGGCGGGGACCCGGTAGGGCGCTGAAGCGCGCGCCGACGGCCCTGGACGCGCCCGCTAGGGCTGATCTCCCGGGGAGGGCGGCTTTTTCCTGCCAAGCCTGTGGAATTCAGGGTCTTTGCAGGCTTGTATCCCCCTGATGGATTTGTTAGATCGGCGCCGCTGATCCGGCCAGCCTTCAAGCCTCAGGCCGGCATCTCCTAGCGCTCGTGGCGGAACTGGTAGACGCGCTGCCTTGAGGTGGCAGTGGGTAACACCGTGGGGGTTCGAGTCCCTCCGAGCGCACCAAGAATATTATCCTATCAATCCTCTAATTACATGAAATAGCTCATCTATTTTAGAGGTTGCGAAACTTGGTGGACCCCAATTTTTAAATTTGGGCCCCATGGTGGGCCCCAATCAGCATCTTCATGCTTCAACTGCTGAGCCATTCCAAAGATCGTTTTCAGCTCTAAACCTCAAACGTCCAACCGGCTCTCCGAGTTTTGGACGCAAGTCTGATTTCGTTCGTCAGTAGCATTTTGGCAGAGCGTATCCGCTCGGCGGAGGCACCCTGCCGGTGAGCGTGGGTTATGCGACGCTGCGGTGGAGTTGATTGCGCAACAAGGGTTTGGATGTCCCGATTACATTGGATTGAGATTCGATCGGCTGGACGGATAGCGATTATGGCGCGTCCTCGCGCCGACGAGTGGTTAGAGCTGGAGGTGAACGAGTGGAAGAACTCCGGCGTCGATGTGGTGGTGAGCCTTTTAGAGCACGAAGAGGTTTCGGACCTTGGGTTAGAGTATGAAGCCGAGCTTTGCCGCTCTGGTGGAATCGACTTCATTTCTTTCCCGATCCCAGATCGTGGACTACCAGAATCCCGACGGGAGGCTTCGCAGATCGCTCAGTTATTGGCCGCCGGCATGCGCGATGGTCGTTCCATAGCGATCCATTGCCGGGCGGGGATTGGTCGGTCTTCGGTGATTGCCGCTTGCGTACTGATCTGTTCCGGAATCGAAGCGGAAGAAGCGCTCGCGCTGATTAGAGCTTCGCGCGGCTTGATCGTGCCGGATACCGACGAGCAGCGCGATTGGGTGGTCGCCTTCGGCAATGCGCAGCGCGGTGAGGTGCCGCCTAGCTGACTGCGCTCACGCGGCGTAAAACGATTGGCTTGAGTTCGTGCGGATGGCAATCGAGCGAGAAGTCAAGCGGCGCCTGAAATCCAAGCCCGCCAAACAGACCACTTAACTGAGCCCCAAAACGAGCCCCGCGCTGGGCCCCAATCGAGGGTTTTAAGGGCGAAAAGATCAACGAATTCAATGTAGGCATATTAAGTTCGGTTCGCTCCGAGCGCACCAAGTCTTTGAAATTCTGGACCAGTTTGATGGTGTCCCAGCGACGGGCGTAACTGGAGCAAGCCGTTCGCCGCGCGCGACATGCTCCGCGTTTCAGCGCTCCCGCAAGCTTTCCTGCCCATAGCGAACGAGCGGCGAGATCAGATAGCTCAGGATGGTCCGTGTGCCGGTCTTGATCTCCACCGTGACGGCCATGCCGGGCGCCAGATTAACGGTACGCCCATCGACGTCCATCTCCGGGCGATCGAGCGAAACGCGGGCGGAATAGACGAGTTCCTGGCCTTTCGGCTCGCTTGACGCCGTTTCGGTGCCGGTCGGCGTGTCGCCGGGCTTCTCCGGGGGCTTGTTGCGGACGATGGCATCCTGGGAAACGCTGAGCACCTTGCCTTGGCGCAACCCGTAACGGGTGAAGCTGAAGGTATCGATCTTGATCGCGGCCTCTTCACCCGGACGGACGAAGCCGATGTCGCGGTTCGAGATCATCGCCTCGATCTCGAGGCCGCCGCTGGTCGGCACCAAGACCATCAGCGTCTGGGCCGGCGTGACGACTCCGCCGATGGAGTGTACGGCGAGCTGCTGGACGATGCCGTCCTCCTGCGCGCTGAGGCGCAGAAGGCTGGTGCGCTGCTCGGCCTTGACGATGTCCTGTCGCAGGCCTGCCGCCTTCTGCTCGGCCTTGGCGAGCTCGTCGAACAGGCCGCGTTGATATTCGGCTTCCGTCCGCCGCAAGGTCTCCTCGATGCCACCCACGGCCGCGTCGTGACCGAAATCATGATGGGCCTCTTCGAGAGTG
>NZ_JAEMSD010000376.1:0-1446 GCF_016462955.1 Bradyrhizobium sp. | reverse complement strand
ACGGCCGCGTCGGCCTCGACGAAGTGGCTCTTCTGAACGAGCAGCTCCTGCTGGTAGGAGACGAGATCCTGCATCTCGGTGAGATATTGCAGCTTGGAGCCGAATTCGCGGTCCACGAGATATTTGCGTACGTCGACGCGCTGCTGCAGGATCGGAATCAACGAGGAGATTTTGCCGATCGAGGCCTCGGTGGTGGCACGCTCCGCCTTCTTCTGCGTGCCCTGCCATTGCAGTGCGGTCAGCTTGGCTGCCTGCTCCGCCGTTTGCGAAGCAAGAAATCGTTTGGCGGTCCGGATCTGCTCAGGGGTAGCGCCTTGGGGCGGGACAAATTTGCCTTCGTCGCCGCCGGCAAGCGCGGCCCGCAGCCGTGCAATGTCGAGTTCGCTGGCAACGAGGTCGCTCTGGAGATGGCTGAGCTCCGCCTGACTCATGGTCGGGTCGAGTTCGATCAAGAGGTCGCCGGCCTTGACGCGTTGACCGTCCTTCACGTGGATGGCACGCACAACGGCGGTCTCGAAGGGCTGGATGACCTTGGTGCGACCATCCGGCACGATCTTCCCGGTCGCGGTGGCAATGATATTGACCGTGCCGATGCTGGCCCAAACCAGCGCGATCAGGAAGGCCACCGAGATCGCCGCGGAAATGGCCCGGCCAATCGGAGAGGGCGGGGTTTCCACGATCTCGAGGGCGGCCGGGAGGAATGCCAGTTCGTCGCGCGTGCGCGTTGGCCTGCGGAGCAAGGCAAGCATCGCCCTAGCCGACTTCATGGATGCCTGCCTGGACTCGGTGAAGTGTCGCGTAGCGGCCGCCGCTGCGGATCAACTGATCGTGCGAGCCGTCCTCGACGATGCGCCCGCGCTCGATCGTGATGATGCGGTCCGCGGTCCGGACGGTCGACAGCCGATGCGCGATAATCAGGACGGTACGGCCTGCCGTGATTTCGCGCATGTTCTGCTGGATGACCCGCTCGCTCTCGTAGTCGAGTGCGGAGGTGGCTTCGTCGAAGATCAGGATGCGCGGATTGGTCATCAGTGCGCGCGCGATCGCGATGCGCTGGCGCTGGCCGCCGGACAGCGTGCTGCCACGTTCGCCTATGACCGTGTCGTAGCCGTCCTGAAGCTCGAGGATGAAATCGTGGGCGCCGGCGAGCCTTGCCGCTGCCACGACACGCTCCATCGGCAGGGCCGGATCCGCGAGCGCGATGTTGTCGCGCACCGACCGGTTGAACAGCATGTTCTCCTGCAGCACGACGCCGACCTGCCGGCGCAGCCAGGTCGGGTCGACTGCGGCAAGGTCGTTGCCGTCGACCAGCACGCGGCCTGACTCGGGCAGGTAGAGCCGCTGAATCAGCTTTCCCAGCGTGCTCTTGCCCGACCCAGAAGTGCCGACGATGCCGACGATTTGCCCGGCCGGTATTCTCAGGTTGACATCGTTCAGGATGCTCGG
>NZ_JAEMSD010000375.1 GCF_016462955.1 Bradyrhizobium sp. | reverse complement strand
AACATGCCGATCGTCTATCTCGGCTCCAAGACCGGGCGCGACGGCATCCACGGCGCCACGATGGCCTCCGCCGAATTCGACGACAAGTCCGAGGAGAAGCGCCCGACCGTACAGGTCGGCGATCCCTTCGCCGAGAAGCTGCTGCTGGAGGCCTGCCTCGAGATCATGGAGAAGGGCTGCGTCATAGCGATCCAGGACATGGGCGCGGCGGGCCTGACCTGCTCGGCGGTCGAGATGGGCGCCAAGGGCGATCTCGGCGTCGACCTTGATCTCGACGCGGTGCCGACCCGCGAGACCGGCATGAGCGCCTACGAGATGATGCTCTCGGAAAGCCAGGAGCGCATGCTCATGGTGCTCAAGCCGGAAAAGGAAAAGGAAGCCGAGGCGATCTTCAGGAAATGGGGCCTCGACTTCGCGGTGGTCGGCTACACCACGCCGAGCAAGCGCTTCGTGGTCAAGCATGGCGGCGACGTCATGGCCGATCTGCCGATCAAGGAGCTCGGCGACGAGGCGCCGCTTTACGACCGGCCGCATATCCCCTCGGCCGCGCTGCCGGTGGTGCACGCCCGCGACGTGCCGGCGCCGATGGGCCTCGGGCTTGCGCTGGAGAAGCTGATCGGCACGCCCGACATGTGCAGTAAGCGCTGGGTCTGGGAGCAGTACGACCACGTCATCCTCGGCAACACGATGCAGCGTCCCGGCGGCGATGCCGCGGTGGTGCGCGTCGAGGACGGGCCGAAGGGTCTTGCACTGACCGTCGACGTCACGCCGCGCTATTGCGAGGCCGATCCTTATCAAGGCGGAATGCAGGCCGTCGCCGAAGCCTGGCGCAACATCACCGCCGTCGGCGGCAGGCCGCTTGCGATCACCGACAATCTAAATTTCGGCAATCCTGAGCGCCCGGACATCATGGGCCAGTTCGTCGGCTGCCTGAAGGGCATCTCGGAGGCCTGCCGCACGCTCGATTTTCCGGTCGTCTCCGGCAATGTCTCGCTCTACAACGAGACCAACGGCCGCGCGATCCTGCCGACGCCCTCGATCGGCGGCGTCGGCCTGCTCGACGATTTCACCAAGTCGGCGTCGCTCGCCTTCAAGGCCGAGGGCGAGGCGATCCTGCTGGTCGGCGAGACCCATGGCTGGCTCGGCCAGTCCGTCTATCTGCGCGACATCTGCGGTCGCGAGGAGGGCGCGCCGCCGCCGGTCGATCTCGCCGCCGAGAAGCGCAACGGCGATTGCGTGCGCGGCATGATCCATGCGGGCACCGCCACCGCCGTGCACGACCTCTCCGATGGCGGCCTGCTGATCGCGCTCGCCGAGATGGCGATCGCGAGTGGCATCGGGGCCAAGCTGCTGGCGGCGCCGACCGCGCTGGTGCCGCACGCCTACTGGTTCGGCGAGGACCAGGCGCGCTATCTCGTCACCGTGCCGGAAACCGAAGCCGGCCGTGTGCTCGCCAAGATGCGCGGCTGCGAGGTGCCCTGCGTACGCATCGGCACCACCGGCGGCGATGCGATCGCGATCGCGGGCGAGGCGCCGGTTGCGATCGACAGCTTGCGGACGTCACACGAGCGCTGGTTGCCGGAGTACATGGGCGGGAAGGCGGCGTAAGCGGCTGCCTCAACGTCGGTGCCGTAGCCCGGATGAGCGAAGCGACATCCGGGACCGCTGTCGCTTGTGGCAGGACCCCGGATATCGCTGCGCTCATCCGGGCTACGGACCTCGCCGTGACGCGAGGTGATGCCTCACAACACCTTTGACGCGCCCGGGATCTGCCGCAACGCGCGCGTCAGCGCCCAGCTCGCTGCGACTGTCAGTACGAACCCGATCGTGGCCTTGACGATCGCCGGCAGGTCATAGTCGAACAGCCAATACTGCAGCCACAGCGCGATCGGATAGTGCACCAGGAACATGCCGAACGCGTCGCTCTGCATGGGATCGAGCAGCTTGGCTGAGCCTGACTGCTTGAATCTCTGGAAAATGGCCAGGATCAGAAACATGATGGCCACGCTGAAGACGGTGAAGCAGACGGCATAAAGCGCTTCATACCAGTCCGGCAACGGCGAGGGGTTGCCCAGTACTTCGCGCTTGATGAAGATCAGCCCCCATAGGAGGCAATACGGAACGATCGCCAGCACCATCCAGTCCCAGCTGACCTTTGCCATGCGGCCGTCGACAGCGAGCAGCCCGCGATCAATTTGCGCAACGCCGACGCCGGCACCGAAAAAGAAGTAGGTCGCGTAGAGCATTACGCGCCCGTGCTGGACCGAGAAGGGTCCGAACTCGAACCAGTTGCTCGGTCCGAAGTGAACCCGCCCGGGAATGTAGAACGCGGCGGTGACGGCCAGCATGACCGCGAAGAACACGGCGGGCCGACGCCGACCGTACAGCGAGAGGCGATTGATCGGATCGAGCAGGTTGGGTGACAGCCGGTACAAAACGCAGGCAACGAGGTCAAAGGCGAACAAGACCCACAAGAACCAGATCGGCCCGCTCGGCCACGGGCCCTTGGTCACCATATTCCACCAGAATTCCGCAAAACCGATCTCGGGATGCTCCCGCAGGGAGATCGCGTAGTAGGCGAGCGGAATGACCGTCAGGGCGCAGATCGCGAAGGGTAAGCCAAGCCGAAGCAGGCGATCTGCCAAATAGCCTCGCACTCCCTTCCGGGCAATGCCGGACCAGGCGAACAGCCCCGACAGGAAGAAGAACATCGCCATGAAGAAACTGTCGGTGGCGAGCACGATCATGTCGAAGCCGAAGAAATAGTTCGGATCGGTATGACCGAAATAGGTATAGGGGATCACGGCGTGATGCAGCAGCACCACCAGCGTGAGGAAGGTGCGGGCGCGATCGATCGCCATATTGCGCACCTTGCTCTGCGGCGCGGCATGCACCTGTGCGTCGATCGTCGCTGAATGTGACATCGTCATCGTGGGCCGCCCCGATCCTGGTCCCGCCGGACTGTGCCGCCGGGAACTCGATTCAGCAAGGGCAGTTTGTTTCGCAAGGTCCGCCCCGACGACCTCTGGGAACCAGTTCCGCATAGCGAAGTTAGCGTTCGCAAGAAAGCGAAGCCGCGAAAAAGCGGCAGTTCGGAGTTTTTCGATGACGATCCTGAAATGGGCGCTGATCTTCCTGCTTGTCTCGATCGTGGCCGGCGTGCTCGGCTTCACCGGCATCTCGGCGGCCTCCGCCGATATCGCCCGCCTCTTGTTCTACGTCTTCGTCGTGATTTTCCTGGTGCTGCTGGTCCTGGGGCTCACGATCTTCAGGGCGTAGCTCCGCGAGTCATTCCGGGGCGGTCCGCAGGACCGAACCCGGAATCTCGAGATTCTCAGGTGCGCAATTGCGCACCGTAGTTCGCGTCTGCGACGCGCCCCGGAATGACAGTTTTAAAAACTACCCCACTTCCTCGATCTTCACCTTGTCCGGATAGAACGCCAGATGGCCCGCAATCTCGGCCATGGCGGGGAAGGGCGTCTCGTAGGTCCAGATCGCGTTGTCGAGCGTCTTGCCGTCGGCCTTGACGCTGTAATAGTTGGCGTCGCCCTTGTACGGGCAATGGGTGGTGCGCTCGGTACGCTCGAGCAGGGCCATGTTGGTGTCCTCCCGCGGCACATATTGCACCGCCGGATATCTCGCCTCTTTCAAGGTCAGGGCCTTGCTGGTCTCGGCAATCACGATGTCGCCCGCAGTCACCCGGACGCGCCGGGGATTTGGGGTGATGGTGATGGGGTGGTCAGGCCCTGGAAGCTTCATGATGTCACGCCTTTTCGATCGATCTGCCGCGCGCGGCACTTTGTCGTGCCTTTATCGTGATGGGATCACGGATATAGTACCGGAAGGCGTGACCTAGAAGCCCGTTCACGCTAAGTTTGGTCCCTGCCGGAGAGGGGACCCCCGGCTGCGATTCGAACGATCCGACCAGAAGGAGCAAGACCCGAATGCCCATGGACGCCCACGATATCGAGGCGATGATCAAGGCAGCGATCCCCGATGCCGAGGTGACCATCCGTGACCTCGCCGGCGACGGCGATCACTATGCCGCGACCGTGATCTCGGAATCCTTCCGCGGCAAGTCCCGCGTCCAGCAGCACCAGATCGTCTACCAGTCCCTGCGCGGCCAGATGGGGGGCGTGCTGCACGCGCTGGCGCTGCAAACCGGTGTCCCCGGCACGTGACGAAGCTGCGCCTGACCTGACCATGCCTAACGAGCGATGAGATTTGAATGAAGCGTCATCGTGCTTTAGGTCGTTGTTGCGCATGATCTTTCCGGAAAGCCGCTTCGCACTTTTCCGGATCATGCTTAGGGGGTGACTATGGCTGCGGATAACCCGCGCGGCGCGATGTTCCGCGTCATCGTGCCGAACCAGCACAGCCGCGTCACCTTCGTCGAGCTGTTTTTCGACCTCGTCTTCGTTTTCGCCGTCACGCAGATTTCGCACACGCTGCTGCACCACTTCACGCCACTCGGCGCGCTGCACGTCGCGGTGCTGTTTCTCGCGGTGTGGTGGGTCTGGGTCTTCACCGCCTGGGTCACCAACTGGCTCAATCCCGAGCTGACGCCGGTCCGCCTCCTGCTATTTGCGATGATGCTGGGCGGCCTCGTGCTTTCGACCACGATCCCGACGGCCTTCGAGGGGCGGGGCCTGTGGTTCGCGATCGCCTATGCGACGATGCAGGTCGGACGTACCGCGTTCTGGCTGCTCGCAACGCCGCCGCATCGAACGGCCGTGCGGCACAACGCGATTCGCATCCTGACCTGGCTGTCGATCTCAGCGGTGTTGTGGATCGCAGGCGGTCTGGCCGAGGGAAATACGCGGCTATGGCTGTGGATCGCGGCGGTGGCCTGGGAGTACGTCTCGCCGGCGGCGCGATTCTGGGTGCCGATGCTGGGGTTCTCGTCCGTCGAGGCGTGGGCCGTCGAAGGCGGCCATATGGCCGAGCGCTGCTCTCTGTTCGTCATCATCGCGCTCGGCGAGGCCATCGTCGTCAACGGCGCGACATTCGCCGAACTGGAGTGGACCGCGAGCAACATTCTCGCCTTCGTCTCGGCGCTGTCCTGCGCCGTCGTGATGTGGTGGATCTATTTCCATAAGGGCGCAGAGGCCGGCGCCGAGCGGATCTCGAAGTCCAGCGAGTCCGGCCGCCTGGCGCGACTCGCCTACACCTATCTGCATATGCCGATCATCGCCGGCATCATCCTGACCGCGGTTTCGGACGAATTGGTGCTGAAGCATCCGTCCGGCCATTCCGACATCCGCACGATCATTAGCACGATCGGTGGTCCCCTGGTGTTTCTGGTCGGCACCATCCTGTTCAAGCTGGCGATCCGCGGCTTCCTCCAGCTCTCGCACGGCGTCGGCATCGTCCTCCTGCTGGTGCTGTGGTGGTTCGCCGCCGGCCTTTCACCGCTGTGGTTGTCGGTCGCGACGACCGTGATCATGATCGTGGTGGCGGTATGGGAGTCGCTGTCGCTCGGATCGCAGGTAGAAGAGGCGTAAGCGCGGCATGCGGCGCGTCATTATCTTCGGCGTTGCTATAGCCGCGATATTGATCATAGAGGAAGCCACCAAGGGCTGGGCGCTTGGCCGGGTCCCGGCGGCCTGTCGGGCCATCGGAGGAAAGCCTGCGATCGGGGGCTGCATAACACCGGTTTATTGGCAGGGCGATTGCGGGCAGTGGGCGTACCCAACGCAATGGCTCGACCGCCTCAAGCCGGGCGACCCCGTATCAAGGGTCGTTTTCTGGCTCGGGGAGCCGCTCCAGCGAGACGGTGAGTATCTGTCATGGTCGTGCGGGAAGCCGAGCACCCATAGCTTCCGCGCCGTCATCCGGGACGAACGGCTCGTGTCGGTTGAACGGTGCAAGCCTGATTGACGCCAGCGAACGACGGCTGCGGCTCCTACTCCGCGACCTCCAGTGCGTGCACCGAGAACATCTTCGCCGCATCCGTCCAGCTCTCGCGCACGCGCCAGCCGGCGCCCTGTGCCAGCGCGGCGAAGCGTTCGAGGCTGTATTTGTAGCTGTTCTCGGTGTGGATGCTCTCGCCGGGGCGGAACGAGAAGCTGGTGCCGAGCAGCCGCACGGTCTGGGCCTTCTTACTGATCAGGTGCATCTCGATGCGGTGCCGCTCGCGATTGTAGATGGCGCGATGGGTGAAGGCGGACAGATCGAAATTGCCGCCGAGCTCGCGGTTGATGCGCACCAGCACATTGAGGTTGAAACGCGCGGTGACGCCGGCGGCATCGTTGTAGGCGTCAAGGAGCACGCGTTCGTCCTTCTCGAGGTCGGCGCCGATGATCATCTGCGCGCCCTTGCCGAGGATCTTGCGGGCGCTCTTCAGGAAGGCCTGCGCTTCCTGCGGCTCGAAATTGCCGATGGTCGAGCCGGGGAAGAAGCCGACTTTGGGCATGGTGGCGACCTGCTTGGGCAGCTCGAAGGGCGTGGTGAAGTCAGCCGCGACCGGGTAGATGCCGAGCGAGGGAAAATCCCGCTTCAGCCCGCTCGCCTGTGCCTTCAGGAAGTCGCCGGAGATGTCGACGGGCACATAGGCCGCGAACTTGCAGTGGCTCAGCAACAGGCGGACCTTGGTAGTCGCGCCGGCGCCGAACTCGACCAGCGCCGCGTGCTCCGGAATGATCTTCGCGATCTCGCTGCCGCGCTCCTTCAGGATCGATAGCTCGGTGCGCGTCGGATAGTATTCGGGCAGTCGCGTGATCGCCTCGAACAGCTCCGATCCGGTCGCGT
>NZ_JAEMSD010000834.1 GCF_016462955.1 Bradyrhizobium sp. | reverse complement strand
ATCGTTTCGACCGTGGCGGCGACCCGCAAGGCAAGCGAGGCCGAGCTCATCGCAAGCGCGTTGCCTCGGCTCGATGCCTTGATCGCCGAAGGTGCAACCACGATCGAGATCAAGTCCGGCTATGGTCTCGACACCGCAACGGAGCTGCGGCAGCTCGCGGCCGCGCGGAGCCTTGGCCGCAAGAGGCCAGTCGCGATCCGCACCTCCTTCCTCGGCGCGCATGCGCTGCCGGTGGAGGCCGAGGGCGACAAGGATCGTTACATCGATCTCGTTTGCAGGGAGATGCTGCCTGCGGTCGCAAACGCCGGCCTTGCCGATGCTGTCGATGCCTTCATGGAAGGCATCGCATTCTCCGCCGAGCAGACCGCGCGGGTGTTCGAGACGGCGAGGGGACTTGGACTGCCGGTCAAGCTCCATGCCGACCAGCTCTCGAATCTCGGCGGTGCCGCGCTCGCCGCGAAATTCTCGGCGCTCTCGGCCGATCATCTGGAGCACACCGACGAGGCCGGTGCGGCCGCGATGGCGAAGGCCGGGACGGTTGCGGTGCTGCTGCCCGGCGCGTTCTATTTCATTCGCGAGACGCAGAAGCCTTCGGTGGAGACGTTCCGCAAGCATGGTGTTCCCATGGCGCTGGCGACCGACTGCAATCCCGGGAGCTCGCCGTTGACCTCGCTGCTGCTCGCGATGAACATGGGTGCGACGCTGTTCCGGATGACTGTGGCCGAATGCCTCGCCGGCGTCACCCGCGAAGGTGCGCGAGCGCTCGGTATCCTCGAGGAGGCCGGCACGCTGGAGGCGGGCAAATGGTGTGACCTTGCGATCTGGGATATCGAGCGGCCCGCCGAGCTGGTCTACCGCATCGGTTTCAATCCGCTGCACCGCCGGGTGTGGAGAGGACAATGACGAACGAGGGCGCAGCGATCGTCGCCAAGCCGGGGACGGTCGGACTCGATGATTTCGCGCGGGTGCTCGACGGTGCGCCCGTCGTGCTCGATCCGTCGTTCTGGCCACGCGTCGAGGCCGCGGCGGAGATCGTCGCGAAGGCGGCGCGGGCCGACGCGCCGGTCTACGGCATCAACACCGGCTTCGGGAAGCTGGCGTCGAAACGCATTCCGCCCGATCAGACCACACGGCTCCAGCGTAACCTGATCCTCTCGCATTGCTGCGGTGTCGGCCCGGCGACGCCGGAACCGATCGTTCGCCTGATGATGGCGCTGAAGATCATTTCGCTCGGGCGTGGTGCCTCAGGCGTGCGACGCGAGCTGATCGAGCAGCTTCAGGACATGCTGGCGCGTGGCGTCACGCCACTGGTGCCGCAGCAGGGCTCCGTGGGCGCCTCCGGCGATCTTGCGCCACTTGCGCACATGACGGCCGTGATGATCGGGGAAGGGCAAGCGATCCTTGACGGGAAAACCGTGTCCGGCGCTGAAGCGCTGGCGGCTGCAGGCCTTTCGCCGCTGACGCTCGGCCCCAAGGAGGGCCTCGCGCTGATCAACGGGACACAGTTCTCGACCGCCTACGCCCTATCAGGCGTGCTACGTGGGTTTCGCCTGGCCCGCGCCGCGCTCGTGACCGGGGCGCTGTCGGTCGATGCTGCGATGGCCTCGACGGCGCCGTTCCGGCCCGAGATCCAGGCGCTGCGCGGCCACGCCGGGCAGATCGCCGCGGCGGCAACGCTGACGGCGCTGCTCGATGGCAGCGACATCCGCCTCTCGCACCTCGAAGGTGACGAGCGTGTGCAGGATCCCTATTGCCTGCGCTGCCAGCCGCAGGTCGCCGGCGCAGCGCTCGACCTGATCACGCAGGCCGCGCGCACGCTGATGGTCGAGGCC
>NZ_JAEMSD010000833.1 GCF_016462955.1 Bradyrhizobium sp. | reverse complement strand
CATCCAGGAACGCAACCGGACGCCGGATCAGGCGGAAGATCACCCATTCCGCGCAGAAGGCCAAGCCGAACACCAGCGCCAGCTTCCAGGCGATCTCGATCAGAAGGTGATAGGCCGCGGGATCGTTCGCGGTCCGCATGATCCAATAATAGAACGCCGGGAAGTGCGTGAGCGTCCGCGCCATGCCGGCGATCTCGCGCGAGATTTCGCCGATCTCCTCCGACACGGTGAGCAGGAGCTGCGCACCGAGGCCGTCGGCCGAGAGCGGGATCGGCGATTTCGGCTCGGTCGCGGGCGTCGCGGGCTGTTGCGGACCGGATGCATTGGCGATCGCACGCAGCGTATCGATCATCTGCGCGCGCTTCCTGTCGTCCTGGAGCGTCTCCAGCGCGCGCCTGGCCTCCTCGCCTGACAGCGCGACAGCATCGTTCGGCGCCGGCCGAGGCGCCTCGGCGCTGGCGGTAGAGACAAAGGAGATCGCGAGGAAGAGAACGGCGAGAAGCGCGGGGGCAAGCTTGGGCGACACGAAGAGTCCCTGAAAAAATGCATGCGCCGGCGGTGTCGAGACCGTCACCGCCAAAGCGCATGCGTCATGTCGGATAGCCGTTATTCGCCCCCGGCCTGTGTCGGAAATGGGCCTCCGAGGCGACATTCTCTTGGCATTTGCCGCGATGCCATGATGGGGGAACTCGCGAGTTCGATTGACGCCGTCGCAGGCCAATTTCGCGCGCGTCGCGATCTTTCGAGACACCCGCTTACGCGGGCTCCCCCGGAATAGGACCGCGTGCGCGGAAGGAGCTTCAACAAGGTCCATGCCGCTTAGCCTCATCCTGAGGAGGCGCGTCAGCGCCGTCTCGAAGGACGAGGCGCGCGCTCACGTCGCGCAAAGGCCATCTGGAACCACGGCGCTATTTCGGAGGATCGGCCCGGAATGACGGCCAGGAAAAGGAGGACAAGAGGCAGAATGTCAATGACGGCAGTCGAGGCCAGCTACGTCACGGCCGCCTAACGCGACCGGTGATGCAAGAAACAGCGCCGGGAAGGTAGGGGCTTTGCCTCACTGATGCAGCCCGCTAAACCTTGACCCGGCGTGCCGTTCGCGGTTTCTGCCGCTATGCGATAGTCCGAACGAGCTCCATCGCAATCAACGCGGCTGGATTTGCGGAGGTGGAGTCATAGACCTCCCCTTGCTCATGAGGTGGACGTTGCGCGTCGCCTGTCTGCGACCATTGCGATGGTCCGCCTGAGACACAAAACTGTCAAGCAGGATCAAAGGATATGACGATCACATTTGGCGCGCGGGTTCCCCGAACGGCTGCACTCTTGTCCAATCGCGGAGTGCTTGCGCACCAGATGCGGACTTCAAGGGGGTGTCGAGGCATGGTGACATCATGCCCCTGTTTTGCCCGACGAGTCAAACCAGCTTCGAAAAATCCGCAAGAACATGACCCAATGGGCAAGTCATTGATTCCGCTAACCCCGGCTACTGTGCATGGGGTTGTTTTCGCGTTTTAAAGAAACATGTCCGCGAGGTCGACAGTCGAGGACTTCCCGATCTGGTCGAAGTTTTCCGCCAGCCAGCTTTGCGCCGCCTCGCGGCCCGCATTGCGCAGGCGGCACAGCAGGCTCCACTCGGGATGGAATTGCGTGGCCGTGCCGAGCTGCGACATCAGCTGGTCGTTGCCGATCCAATGCATGTACATGCGGCTGTGCCTCTCGCTGTCGAGCTCGCCGCCGTCGATCAGCCTCGCGGCGAAGGCGATCGCGCGCATCTCGCGCATCAGGGACGAGTTGAAGCTGATCTCGTTGATGCGGTGGAGGACGTCGGCGGCACTCG
>NZ_JAEMSD010000374.1:265-6771 GCF_016462955.1 Bradyrhizobium sp. | reverse complement strand
GTCACCTTGTGGCCGGCCGCGGTCGCGATCGCCTGCAACGCGCCGATCTGGTAGGCGACGAGGTTCTCGATCTCGGACGCCTTGAGCCCTGCGATCGGATGCCGGCCGAAGCCGTGCAGGTCGCGATAGCCGGGATGGGCGCCGACCGAGACGCCGCGCGCTTTCGCCAACTCCACAGTCCGGCGCATGATGTCGGGGTCGCCGGCATGGAAGCCGCAGGCGACGTTGACCGAGCTTGCCAGCTCGATCATCGCGGCATCGTTGCCCATCTCCCACGCGCCAAAACCCTCGCCGAGATCGCAATTCAGATCGACTGTCTTCATGGGTGCTCTCCGCCTCTGGTCTTGTTGTCGCTTACGGCTCCGCCGTGACCTGCCACGTCCCGGCATCGACCGCGCTGACCGCATAGCCCGCCACGTTAGCATCGCTGAGCGCCGCGATGTTGAGGGCGACGGTGTCGGAGGAGCGCAGGCGATCGGGCAGGCTGCGGATCGCTTGCGCAAACTTCCTCGCCTCGTCCTGCGCTTCGGCCATGCTGACGGCCTTGAAGTGGAACGCGGTGCCCGCCGAAGTCTGGGCAAGGCGGCCGATGTCGGCCGTGATCACGGTTGCGATCTTCGGATAGCCGCCCGAGGTGCCGCGGTCCATCATCAGCGCGATCGGCGCGCCGTTGCCGGGCACCTGGATGCTGCCGTTGACGGTGCCGTCGGAGACGATGTTGTGGCCGTGCAGATGCTTGATCGCGGGACCCTCGAGCCGGTAGCCCATGCGGTCGGAGGTCGCCGAGATCTTCCATTCGCTATCCAGGAACAGGGCCTTGTTGGCCTCGTCGAACTCGTCGTCCTGGGGGCCCAGCAGCACGCGGATCGGGCCGGCCGCAGGCTTGGGCAACTCGATGCGCAGCTCGCTCGCACCGCTTGCAGCATCGACCGTGAATGCATCGCCCGCCTGAAGCGGGCGCGGGTAGGGGCTTCCGAGACCGGCGCGGGCATTCACGGCGAGGCTGCCGAACACAGGCTCGCCCTTGATGGCGCCCTCGATTGCGAGATAGGTGAAGGCGCCGCCGCGGGCAAAGCCCAGCGTCAGCGTCTCGCCGTCCTTCAGCGTGATTGACGTGTCCATCGCGACGGGATGGCCGGCGACGTCTGCATTGCGCGGCGCACCTGCGATACCCAGGCGCACGGCGCCCTCTCGCGCGGTGAAGGAGGCGCCGAACGGGCCAATCTCGATTGCTGCCGCGAACGGCTCGTTGCCGACCAGCGTGTTCGCCGCGGCCAGCGACAGCCGGTCCATCGCGCCGCTCACTGTGAGACCGTAGCGCTGCGCGCCAAGGCGGCCGCCGTCCTGAACCGAGCTGGCAGGGCCGATGCTGGCGACGACGAGCCGGCTCATGCGTCCACCTGCTCGGCGACGATCTCGCCGGCTTCCGCAGCGCGGTCCATCTCCTCGAACGTCTTGTGGTCGATGGCGAAGAACGTCACGCGATCACCGGGTTCGGTGAGGAAGGTCGGATTGCGGTGGAGCTGATAGGTCCTGACCGGCGTGCGGCCGAGCAGGTGCCAGCCGCTCGGCGCGGCGAGACACTGGATCCCGGCCTGGACGCCGCCGATCGAGATGGTGCCTGCCGGCGTCAGCAGCCGCGGCGACTGCCGTCGCGACATGTGCAGGAATTTGTCGAGGCCGCTGAGATAGGACCAGCCCGGCGTGAAGCCGATCATGGCAACCTTGTAGTCGCCGCCCGAATGCCTGGCGACGATATCGTCCGGCGTGGTGCCCAGCGTTTTGGCGACGTCTTCGAGGTCGATGCCGTGCTCGCCGCCATAGGCGACGGGAACACGCCAGCGGCGCGCCTTCGTCGCCGGGCGCAGCGGCTGGCTGGCGAGCGCGAGCAGCTCGTCGCCGAGCGCGTCGAACCCGATCAGGCCGGGATCGTAGTGGACCAGCAGCGAGCGATAGGTCGGCACGGTCTCGGCGATACCCTTGATCGGGCTCGCCGCAAGCGCCTTGTCCAGCGCCAGCACGCGCTGGTTGGCGATGTCATCGATGGTGCGGCTGAACTCGACCGTGACGGCGCTGTCGCCACTGGGCAGAAGGCGGGGCGGGGAAAGCGTCGCGGCCATTGAGCTGTCAGAGCGCTGTCGAATTCGGGCTTCACAGGAGTGCGGCCCCCGGGTGTTCGAGTTCCGCTTCATCTGCTTCGCGTAAATGCGCCCGCAAGTCCAATAAATTAATCCAGGGGCATGTGATAAAGCCTTGTTATCGCGTGGCATAACAGGCTGGCGGCCCTGCGTTATTGCGAGCCTCTTGGCCCTTGACGCAAGGCTGGCGGCTCGCAAGATGCGCGCGTTCTGTCCCGCACCTTGGAGCTCGTTCTCGTCCATGTCGCTGTCCCCCGAAGCCCGCAAGACCCTCGCCGGCATCACCACCGCCACCATCACCACGGTCCTGCTGAAGAAGGGCCTGCGCAATGTGTGGATGCGGGGCGCGCGGCCGCTGCGCCCGGGATTGCCGCGCCTGGTGGGGCCGGCCTTCACGCTGCGCTTCGTGCCGGCGCGCGAGGATCTGGCGACGCCGGAATCCTGGTCCTCGCCGATCTCGACCCGCACCGCGATCGAGGCGATGCCGGAAGGATGCATCGCCGTGGTCGACGCCATGGGCATCACCGATGCCGGCATCTTCGGCGACATCCTCTGTGCGCGCATGGTCAAGCGTGGCGTCACCGCGCTCGTCACCGACGGCGTGGTGCGTGACGTCGAGGGCGTGCTCGGCACCAATCTGCCGGTGTGGTGCGACGGCTATGCCGCGCCGCCTTCCGTTGCGGGCCTGACCTTCGTCGGCTGGGGCGAGCCGATCGGCTGCGGCGGCGTCGCCGTATTCCCGAACGACATCGTGGTCGCCGACCAGGACGGCTGCGTGCTGATCCCGCAGGCAATGCTCGAGCACGTGCTCAACGAGGGCGTCGAGCAGGAGCGGATGGAAGCCTGGATCGTGAACGAGGTGAACAACGGTGCGGCGTTGCCGGGCCTCTATCCCATGAACGCAGAGACCAAGGCGCGCTACGCCGCGAGCAAGAAGTAACAGGAGCGAGGACCCCATGGAGATCACAGTTGCAGGCACGCGGCCGACCCGCCGCGCGCCCAAGGAAAACTTCACCGGCACCGTGTGGCAGGACCCCGTCATCATGGCGCCCGCGCCGGCGCGGCTGAACTGCTCGCGCGTCGCGTTCGAGCCCGGCGCCCGCACCAATTGGCATCATCATCCCCTCGGGCAGACGCTCTACGTCATCTCCGGCGTCGGGCGCGTGCAGACCAAGGGCGGGCCGATCCGCGAGATCCGTCCGGGCGACACCGTCTGGATTCCCCCGGGCGAACTGCACTGGCACGGGGCCTCGCCGACCAACGGCATGTGCCACATCGCCATGCAGGAAGCACTCGACGGCGTCTATTCGACCTGGCTGGAGCCGGTCACGGACGCGGAGTATGGGGCGGCTATCGGCTGACTGACGTGCCCCGGACAAGACGCATCGCTTTTGGCGATGCGTCGCCGAGCCGGGGCCCAAAGTCTTCGTACCAGTGAGAGCACTGGATCCCGGCTCTGCGGCGCAGCGTTACACGCTGCACCGCGTCCGGGACACGGCACCTACATTTTCTCCGCCGTCCAGGTGCCCGTGCACATGGCCCCGCGCCAGGTGCCCGAACCTGAACTGCCGCTGAGCCGGCCGAAGCCGACGGCGCGCTTGATACCGGTGCTCAAGGTGACGTTGATGCTGCCGGCGTCGGCGACGCGGCCGGATGCCGTCACGGCCGCGTTGCTCGAGGCGATCTGGCCGTTGTTGATGCCGATCGCCACCGTGGCGCCGTGGCCGCAGGTTCCGCTCGACGAGGCGATGCGGACATTCCATGTGCCGTCGAAAGTGCTCGTCGCAGCATCAGCCTGCGCGAGCGGGAAGGCGATGGCGATGAGGATGGCGAAGAGACCTTTGGGAAAACCGTTCATGACACGCCCCTGTGGGTGACTATGCGGGGACCATGGCAGCCCTTCGGAACCTGCGATGTGAGGGGGCTCACGCGCGAACCAGGCACTGTGAGGTCGCGCACGTCGCAACGGCAGCGTGGCAAAAACAAAGGGCCCGCGTCGCGGGCCCTTCTTCAATCGGAAGGTCGAAACCGGACCCTAGTTCACCCGCGTCCAGGTTTGGCCGCCGCAGAACATACCGCCGAAGGCGCAGCCCTGCACGCGCAAGCGGTCGGTGCCCTTCATCGCAATGGTCGAATCGTAAGTCGAGCCGGAGTTGGGATCGAGGATACGGCCGGACCATTTCTGGTCCTTGCCGGGCTTCATGTTGATCAGAACCTGCTCGCCGTTCTGGTTCGATTTGGAATCGACCGAATAGCCGCACAGGTTGGTGCCGCATTGCTCGATGCGGACCTTGCCTTCCTTCTCCTCGGTCAGCCAGACGCCGAGCGGTGAATTGAGATCGTGCGTGGCGGCGGGCGGCGGTGCGGGCGCGGCTGCCGCGGCCTTCATGGGAGCGGGGGCAGGAGGCGGAGCGGGCGGCGCCGGCGGAGCCGTCGCGGCGGCAGGCGCGGGCGATGGGGCCGCGGCAGGCGCAGCTTGCTGCTCGACCGGAGCAGGGGCCGGAGGCGGTGCGGGCGGCGGAGCCACGGCGGTTTGGGCGGGCGTATTGGTCGCGGTCGCGGCCGCCGGGGGAGCCGGAGGCGGCGGCGCAGGAGGCGGCGCGACGGCAGCCGCCGCAGGTGCCTGCACGGCTGCGGGCGGCGCGGCAGCGGGAGCTGCTGGCGCCGGAGCAGCCGGCGCCTGCGGGTCGACCGTGGCCTGCTGCGGCGCCTGCTCGTTCTTCTTGGCCTTCTTCGGCTTGCTCTGGCCGGTGTTGTCGTAAACGCCGGGGATCTGCACCGTGCCCCGGTCGGGATCGATGCGGATGGTTCGCCCGCCATATTCGAAGGTGTACTGTGCCTGAGCAGCCGTGCTCGCCAACAGGAATGCGGCCGTGGCCAACAGCTTCCTCATGTCCGTCTCCTGAACAGATGGTCCCCGGACCGACGCTTACGCGCCGGCTCGATCGCAGAAAGTGATCCAGATCACTGTCTGGGTATGAGTCGTCGTCCTGCTGTTCCGGGTTCAATAGGCCCGGAGACGGTCCAAAGTTGGGCGGAGGCAGGGGACAGCAGGAGGCGGCTCAATTCGGGTTCAGGCGAACCTGGAACGGGGATTTCAACTGCTGATGTCGCGTGGCGCCAACAAATATCGCTCCGGTCGAACCGAGCCGTGTAGATCCTCTTGGAGAGCGGCCGTCTTCGATCGAAATTCCGAGCTTGTCATTGTGCAGCCGTTCGACGGCGGTTTTGACCACACGCCGGACGATGGGGAAATCCTGGCATGACGATCTCGTTCTACGAGGCTTCGGTCGGCGTGTTCGTGCCGTACTTGCGCAATCTCTCGATCCTGCTCGACAAGGGCGTCGCCTATGCCGAGGCGCGCAAGTTCAATCCGACCGTTTTGCTCGGCACGCGCCTTGCGCCCGACATGTACGATCTGGCGCAGTAGGTCGGTGAAGCCTGCCGCCACGCCACGGTCGCATCGGCCTTGCTGGCCGATCGCGAGCCGGTCACGATGCCCGCGCTCGAGCACGACATGGCCGGGCTCCAGGCGCGCATCGCGACCTCGATCGCGTTCATCGAAAGCCTGCCGCGCGCCGAGATCGACGCGGCGGCGGAACGGAGTGTCTTATTCAGGTTGAAGAACGGCACCGAGCTGCCCTTCACCGGGCGGACCCTGCTGCTGACGTTCAGCGTCCCGCAATTTTTCTTCCACGTCACCACGGCCTACGACCTCTTGCGGCACGCCGGGGTCGAGCTCGTGAAGAAGGATTTTTTGGGAAGGACGTAGTTGGCTGGGCTCGGTGTCCACCTCTCCCCGGCGGGGAGAGGTCGGACCGGGTGAGGGGCCGCAACATCCAGTCAGACAGTAACCCCTCACCCGGATCGCATCTTCGATGCGCTCCGACCTCTCCCTTCGGGAGAGGGGTGGAAAGGCCTCAGGCAGTAGCCTTATGCTTCGCCCCTGCGCTCGTAATCGGCGAGAGAGCTGCGGCCGGCGATCTCGCTGCGTAGCTCTTCGAAACGACGGTGGGACTCGTCCTCCTGCGCGTCGACGAAACGCACGGCAGCCTCGCTCGTCATCGGGCCGCTGACCACGGGGACGGATTGCTCGCCGATGGTCTCGTGCACGTAGTACTGGCCGTCATCGCCGCGATGGACCGTCCATTTGAGACGGATCGCCACCATGGGACCGGGCCCGACCTTGCTGTAGCCGTCGGCATCCGTGTGTTCCGGCACCAGCGGCTGCTCCTCGACCACTGGATGCTCGTCCTCGACGGCTGGATGCTCCTCGAGAGCGGACTGCTCGTCGACGATTGTCCGCTCGTCGGAAGCACAATGCTCACGCTCTCCGACCACCACGATTTCCGTCTCGGTCTGGCGAAC
>NZ_JAEMSD010000374.1:0-255 GCF_016462955.1 Bradyrhizobium sp. | reverse complement strand
TGGTCGGTCGGGTCGATCTCTGCCAAGGGCCATCCTCCAGCTCGGCGCGCGGGCCAGTCTGTCCCACTGCCTGCGCGCTTCAAGCCCATTACGCGCGTTTGATTAAGGCTGAGTTGGGGCCCGATCTGCACCAAAATGGGACGCTTTCTGGCGTTCTGGGGGCGGGCGGAATGTGTCGCCCGCCCAGCGCCCGCTCAGCTCAGCACGTCCTGGTTGATGACGTTCTGCCGGATGGGATCGCCGTCGAGCACACTG
>NZ_JAEMSD010000832.1:1625-1839 GCF_016462955.1 Bradyrhizobium sp. | reverse complement strand
CGGCGGCGGCGTTCTTGCGCTGGCGGTCGCGGCCTTCACGGGATTGCGGGGCGAACTGGCGGTGGCGATCCCGCTCGGAATCTTTGGCGCCGGGCTGCTCGGCTGGACGCCGCTGGCCAATGCAGGCTTCGGCAATCTCGGTGGGCTGTTCGGCGGCGGCGCGACGCGCCCGTCGGGGCAGACCTCGCGGGTGCGGTCGCCGTTCCTGGACATG
>NZ_JAEMSD010000832.1:0-1615 GCF_016462955.1 Bradyrhizobium sp. | reverse complement strand
ACACTGGCCAGCTGACCGGCCAGATCGTCGCCGGGCCTCATGCCGGGCGCGACCTTGGCGAGTTCGATCTCGCCGGCTTGTTGGCGATTGTCCCGACGTTCGACGCCGAGAGCGTGGCCTTAATTGAAAGCTATCTGGACCGCCGGTTTCCCGCTTGGCGTCAGGACGCGCAGGGCGATGCGGCAGGGCGGCAGCGCCGCTCTGCGGCGAGCAGCAAAATGACGCCGGAGGAGGCCTATCAGATCCTTGGCTTGCAGCCGGGAGCGGGGCGTGACGACATCAGCCGGGCGCACAAATCCCTGATGAAGAAACTCCATCCCGACCAGGGGGGCTCGACGTATCTCGCTGCCCGGGTAAACGAGGCCAAGGATACTCTGCTTCGCACGCATAACGGCTAACTCCGGCACCACGCTACAAACGCTCGTACCCGCGTGAGCTCCGTTCTGCTCTGTCTGCCGTCGCCCGCCCTTGTTGGCGTGGTCGATCCCTTGAGTAAAGTTTTAACCGTAAATCCTTGACGAGAGGTTGTCGTGGAACGGCCTTGTCGTGAACTGCCTCGGCATTACCCCATCCCCAAAACGAAAATGCCCGCGCATGGCGCGGGCATTTGGTCTGGTATGGGGAAGGAGATCAGTTGCGAACGGTGATGCAGGAGATCTCGGCGCGCTTCAACGTGCGGCAGACGGCTTCCGCCTGGTCGCGCTCGAGGCCGGCGAAGCGGGCGCGGTAGAGCTTGCGATTGTCCTTGGCGACGACGGGCTCGGTGAACGGATCGGCCTTGCTGAGCAGGCCGCGTGCCGAATTGCGGGCAGCGTCGATGCGCTGCTTGGCTTCGCTCTCGCTCTCGAGCGCGCCGACCTGGACGATCCAGCCGCTGTGGCTGACGACCGGCTTGGTGGGGGCGCTCATCTGGATCGGCTGCGGCGCCGGGTCGGCGGATGCGAGCTTCGGGCCGGTATGAACGGGCGCCGCCGCGGTTGCGGCCGGCAGCACCCCCAAGATGCCGTTGCCGGTGCCGAAGCCGGCCGGCTGCCGCGGCAGTTCGGCGCGGGCGTTCTCGACCTTCGACGTTTCCGGCTGGTTTACCGGCTCCGGCTTGCTGACGAGATCGGCCTTTGCGACGACGGCACCGGAGGTCTCAGCGACCTCCGCACGGGACGGGATCGTGCTGGTGATGGGCGGCGCAACCTGGCCAGGGGCGGCGGAGGCGACCTTCACGGTGCCGGCCTTGACCTGGACCGTCTTGACCCGGACCGGCTTCATCGGCTCGGACGAGCCGGGGATGATAGAGAGCGGCTGGCTCGAAATCACGCCGTTGGTGAGCGGCGCGGGCTCGATCTTGGATTCGGTCGGGCGAACCTCAGGCTTGCTGGGTTCAGCTCGGTGCTGGGCGGGCGGCATCGCGGCGGTGGCCGCCGCAAGGGTCGCCAGGCGCGCGGCGAGGCGCGACGGGGCAGCTTCGGGGGCCGGGGCTGCCGCGGCCTGGACCTGCGCGGGGGGCCGTGCCGGGGTGTCGGATGCGTCGGCAACATCGGTATTGGCATCGGCGCCGTTGCGCTCGGTGACGGCAACGACGGTGCGCGTGGTCGCGCCCTTGTCGAGATTCTCGGCGAGC
>NZ_JAEMSD010000831.1 GCF_016462955.1 Bradyrhizobium sp. | reverse complement strand
CCTTCGAGGTGCCCTCATGCGACGCCTGCGGCGGCATCCTCAAGCCCGACGTCGTGTTCTTCGGCGAGAACGTGCCGCGCGACGTGGTGGCGACGGCGAAGGATCACTTGGCGCAGGCCGATGCCATGCTGGTCGTCGGTTCGTCCTTGATGGTCTATTCCGGCTTCCGTTTCGTGCAGGCGGCTGCGCAGCGCAACATTCCGATCGCCGCCGTCAATCTCGGACGCACCCGCGCCGACGATCTCCTGGCGCTGAAAGTCGAGGAGCGCTGCGAAACGGCGCTTGCATTCCTGCTCTGATCGCGCCGGCGGCGAACACGCCTTGCCTATTGCATAGGTGCCGCGCAAAATAGCCGGGCACAGCGCTGCAGGCATGCCTCATGGCACGGGAATTGCTGCGCTTTTGGACCCAGTCTTGACGATCAGCACGGAGAATTTGGAATGCTTGAGGGAGCCGAGGTACGGCTTGCCGTCGATATCGGTGGCACGTTCACCGACATCGTGCTGGACGTGGGGCAGGACCGCAAAACCCGCAAGGTGCTGACGACGCCGCAGCGGCCCGAGCAGGCCGTGCTCGACGGCATGCGCCTCATTCTCACGGACGCGCGTGCTCATATCAGCGACATCGATGTCTTCATTCACGGCACGACGCTCGCGACCAACGCCATCATCGAGCGCCGGGGCGCCAAGACGGCCCTGATCGCGACCGAAGGCTTTCGCGACGTGCTCGATATCGGCACCGAAAGCCGTTACGACCAATATGATCTCGGCATCGACAAGCCGAAGCCGCTGGCACCGCGCAGTCTCCGCTTCACCGTGCCCGAGCGCATCGACGCGCACGGCGCCGTTCGCCTCCCGCTGGACGAAGCCTCTGTGCGCGCGCTCGCGCCGAAATTGCGCGAGCTCGGTGTCGAGAGCGTCGCCATCGCCTTCCTGCATTCCTATGCCAATCCAGAGCACGAGCGCCGCGCGGCCGCGATCATCAGCGAGGAGATGCCTGGCATCTCGGTGACAGCGTCGTCGGCCGTGTGTCCGGAGATCCGTGAATACGAGCGCACCTCGACGGCGGTTGCGAATGCCTATGTGCAGCCGCTGATCGACGGCTATCTCGCCCGCATGGCCGATGCCTTGCAGGTCGAGCAGTTTCGCGGCGCCATCTACCTCGTCACGTCAGGCGGCGGCGTCACCTCGATCGAGACCGCGCGTCGCTTTCCGGTGCGTCTCGTCGAATCCGGTCCCGCCGGCGGCGCGATCTTCGCGGCCCAGATCGCAGCGCGGCTCGGCGAGAGCAAGGTGCTGTCCTTCGACATGGGCGGCACCACGGCAAAGATCTGCCTCATCGAAAAATACCAGCCCGAGACCTCGCGCGTGTTCGAGGTCGATCGCGCCGCGCGCTTCCTGAAAGGCTCCGGCCTGCCGGTGCGCATTCCCGTGATCGAGATGGTCGAGATCGGCGCCGGCGGCGGCTCGATCGCGCATGTCGACGCCATGAAGCGCGTCACCGTCGGCCCGGAGAGCGCCTCCTCGGAGCCTGGACCCGCCTGCTACGGCCGTGGCGGTCAGCGTCCCGCGGTGACCGATGCGGACGTCGCGCTCGGCATGATCGACCCCGACGCGTTCGCGGCCGGCACCATCAAGCTCGATCCGGAGCTGTCGAAGCAGGCCCTGCTGCGCGATGTCGGTGCGCCGCTTGGCCTGTCCGCGGAAACCGCGGCCTATGCCGTGCACGAGGTCGTCTGCGAGAACATGGCGAGCGCGGCGCGCGTGCATGCGGTCGAGCGCGGCGCGGTCGTGGCCGAGCATACGCTGATCGCGTTCGGCGGGGCCGCGCCCCTGCATGC
>NZ_JAEMSD010000830.1 GCF_016462955.1 Bradyrhizobium sp. | reverse complement strand
CCGCGCCCCAGGGCAGTATGCCTTTTTGCTCGCTGGCGACCGCCTCGAACACCGGCCCTGCGCCGCGGCCGAACTGGATGGCGTAGCCGCGCACGAAGCCGCGCGACAGGTCGGTGTCGTAAAACTCCTTGCTCCACAGACAGGTCGGCGGCGCCCGATTGCTGTCGGTCGGCTCCTTCACGAATCCGTAGATCTGCGCATAGGGATGGAACATCAGGTTCTTGCCGACGAGACCGGACGAATTTGCAAGCCCGTTAGGAAAGCGTCCCGATGCAGAGTTCAGCAGCAGCCGTGGCGTGCCGACGCCGTTGCAGGCGATGATGACGACATGCGCCGGCTGAAACTGCTCGACGCCGTCCTTATCGTAGTAGACCACGCCGGACGCCATGCCGTTCTCGTCGGTGGTGATCTCGCGCACCCGGCAATGGGTGCGCAGCTCGACGCCGGCACGGATGGCTTGGGGCCAATAGGTGATGTCGGTGGACGACTTTGCGCCCTGCGCGCAGGCCGGCGTGCAATGGCCGAGATTGATGCAGCGCGCCCGTCCCTCATAGTCCATCGTCGCGACCGTGGTGTCCGAGGGCCACCAGTGCCAACCAAGCTCGTTCATGGCCTTGGCAATGACGGCGCCGGACAGGCCCATCGGCTGTTGCGGCATCGGCGGATGCGTCAGCGGCGAGAGCGGATCGCCCGACAGGCCGGACGTGCCCATCATGCGGTCGTTCTCTTCGAAGAACGGCGTCAGCGCGTCGTAATCGATCGGCCAGTCGTCGGCGACGCCATCCAGCGTCTTCACCTTGAAGTCGGAGGGATGCAGCCGCGGCCAGTGCGCGGTGTACATCACCGTCGAGCCGCCGACCGCGTTGTAGTTGACCACCTTGATCGGCGAGTTGTCGTCGTTGATCGGGTAGTCCTCGGGCCGGCCTCGGGTGTTGGGGCTCGACGACCATTCGCCGTAAAACTTGGCCTCCCAGTCGCGGCCCGTGCTCGGATACTCCGCCGGATTCATCCAGCCGCCCTGCTCCAGGCAAAGGATGTGCATCTTGGTTTCGGCCAGCGACCACGCCACCGCGGCGCCAGATGCGCCGGCGCCGATGATCAGCACGTCCACGGGGTCTTTCATCGCACCTTGTCCTCCCGCCCTCGCCGCTTTTCGGGCGATCCGGCCGCACGCGGTCAGCGTGGCCGGAGAACGATAGAGTCAGAGCGATGGCCGAGTAAAGCCGCGAGGCCGGAATGTCGCAATTCGCGAGGCGCAGGCCATTGGTATCGCCACATCCCGATGCTAGGAACAGGGCGCCCGAGCCATCGATAGCGAGACCGTATGTCCTTCCGAAACTTCTTTGCCGCCGCCCGCGCTTTTGCGCTCGTTTCGTTTTTTGCATTGCCCGGGCTTCTGGGATCGTCCGGGCCGGTCTTTGCGCTGACCACCGCCGCGACCGCCCGGGACGGCAATTCGATCCAGCTCGGGGACGTCACCTACCGGCTCGACGGTGTCGACGCGCCCGAGCTCGACCAGGTCTGCATCGACGACCATGCCGATTCCTGGACCTGCGGCATCGCGGCCCGCGAACAGCTCACCAAGCTCATCAAGGGACGGATGGTGCGCTGTGACGACGTCGGTCCGGAGAAGAGCTTTGGCAAACGCCACCGGGCGATCTGCACGGCCGAAGGCGACAAGGCCAGCTTGAACGAGCAACTGGTCAAGCTCGGCTTTGCCCTCGCCCGTGAGCCAGTCAAGACCAGTGTCAAGCCGGCTGCGGCCGAGGCCAAGGCCACGGGGGCCGGCATCTGGAAGGGCTGCTTTGTTGCGCCGCAGGATTTCCGGAGCGGCAAGAAGG
>NZ_JAEMSD010000373.1:2248-6785 GCF_016462955.1 Bradyrhizobium sp. | reverse complement strand
CCGACATCCGCTCCTACTTCACCAAGTCCGGCGGCAATCTCGGCGAAACCGGCTCGGTCTCCTTCATGTTCGACCGCACCGGAATCATCGAATACGACCGCAGCGTCGCCTCCGACGATGCCGTGCTGGATGCGGCGATCGAGGCCGGCGCCGACGACGTGGTGTCCGGCGAGAGCGGCCACGAGATCTACGCCTCGACCGAAAGCTATCGCGACGTCGCCAAGGCGCTGGAAGCCAAGTTCGGTGAGCCGCGCAAGGCCGCGCTGATCTGGAAGCCGCAAAACACTGTGACGGTCGACGACGAGACCGGCGAGAAGCTGCTCAAGCTGATGGACCTGCTCAACGAGCACGATGACGTCCAGCAGGTCTACGCCAATTTCGAGGTGTCGGACGCGCTGATGGCGAAGATGGGCGGGTAGGGATCGGCCGCGCCCACTTCCCCTGTTACTTCCGTTCTGTTTCTGTTTCCCTCAGTCCGGCCAGCCGCTATCACTGGCCCATGACTGCTCTCCCGATTCGTGGCCCCGTTCGCATCATCGGCATCGACCCCGGCCTGCGCCGCACCGGCTGGGGTGTGATCGAGGCCGAGGGCAACCGGCTGATCTACGTCGCCTGCGGTTCGGTGGAGCCGCCGGACGATTTGCCGCTGTCGAGCCGCCTGCTCGCGATCCATGAGGGCCTCGCGGCCGTTCTTTCCAACCACCAGCCGATGGAAGCTGCGGTCGAGCAGACCTTCGTCAACAAGGACGGCGTTGCCACGCTGAAACTCGGCCAGGCCCGCGGCGTCGCCATGCTGGCGCCCGCAATGTTCGGCATCTCTGTCGCCGAATACGCGCCGAACCAGGTCAAGAAGACGGTGGTCGGCGCCGGTCACGCCGACAAGCAACAGATCGCGATGATGCTCAAGATTTTGCTGCCCAAGGCCGAGCCGCCGTCGGCGGATGCTGCCGACGCGCTCGCCATCGCCATCACCCACGCCCATCATCGCCAGAGCACCGCGCTGCGGCTGAAGGTGGTGGGGATATGATTGATCGTCACGCGTCCTCGCCGTCATGCCCGGGCTTGTCCCGGGCATCCACGTTCTTTCCTGCCGATGTCAAAGACGTGGATGGCCGGGACAAGCCCGGCCATGACGAGAACGAAGTGTCTCACGCAGCCGGGGTCTTGAGATGATCGGCAAGCTCAAGGGCCTGATCGATTCCTACGGCGAGGATTTCGTCATCCTCGACGTCGGCGGGGTCGGCTACCAGGTGCATTGCTCCTCGCGCACCCAGCAGCATCTGCCCTCGCCCGGCGAAGCCGCCGTGCTGTCGATCGAGACCTACGTCCGCGAGGACCAGATCAAGCTGTTCGGCTTTCGCACCGACCAGGAGCGCGAATGGTTTCGCCTGCTCCAGACCGTGCAGGGCGTTGGCGCCAAGGTCGCGCTCGCCGTGCTCGGCACGCTCGCGCCGGCCGATCTCGCCAATGCCATTGCGCTGCGCGACAAGGCTGCGGTGGCGCGGACGCCCGGCGTCGGCCCCAAGGTCGCCGAGCGCATCGTCACCGAGTTGAAGGACAAGGCGCCGGCCTTTGCTAACGTCGATCCCGCCGTCGTGCATCTCGCCGGCGCCGTCGACGACCAGCGCGCGCCGCGGCCGGTTGCCGATGCGATCTCCGCGCTGGTCAATCTCGGCTACGGCCAACCGCAAGCCGCCGCCGCGATCGCATCGGCCTCGCGTAGCGCGGGCGAGAATGCCGAGACCGCGCAGCTCATTCGGCTTGGTCTGAAGGAACTGGCAAAGTGAGCGCGTCAATGGTCGAACTCGTAGGTTGGGCAAAGCGGCTTGTCCGCCGTAGCACACAGAGCGAAGGCGGAAGCGTGCCCACCACTTTCGGAACGATCGGAGCGATATGGTCGGCACGGCGCGAAGAGCGCCTTTGCCCACCCTACGAGGAGTTCGCTAAGTGAGCGATCCCAAGGCCAGCCGCATGGTCTCGCCCGAGCGCCGCAGCGACGACGTCGGCGACACCGCGCTGCGGCCGCAATCGCTGTCCGACTTCGTCGGCCAGCAGCAGGCGCGCAAGAACCTCTCGATCTTCATCGAGGCGGCGCGCAAGCGCGGCGAGGCGCTGGATCACGTGCTGTTCGTCGGTCCCCCCGGCCTCGGCAAGACCACGCTGGCGCAGATCGTGGCGAAGGAGCTCGGCGTCGGTTTCCGCGCCACCTCGGGCCCTGTCATCGCCAAGGCCGGCGATCTCGCAGCGCTCCTCACCAATCTCGAAGAGCGCGACGTGCTCTTCATCGACGAGATCCATCGCCTCAGCCCCGCGGTCGAAGAAGTGCTTTATCCCGCGATGGAGGACTTCCAGCTCGACCTCATCATCGGCGAAGGCCCGGCGGCGCGCTCGGTGAAGATCGAGCTGTCGAAGTTCACGCTCGTCGGCGCCACCACGCGCGCGGGGCTGCTCACCAATCCGTTGCGCGACCGTTTCGGCATTCCGGTGCGGCTGAATTTCTACACGATCGAGGAGCTGGAGAGCATCGTCACCCGCGGCGCCCGCGTGCTCAATGTCGGCATGAGCGCTGATGGCGCCAACGAGATTGCGCGCCGCGCCCGCGGCACGCCGCGCATCGCCGGCCGCCTGCTCCGCCGCGTGCGCGATTTCGCTTCGGCGGCCGATGCCGACAAGATCGACCGCAAGATCGCTGACCACGCGCTGAGCGCGCTCGAAGTCGATGCGGCCGGCCTCGACGCAATGGATAGACGCTATCTCTCGACCATCGCGCTCAATTATGGCGGCGGCCCGGTCGGCGTCGAGACCATGGCCGCAGCCTTGTCGGAGCCGCGCGATGCGATCGAGGACATCATCGAGCCCTATCTGATCCAGTGCGGCTATCTCCAGCGTACCCCGCGCGGTCGGCTGCTGACCTCGCATGCCTTCCGCCATCTCGGCCTCGCCGAACCAAACCGCGATCCGGCTCAATTCGGTTTGTTCGGCATCGACCCGTCCGAGGACGACTGACTGCCGCCAGCGGTGAACCGACCGCTTCGATCCCATCACTAATCCGAACGTGCGGCGAGCAGCATCGCCGTCTACGAATACGGATTGGAGCTGGAAGAAATGGGGCCGACGGACGACACCGGGCTGCTCGAGGTCATCGCCGCCGCGCCGCAACTGCGGACGCCTGACGAGACCGAGGCGTTCCTGGACCCGATGCCGATCAGCGAGCTGGCAGCGATGTGGTGCGCGCTTCAGCGCGTCAGCCGGCGCGACCAGGTCGGCAGTGTCTGGGCCCTGAAGCTCTATTTCGATCATCTGCCGCACCGCCGGCCGCAAGCCGCGCTCGATCTCGTGCTGGAGGTGCTCAGGACCGAGGCCGACAAGCCGACCGTGATGCAGCTCAACGACAAGTTCCTGCTGTCGCTGCTCTACGCGCATGGCGAGGAGGTGATCGGGCGCATCGAACAGGAGGCGGCACGCAATGATCGGCTGCGTTGGCTGCTCGGCGGCGTGCATGTCGATCCCCACGATCCCTTGATGTCGCGCCTTGCCGCATGCGCCGACAGCAAGGCCTGGCAGGTCGACCATCTGGCCCAGCGCACGCCGCGCGAGCCGCTCGATTGCGCCAACATGTCGACCGCTGCGCTCGCCCGCGCCTGGGTCGAGCAATATTCCAGGTCCGATCGCGATCAGGACGACAATTTCTTCGCGATCATGGATTTCGAGCGCGACCTGCGCGAGGACGATCCCGATGGGATGATCGACCTGATCCTGGAGATTCTGAAGATCGAGGCCAATCCGGTATTGCTGTCGCTGCTGGCCGCCGGTCCCCTCGAAGATGTGATCAGCGCCGGAACGATCGACCGCATCGAGCGCGAGGCGCGTGTCAATGAACGTTTTCGCGATCTGCTCGGCGGCGTCTGGTATTACCGCGTCCCGGACGAATTGAAGACGCGGCTGGATGCGTTGATTGGCGAAAGCCGCTGGTAATGTTTTTGCAGGCCTCTGCACGCAGATGCAGACGGCCTGCACCAGCGCACCCCAATTCCGCTCCAATCGGGCCGCATCAGAAGGCTGTATGAACATCGGGCTTCCATGATCACGCGCCGTCATTTCTTCCGTTCCGTCGGCGGCCTGTCCGCGCTCGGTGTCTCGACCGCAGCCTACGGCGTCGGAGTCGAGCCGATGCTGCGGCTTCGCGTCACCCGTTATCATCCGGTGCCGCGGCAGTGGCCGGCCGATCTTCCGCTGAAGATCGCCGTCATCGCCGATCTCCACGCCTGCGATCCCTGGATGCCGCTGGACCGGGTCGCGGCCATCGTCGACCGTACCAACGCCCTGAACGCCGACCTCATCGTGCTGCTCGGCGATTATGTCGCCGGCCTGCATCAGGTCACGCGCATCATTCCGTGTACCGAATGGGCGCGCGTGCTGGCGGGCCTCAAGGCGCCGCTCGGCGTCCACGCCGTCATGGGCAACCACGATTATTGGGATGACAGAACGGTGCAGCGGGCCGGGCAGGGGGTGACTGTCGCTCACCGCGCGATAGAAA
>NZ_JAEMSD010000373.1:0-2238 GCF_016462955.1 Bradyrhizobium sp. | reverse complement strand
GCCGGACTTGGCGATCAGCTCGCCTTCCTTCCGGCACGCCGGTTTCGCAGCATGACGCGCTTCGGTGCGGACGATCTCGACGCGACACTTGCCAAGGTCACGGACGATGCGCCCATCATCCTGCTCGCCCATGAGCCCAACATCGCGCCGCGCGTGCCGGCGCGTGTGGCGCTGCAACTGTCCGGCCATACCCATGGCGGCCAGGTTCGCCTGCTCGGCTGGTCGCCCGCGGTGCCGCCGCAGCACGGCATCCAGCTCGCCTATGGTCACGTCAGGTTGAAATGCGACGTCATCATCTCCGGCGGCCTCGGCTGCAGCATCATGCCGCTCCGCGTCGGCGTGCCGCCGGAGATCGTCGAGGTAACGCTGGGGCGGGCCGCGCCGGTTGTGTCCTGACTGGCTTGCGCGGACCGCGGTTTTTGCGCAAAACGGAGCCACAGCGACAAGCGAAGAGGCTCGTGACGTGACTGCCCATCTCGACGGCGAGATCCGCGACGGCCGCCACCACATGCAGGTCCGCGTCTACTACGAGGACACCGATTTCTCCGGCATCGTCTATCATGCCAATTACCTGCGCTACATGGAGCGCGGTCGCACCAATCATCTCAGGCTGATGGGCGCCGAACAGCAGGCGCTGTTCGAGCAGACCGAGACGGAGGGCACAGGCTTCGCCTGCGTGGTGCGCTCGATGCATCTGGATATCCTCAAGCCGGCGCGGATGGACGACGTGCTCGACATCGTGACCTGGCCGGTCGCGGTGAAGGGGGCGTCCATCATGCTGGCGCAGGAGGTGAGGCGCGGCGACGACGTGCTGGTGAAGGCCGAGGTCCGCGTTGCCTTCATCAGCGGCGGCCGCGCCCAGCCGATCCCGAAGTCGATCCGCCAGCTCATGAAGGCCGATCTGCTTTCGTGATCGCTCGATAGCGGATGGCCTATCGACTCCGCCAATGGCGGCGATAAATTCGCAGCCCCGACCAACCGATGAGGCCATCATGTCGCGCCCGCCGCTTCCGCCCTTCACCAGAGAAACAGCCGCGCAAAAGGCGCGCATGGCCGAGGACGCCTGGAATTCGCGCGATCCGGTGCGCGTGTCGCTCGCCTATACCGAGGACAGCCGATGGCGCAATCGTTCGGAGGTGTTTCAGGGGCGCGAAGCCATCGTCGCCTTCCTTACCCGCAAATGGGAAAAGGAGCAGGACTACCGCCTGATCAAGGACCTCTGGGCCTTCGACGGCAACCGCATCGCGGTGCGCTTCCAGTACGAATGGCATGATGGAAGCGGCCAGTGGTATCGCTCCTACGGCAACGAGCAGTGGGAGTTCGACGAGCACGGCCTGATGAAGCGCCGCGAAGCGTCGATCAACGACATCGCGATCACTGAGAAGGATCGGCGGTTTCACTGGCCTGCGCCCGGGCCAAGGCCGGCCGATGTGCCGGGGCTGGGAAGCGAGCCGTTCTGAGCCGCGCAAGCACCTGTCGATCCTCATGGTGAGGAGCCGCGAAGCGGCGTCTCGAACCATGCAGGCCTCGCTGCAGCAGCGGGGGCCTCGATCCTTCGAGACGCGCGCGAGAGCGCGCTCCTCAGGATGAGGGGACGGGCCTTCGAGCCAGAAACCGCGTAATCGCCCCACCGAGTTTCGCGCTGTCCAGCGGCTGCGCGAGAGACTGCCTCGCCGTGGCAACGACCTCCTCCGGCGCTTTCCCTTCGCGCAGCTCGCAGCACACTCGCGCGAACTCCACGTCAAACTCCGGATGCGGCTGGACGGTCAGCGTCGTGCCATTGGCGTAGAGCAGGCCGGCATGCGGGGTGAAGTCGGATGAGAGGATCGTCAGCGCGTCGCTTGGCGGCTCGATCACCTGGTCCTGATGCGAGGCGGCAACCGCAACCGCTTCGCCGTCAATCACGCCGTTCTCCGGCAGCACTTGATAGACATGCCGGCCGATGCCCCAGCCGTGCTCCGATTTGCGGACCGTGCCGCCGAGTGCCTGCGCGATCAGCTGGTGGCCGAAGCAGACGCCGACCATCGGCGTTTTGCTGGCGTAAGCCTTGCGGACAAAATCCTCCAGCGGCGCGATCCAGTCGAGCCCGTCATAGACGCCCGCCGCGGCGCCGGTGATCAGCACCGCTTCGAGCTTGCCGGGATGGGGAAGCGCGTCACCGTTGGGGATGCTGACGACGTCGACCGTAGCTGTGGGGTCCTCGGTGCGGATCATGCGCGCGAACATGTGCGGAAATGA
>NZ_JAEMSD010000372.1 GCF_016462955.1 Bradyrhizobium sp. | reverse complement strand
AAGCTGTCCGCCAGCGCCGAAGAAGCAAAGAACGTCCTCGCCCGCGTCCGCCGGCATGCCGTCGAGCACAAGGGCGCGGTTGCCCACGAGACGGTAAGGGCGATCTGGCGCGAGGTGCGCGAGCGCTCGCTTCTCAATTGCGCGTGAGGGTCCCATGGCATGCGTCGTCGATGTTCCGCTCGCCGAACCGTCTCCACCGGAAGCGGTGAAGCCGTCTCTGCTCAAATTGATCCGTGAGGACATCGGCTGCGTGCGCCAGCGCGATCCCGCCGCGCGCGGCCAGGTCGAGACGCTCCTGACCTATCCCGGCATTCATGCCGTGATCTGGTACCGGCTCGCGAACCGGCTGTGGACGTCGGGCTGGCGCTTTCCCGCCCGGCTTCTGTCCTGGTTCGGCCGCTTCGCCAGCAATGTCGACATTCATCCCGGCGCGCGCATCGGCCGACGCTTCTTCATCGACCATGGCGCCTGCGTCGTCATCGGCGAGACCGCCGAGATCGGCGACGACGTGACGCTCTATCACGGCGTCACCCTTGGCGGCACGTCGTGGTTTCCCGGCAAGCGCCATCCGACGCTGGAGGATCGCGTCGTGGTCGGGGCGGGGGCGAAGATCCTCGGGCCGATCACGGTCGGCGCCGGCTCGCGCGTCGGCGCCAATTCGGTGGTGATCGACAGCACGCCGCCCGACGTCACCGTGGTCGGCATTCCCGCGCGCGTCGTACGCCCGCAACTCGGCCATCGCCGCGTCGTCGGCCGGATCGATCTCGACCATCATCTGATGCCGGATCCGGTTGGCGACGCCATTGCCGTATTGCTCGACCGCGTCGAGTTCCTGGAAGCGCGGCTGAGCCACATGCAGAGGCGCGCCAGGGACACCGGCGCGTCCACCTCGCAGAGCCAGATGGAGACCGACAATGGCTGATGGAATTCTCGCACAGCTCAACAAGGCCTCGGCAGCCGAGGAGTTCTTCACGCTGCTCGGCGTCGATTACGATCCCAAGATCGTCAACGTGGCGCGGCTGCATATTCTCCGGCGCATGGGCCAGTACCTTGCCGGGGAGGATTTCTCCGGCGTTGCGGACGAGGTCGTCGCGGGGCGGTGCAAGACCGTGTTGGAGCGTGCCTATGCGGACTTCGTCGCGTCCTCGCCGATCGACCAGCGGGTCTTCAAGGTCCTGAAGGACGCCGTCGCGCCGCAGCCGAAGCAGGCGCCGGCGTTGGTGCAGATCGGTGTGCTGAAGTGACCCCGCGCCCTGTCGTATTTGCGACGCGTGTCGCAGCGGCGTTGTCGGCTCCCGGCCGGAAGCGGATGCAAGCGATACCGTCGCGCCTTCAAGTCGTTGCGCCACCGCCTGATTTTCGTCGTTCGCGGAGTTGGTACGACACTTGCTGTTCTTCCTCTGAACGAGGTTTCTGAAGACGAGTCCCGGAGGCGCACATGCACATCGTCGTCTGCATCAAGCAGGTCCCCGATTCCGCGCAGATTCGCGTGCATCCCGTGACCAACACCATCATGCGCCAGGGCGTGCCGACCATCATCAATCCCTATGATCTGTTCGCGCTGGAAGCGGCCCTGGAGCTGCGCGATCAGTTCGGCGGCGAGGTCACGGTGTTGACCATGGGGCCCCCTTCGGCGGAAGACAGCCTTCGCAAGGCGCTGACCTTCGGCGCCGACCGCGCCGTGCTGCTGACCGACCGCTTCTTTGCCGGTGCCGATACGCTGGCCACCACCTATGCGCTCGCAACCGCGATCCGCAAGATCTCGACCGAATTCGGCGCCCCGGATATCGTCTTTACGGGTAAGCAGACCATCGACGGCGACACCGCACAGGTCGGGCCCGGCATCGCCAAGCGGCTCGGCCTGTTGCAGCTCACCTATGTCGCCAGGATCAGCGCGCTGGACCTGCAGGCCCGCACCATCGATGCGGAGCGCCGCTCCGAAGGCGGCGTGCAGATGCTGCGCACCAGGCTGCCCTGCCTCGTCACCATGCTGGAGGCGACCAACCAGATCCGCCGCGGCGCGATGGCCGATGCCCTGCGCGCCGCACGTGCGCCGATCGTGAAGTGGAGCGCGCAGGAAGCCGGAGTCGAGGACATCTCGAAATGCGGCCTGCGCGGCTCGCCCACCATCGTCAAGCGGGTGTTCGCCCCGGCCGCGCGCAGCGAGAAGGCTGCGCTGATCGAGGTCGGCGAGCAGCCGGCGGAGGCGCTGATCGACGCCATCTTCAAGCGCCAGCCGGCGCTCGAGACCGAGCTCGCGGCGCTGGCGCGCGGCTATTGAGGCGAGGGGGAACGAGCACATGAGCACTGCACCAAAAACCGCCGCACCCGCTGCAGGCCGCGCTGCGACCAAGAAGGAGCTGCCCGAGCACTTCAAGGCCTACAAGCACGTCTGGGTCTTCATCGAGCAGGAGCGCGGCCAGGTTCACCCGGTCTCCTGGGAGCTGATGGGTGCCGGTCGCAAGCTCGCCGACAAGCTCAAGGTCGATCTCGCCGCGGTCGTGATCGGGCCGGAAGGCGAGGCGACGCAGAGCGCCGCCGCGGAATCCTTCTGCTACGGCGCCGATCTCGTCTACATGGTCGCCGACGATCTGCTCGCCGACTACCGCAACGAATCCTACACCAAGGCGCTGACAGACGTCGTCAACACCTACAAGCCCGAGATCCTGCTGCTCGGTGCGACCACGCTCGGCCGCGACCTCGCAGGTTCGGTGGCGACGACGCTGCTCACCGGCCTCACTGCCGACTGCACCGAGCTCGACGTCGATGCCGACGGCTCGCTCGCCGCGACGCGGCCGACCTTCGGCGGGTCGCTGCTCTGCACGATCTACACGCTGAACTACCGGCCGCAGATGGCGACCGTGCGGCCGCGCGTGATGCCGATGCCGGAACGCCTTACGCGTCCGGTCGGCCGCATCGTCAGCCATCCGCTCAGCCTCGTCGAGGACGACATCGTGACCAAGGTCCTGTCGTTCCTGCCCGATCGCGACTCCGCAAAATCCAATCTCGCCTATGCCGACGTCGTCGTCGCCGGCGGTCTGGGGCTCGGATCGCCGGAGAATTTCCAGCTGGTGCGCCAGCTCGCCACGGTGATCGGCGCCGAATACGGCTGCTCGCGGCCGCTGGTGCAGAAAGGCTGGGTCACCTCCGACCGGCAGATCGGCCAGACCGGCAAGACCATCCGGCCAAAGCTCTATATCGCAGCCGGCATCTCCGGTGCGATCCAGCATCGCGTCGGCGTCGAGGGCGCCGACCTCATCGTCGCCATCAACACCGATCGGAATGCGCCGATCTTCGATTTTGCCCATATGGGCATCGTCACCGACGCCATCCGGTTGCTGCCGGCTCTGACCGCGGCGTTTCAGGCCCGGCTGTCGCCGCATTCACGCGACCGGATCGCGAGCTAGCATGTCGAGCCCGGTACGATCCGCGTCCGCCGTTCACCTCTCCCGAAGGGGGAGGTGGACCTCGCCCGCTGTTGCAGCGGGAACCCTTGAGAGGAGTAGACCATGATCGAGGAGAAGTTCGATGCGATCGTCGTCGGGGCCGGCATGGCCGGCAATGCGGCGGCGCTCACGCTGGCCCAGCGCGGCCTCAAGGTGCTTCAACTGGAGCGCGGCGAGTATTCCGGTTCGAAGAACGTGCAGGGCGCGATCCTCTATGCCGACATGTTGGAGAAGCTGATACCGGATTTCCGCGAGGACGCGCCGCTGGAGCGGCATCTGGTCGAGCAGCGGTTCTGGATGATGGACGACCGCTCGCACACCGGTCTGCATTATCGCTCCGATGATTTCAACGAGGAGCGACCGAACCGCTACACCATCATCCGCGCCCAGTTCGACAGATGGTTCTCCCAGAAGGTCCGCGAAGCCGGCGCTACGGTGCTGTGTGAGACCACCGTGACTGAACTGGCGCAGGACGCCTATGGCAAGGTGATCGGCGTGCGCACCGACCGCGCCGATGGCGAGATCCACGCCGACGTCGTGGTGCTGGCGGAAGGAGTCAACGGCCTGCTCGGCACCCGCGCCGGCCTGCGCAAGCGGCCGACGGCGGACAAGGTCGCGCTGGCCGTGAAGGAGATGCATTTCCTGCCGCGCGAGACCATCGAAGCCCGCTTCAACCTCCGGGGAGATGAGGGCATGGTGATCGAGGCCGCCGGCACCATCTCGCGCGGCATGACCGGCATGGGCTTCATCTACGCCAACAAGGAATGCATCTCGCTCGGCATCGGCTGCCTCGTTGCGGACTTCCAGCGCACCGGAGAGACACCGTACGGCCTGCTCGACCGCTTCAAGCGCCATCCCTCCGTGGCACCGCTGATCGAGGGATCCGAGGTGAAGGAATATGCCGCGCACCTCATTCCCGAGGGTGGCTTCAAGGCCATCCCGCAGCTCTATGGCGAGGGCTGGGTCGTGGTCGGCGACGCCGCCCAGCTCAACAACGCCATCCACCGCGAGGGCTCGAACCTCGCGATGACCTCGGGCCGGATCGCCGCGGAAGCGATCTTCCAGGTCAAGTCGCGCAAGGATCCGATGACGGCGGAGAACCTGTCGCTCTACAAGAAGATGCTGGACGAGTCCTTCGTCATCAAGGATCTCAAGAAGTACAAGGACATGCCGGCGCTGATGCACACCCAGTCGCAGAACTTCTTCCTGACCTATCCCGAGCTCGTCTCCAAGGCGATGCAGAACTTCCTGCGCGTCGACGGCACACCGAAGGTCGAGAAGGAGAAGACGACCTTCAAATCGTTCATCAAGGCGCGGTCGTGGAGCGGACTGTTCGGCGATGCCTTCCGCCTCGCACGCGCCTGGCGGTGATTTCAAAGGAAGCGCAACACTGGCGATGGAGACTTAAGGCCATGTCGATCGAACCATCCGTGCGTGTCGAGGACAAGCTGTTCTACAACCGATATCTGGTCGATGCCGGACGGGCCCACATCAAGGTGAGGCCTCACACCACCCCGTCCCCGGAGCTGCTCAGCATGCTCAAGGCCTGCCCGGCGCGTTGCTACGAGCTCAACGACAAGGGCCAGGTCGAGATCACCGTCGACGGCTGCATCGAATGCGGGACTTGCCGCGTGATCTGCGAGGGAAGCGGCGACATCGAGTGGAGCTATCCGCGCGGTGGCTACGGCGTGCTGTTCAAGTTCGGCTAATCGATGAAGCTCAGCGCGCGCAACGTTCTGCCCGGACGGGTGATCGCGGTCACCAAGGGCATGACGACGGCCCATGTGAAGATCGAGCTCGCGCCGGGGCTGGTGGTATTCTCCGCGATCACCAACGAGGCGGTGGACGATCTCGCGTTGCAAGTCGGCGATGCCGTCTCGGCCGTGATCAAGTCATCCGACGTGATGATCGGCAAGTAGCGCCGCAGGCGCCTCGGCGGGCGCGCGCGCGGCGCGGGCCCGCTTCATCCGTGCCGACAGCTCCTGCCACCAGCCCTCGATCGCCCCGCGCTCGCATAAGAGCGTGGTGCCAATCCCGCCGGTAAAATCATTCCAGGCGTCCAGGCATTTCTCCGGCACCGCCGTGAGCACGGGGATGCCGGCGGCGATGGCGCCGGCCAGTTCGTCGCGCAGACCGCCGCCGGCGGCCTCCTGCTTGGAGAATTTGTTGATCACGACGAGATCGACATCGGCCGTGATCGCACGCGCGACGGCAACGGCCGCTTCGGCCAATCCCGCGGCGTCGAGCTTGCAGGCCATGGCGCCCGAGCCGAGCGGTTGGCAGATCGAGATCTCCGCGCCGGTCATGAGGTCGATCGCCGCCATGCCGATCTGGCAGCCCGCGCCGTCCTTGACGTTGTGCTGGACCACCCCGCCGATCCGCTCGCCCGACTGCGCGAGGTTGTGGGCGAAGTCGGCGAGCAGGCCGTCGACGTCGTCCTGCGGACGGTAGAGGATCGCGGCGACGCGGTTCGGGTCGATGTCGTGGAAGTCGATCGGCATGGAAGTCATCCTCGTCGGGTTTCCTACGCTCTTCCGCCGTCGCGAGCAATCTCCAAGCCGATCGCGGCTCCCGGCCGGCGGTATCGGGTGCAGGCTGTGCAGTGGGCCGGAGCCGACGACGCGGCCTTGCTCCATCAGCACCAGATGATCGGCGAAGCGCTCGATCTCGCTCATGTCGTGGCTGATATAGAGCACCGGAAGCGACAGACGGTCGTGCAACCGCTCGAGGAACGGCAAGATCTCGTCCTTGGTGGTGCGGTCGAGCGCGGCCAGCGGCTCGTCCATCAGGAGAAGCTTTGGCTGGGACAGCAGGGCACGGCCGATCGCGACGCGCTGCCGCTCGCCGCCGGAGAGGCGGTACGGCGAACGGTCGAGCAAAGCGGCAAGGCCGAGCAACTCTACGACCTCGCCGAACGCGATCTGCGCACGGGACTTGTTCGGCGCACCGAACAGCAGATTGCGTCGAACCGAAAGATGCGGGAACAGGCTGGCTTCCTGGAAGACGTAGCCGATCGGCCGTCGGTGCACGGGCCGGAAAGACGAGCTGTCCTGCCAGATGTCGTCGTCCACGGCGCAAAAGCCCTCTGTCATGCGTTGCAGGCCGGCGATACAGCGCGCGACACTGGTCTTGCCGCAACCCGAAGGACCGAAGATTGCGGTGACGCCGGTCGCGGGAAGGCTTAGCTCGACGTCGAGCGTGAAATTCCCGAGGCTGCCGCGGAAGGCCGCGTTGATGCGGCCGGGTTCGGGCCTTCTCATGCCGCAGCCCTCGCGGCGCGCTTGTCGACGAGCGTCATGGTGAGGATCACGGCGAAGGCGAAGATCACCATGAGGCCCGCGAGCATGCT
>NZ_JAEMSD010000037.1:21721-25660 GCF_016462955.1 Bradyrhizobium sp. | reverse complement strand
GGATCAGGTGATACGCCGCCATGATCGCGTTCGAGCCGGAGCCTGCGAAGGCAACATGGGTCGGGTGCCCCTTCACGCGCAGGCGGAACCAGATCACGCCGACCTGCGAGCGCACCATCTTGCCGCCCGTCGGCTCCGGAATGAAGCAGGCGTCCGCGCGATAACCGCGCTGAAGCGTCGAGAGCGCGCCGACGCCAGTGCTCTCCTCCTCGATCACCGACTGGAAATGGATCCGTGCCGTCGGCCTGAAGCCTGCTGCCTTGATCGCGTCCAGCGCATAGAGCGCACCGATCGTGCCCGACTTCATGTCGCAGGCGCCGCGGCCGAACATCTTGCCGTCCTTGATGACCGGCGAGAATGGCGGCGCGTCCCACAATTCCAGCGGGCCGGCCGGCACCACGTCGCAGTGCCCCTGCAGGATCAGCGATTTGCCGCCGTTGGTTTGCGGGCGGTATGTGCCCACCACGGAACGAGCCTTCGAAAAGTCGTGCTCGATCGGACCGAAGCCGCGGAGATCCTTCAAATCATCGACGTTGATGTGCCAATCGTCGACCTCATAGCCCCGCTCGCGCAGGAGGTCGCCGATCATGTCCTGGCACGGCCCCTCCGCCCCGCGGGTCGAGGGGATCGCGACGAAATCGCGGGTGGTTGCAAGCTGAGCTTCGAAGCCGCTATCGACGGCGTCAAGAATCCTCTGCTGCGCTTCGGCGTTCATTCGGGCAACTCCAGACGTTCCAATGGTCCTATGGAGTGCGCAAACTAGCCGATTTCAGCCGTTCGGGTACTCCACAAAATAAGCTTCCCGCAATGCATCTTCGAGCAGCCGGCCTTCGGAATAGCCGTTCAGCGTCGTGGGCCGGCTGACGCCTTCGAGCAGGCGCGAGCACGGCTCGGGGGCGCCGAGTACGGTGCGAACCGGAATTCGCTCCGCATATATCGGCAGCGCATAATCCTCGTCATCGTCGGCGACTCCCTTGGCGCGGATCTTGGCCGAGGCTTCCTCGATCTCCATCGCGATGAAAGACGTTGCCTTGATCTCCTGCGCAGTACTCTGTCGCAGGCTGGCCGTGCGATCGGGAAAGAAGCGATCGACCATCGCAATCACCGCCCGCTCCTTCTCCGCGGCGTCCGTGACGAGATAGGCCGTGCCGAAGGCCATGACGGCGCGGTAATCGGCAGAATGGTTGAAGCCGCAGCGCGCCAGCACGAGGCTGTCCAGATGGGCGACCGTCAAGCAGACGCGCTCGCCCTTGCTCTGGTTGCGCAGCATGCGGCTGGCGCTCGAACCGTGCCAATAGAGCCTGGTGCCCTCGCGCCAGAAAAAGGTCGGCGTGCAATAGGGCTGCCCATCGATCACGTAGGAGACGTGGCAGAGCATCGAGGAATCCAGGATGCGATGAACCGTCTCGTGATCATAGAAGCCGCGGTCGTGCCGGCGCTTCACCTGATTGCGGGCAGATGTCGGATAGCGATTCAAGGTCTCGGTCTGGCTCACGGCCGCTCCTGCTCGGACTCGGGGAATGTGGAAGCAGTTGTAGCGGCGCATTTGGTCTGCGATAGTTCCAATTCCATGCAAAGAATTCCAACCAATTTCCGATCCAAGGCCGAGCTTCCGCTCGACCTCACCGGCCCTCACATCACGGCCGGCGCTTCCGCGGCGCACCGGCTTTATCAGGCGCTATGCGAGATGATCGTCTCCGGCCTCGTCAAGCCCGGCGAGCCGCTGCCGCCGTCGCGGACGCTGGCCAAGCAGACCGGCTTTCGGCGCAACGCCGTCGTCGGCGCCTATGAGCGCCTGATCGCCGACGGCTTTGCCGACGCGACGATCGGATCCGGGACCTTCGTCGCGGCAGACATTCCCGCGCGCGCCGCCGTTCCGAGTAGGCCGAAGATCGTGGTCGAAGCTCCAAGCCAGGGCGCCTTCGCGCTTGGTTGCACCCATATCGACGAACGCGCCGTACAGCGCTTTCGCGCTTTCGTCGGCCGGCGCATGCGCGCATTCGGGTCCGAGCACCTGCACTATGGTGATCCCCGCGGCAGCCGCGAGCTGCGTGCCGCGATCGCCGACCACCTGTTGTCGGCGCGGGGCCTGCGTTGCGACCCCGACCAGATCATGCTGACGTCGGGCACGCTGCACGCGCTCCGCATCGTGCTGAGCGCGATCCTGAAACCCAGCGACCAGGTCTGGTGCGAGGACCCCGGCTATCCAACGGCGCGAAAAACCATCGCGCATTGCGGCTATCGCGCCGTGCCTGTCGCCGTCGACGAGCAGGGGATGCGTGTCGCCAAAGGCCGCATCGCGGCGCCGTCCGCCCGTGCGGCCTACGTCACGCCCTCGCACCAGTTTCCGCTTGGCGTGCAGATGTCGATGCCGCGCCGGCTCGAGCTTCTGGACTGGGCAAGGCAGGCCGGCGCATTCGTGCTCGAGGACGATTACGATAGCGAGTTCCGCTATGATGGCGCGCCGTTGATGTCGCTCGCCGGCATCGATCGCCTCCAGCGCGTCGTTTATCTCGGCACGTTTGCCAAGACGCTGTTTCCGGGCCTGCGCATCGGCTACTGCGCCCTGCCCGAACGCTTGGTCGCCGACGTGTCGGCCGCGCGCGCGGCGCTCGACCGCTTTCCCGGCACGCTGATGGAGGGCGCAGTGGCGGACATGCTCAATTCCGGCGCCTTCGCCGCGAACCTGAAGCGGGTGCGAAAACTCTATCGCGAGGCGCGCGATGCGCTGGCGGAGACGCTGGAAGTCGCATCCGATGGCGCGCTGTCCGTGCCGGTGCCCTCGCAAGGCCTGCATCTCGTCGCCCGCTTCCATCCCTCGGTCGACCCGGCGGTCGCAGCGCATGCCAGGCAGGCGGCCGGCGCCGAAGGCTGGCTGTTGGCCGACACCTATGCGCGCGGACGTCCTCTGCCCGGCTTCGTGCTGGGATTCTCCGGGCACGGCGTTCCACAACTCGTCGCCTCTGCCGAACGCCTCGCAAGAGAGTCACGCGCTGCGTTGGGCGCCAGAGGAAAAACGGTCCGCGGGGCGTGACGAAGCTTCACTATTAGAATCGCCCGCCGCTCCCTAGACTGCGGTATCACTTGCCGGGACCTCGCCTCATGCCGCTGCGCCACACGACCTGCCTCTCGCTGCTGATCTCGATGGCGCTTGTCTCGACGGCAGGCGCAGCCACGATCGGACGCGAGCAGGACATCGGAAATCTGAAGCTCGGCCAGCGCGTGCTCGTGGATGACGGAACCTGCCCCGCCGGTCAGGTCAGGGAAGTCCGCGGCGCGAAGATGACCGACAAGGGCGTCTCGCGCACCAGCTCTTGCGTGCCCCGGCACGGGCCGAAATCGAAATGATGACCTGAGAAGCTACTTCGCCGGATCGAACATGCACTGCAGCGTCGGCTTGGCGATCTTGGTGAAGGTCGGGCCGATCTCGCTTTGTTTGGAGGCCGGCACCCAATCGGTCTCGATGGTGGGCACCCCGGTCTCGCTGATGCCGCGCAACAATGCCTCGCGCAGGTCGCGGTCCTCGACAGCCGCCGCGGCGTGATCGTGCAGGCAGCCGCAGACCTCCTCCGGATGCTCCCAGCGCCCGAGCATGCGCGGCGCGCACTGGCGTACGAATTCGCCGCGTGGGTCGGGTAGCCTGGACGGCGACCGCACTTGCGCCTGAACGGCATTGATCGTCAGAAGTGACACGAATGCCGCGGCGCAGAGACGAACCAACATGATGGCCTTTGTCGTCTGTTTTCTGTGTGGGATCAGAAGCGCGCGGCGATCATGATCGGCTGTGAAGCCGGAACCGTGACGGGCGAGCCGCTATATTGGAAGGTGCCGACACCGGGGAGATTGCCGTCCGGTGAACCTGCCCAGGAGGAGCCCGCGAGCACGAAACCGAAAGCAAGAATGAAACTGACCGCGCGCATGATTTCTGTCCCAATTCGG
>NZ_JAEMSD010000037.1:15919-21711 GCF_016462955.1 Bradyrhizobium sp. | reverse complement strand
TGCGCTTGGTGGTCCTGTCACTAGGACGATGTGGGTGCCGGCGTTGCGCCATCGTCGTTATGAGGCTGATAACCATCGGCGGTGTCGGGCGTGATGCGCCAAAAGCCGAAAATGGTTTCGTCCTCGCGAGATTTGTTTCGTCCGGCTCGCGAGGACGAAACAATTCTCCGAAAATGTTAGATATTTCAGGTAGGTCGCGCAGCAGGTCAAAGTGGCCTGCCAAGTTCCGGTACCAGCGCGGACGTGCACATTGCGCAGGCGCCGTCATGCCGCTGCCGCGAACGCTTCACACGCATTTTACGTTTTTCTGATGAGTGTGACGGCAAACGAGGGCTGGGCTATCGAACCGGGGGCAGTTCGGCAGCGACCCAAGCCATCGAAACCGAGACGCCCGCATCATCGGGCGCATTCACGTGAGGGATAGCCACATGACGGCGGGAAATCGCGCAACGCCGCGCGATGATAATCCACGGATGGACCGCGGAGAGCGACCACCCATGCGCCGCAGCGCCGGTGAAATGGCGCAGCAATCGCGCCGCGGCGTTGACGCCGCGCCGCAGATGTTCGTGCGCCTGACCGGCTCGCACCTTGCGAGGCCGCGCGATCGTCAATGAGTGAGCGCGTTCACTGCGTGAAGAACTCGCCGCACTTCTGCACGTTCACGTCGGCCGTTCCCCACGGCATGATCGGCACGCTCGATGTCGAGTTCTTCGGCGAGCCCTCGATCAGCCTGTCCGAATAGACCATGTAGACCAGCACGTTGCGCTTGGCGTCGCAGCCGCGCACGATCTGCATCTTCTTGAAGAACAGCGATCGGCGCTGGCGGAACATGTCGTCGCCCTGCTCCATCTTGTGCTTGAACTTGACCGGGCCGATCTGGCGGCAGGCCAGCGAAATGTCCGAAACCTCCTCGGCGAGGCCGAGCCAGCCCTTGAAGCCGCCCTTCTCCGGCACCGTGAAATGACAGGCGACACCCTCGACCTCGGGATCGTCGAGACCATAAGTCGCAAGCTTGTCGTTCGGGCTCATCCATTTGAACACAGTGGAGCGGCGAAAGATCAGATCGGGCTCATCGGCGGCGGATGCCGGCGCCATTGGCGCGGTCAGAGCGATGAAGAATAAAGCAAAGCCTTTCAGGCGGATGCCGGAAAGACCGGGGAAACGAGATGACATGAAGTTCTCCGGTAGCAAGTCCCCGCAATGTAGGAACGCTGGTCGCGATGAGGAAGGCGGCGGACGATCAGGCACGGCCGCCGTTTACCGCTCTGTGAGGCTTTTTTGCTACGTCTTGGACAAAAGTCGCTGACGGCAGAACCACCCTGCTGGTGAACGCGTATCCCCTTTGCGAGACTAACGTCTGATTTGGATTATGGATTCGAGGATGAATAGCGTGAACGGGTCGGGTTCTTCTGCCAAGGCGTCACGGCTGTGGCAGGCCGCCATCCTAGCGGCGGCGGGTACGATCGGTGCGACCAGCCAGGCAGACGCGGCGTATTATTATTGGACGGACTATTCCGACGGATCCTATTACGCCCGGCAGCAGCGGCTTCCCGAAATACCGCGCCAGAAACAGCCGAAGCGGGGCGCCGCAATCAAGAAAGACAGCGTCGTCGAGAAGGAGGCCAGCGCCAAGCCGCAGGGGCCGCTGGTCATCGTCGTCTCCATCGACCGGCAGAAGGTGACGGTCTACGACAGCAACGGCACGTTCGCGGAATCCCCGGTGTCGACCGGCATGAAGGGCCACTCGACGCCGATGGGTGTGTTCAGCGTCATCCAGAAGCACAAATTCCACCGCTCCAACCTCTATAGCGGCGCGCCGATGCCGTACATGCAGCGGATCACATGGTCCGGCGTCGCCATGCATGCCGGCGCTCTGCCGGGCTATCCGGCCTCGCATGGCTGCATCCGCATGCCGATGTCGTTCGCGATGAAGATGTGGAACTGGACCCGCATGGGCGCGCGCGTGATCGTGGCCCCCGGCCAGGTGTCTCCGCAAAGCTTCTCCCATCCCCTGCTCGCCTCGACGCGCGTACCGCCGCAGCCCATGGCGAGTCTCCAGCCCCAACCGAATGCCGGCGACAAGGCCGACAAGGGCGCCGCGGAAACCAGGCCGGTCGAGACCAGGACGGCCAGCGCCGACAGCGTGCTCGATCTGCGCACATCCGTCGGCCACGCCGTCATGTCGGATGTGACCCCCGGCAATGCGCCCGCGCGCGAGGACACATCGGCCGACAAGACCAAGACGGCCGAGGCATCTGACACGGCCAAGCCGGGGAACGACCACAAGCCAGCGGACAAGGCCGAGCCGGTCAAGCCGCAGGCGGCGGACCCCGCGAAGGTGCCCAATCAGGCCGTTGCACCGGCGCTCGCCACCTCGCCGGATGCGAAGAAGGACGAGAGCCGCCCTGCCGATCCCGCGCCGGCGGCAAAGCTGGAGGCGCCCAAGCGCGCCGGCCAGATCGCCGTCTTCATCAGCCGCAAGGATTCCAAGCTCTACGTGCGGCAGAATTTTGCGCCGCTGTTCGAGGTACCCGTCACGATCGCGCAGAGCGACCGGCCACTCGGCACGCATGTGTTCACCGCCGAACTCGACAAGGCCGATTCCAACGCGCTGCGCTGGTCGGTGCTGTCGCTGCCCGTCTCCGCCCGTGCCGCGGCACGGGAGGACGAGGCCCGCCTGGCGCGCCGCGAGCGCGGCGCCGCCGTGATCCCGGTGGCCGCAAAGCCGTTGGTCACGCCCAATAGCCCGTCCGAAGCGCTCGACCGCATCTCGGTCCCGGCCGACACCATGGCGAGGATCAACGAGATGCTGACGTCGGGCGGTTCGATCATCGTGTCCGACCAGGGGATCAACCAGGGCGAGACCGGCGAAGGCACGGACTTCATCGTCCGCCTGTATTGACGCTTCGCCCCCTCGATAACGTGGTGTTGACGCGGCTGATCGGACCGGCAGGGTAACATGCACCTCCGATCATTTCGGGGGACGCCGTCATGATGAGCCGCAGGACCGTACTGAGCCTTTCTCTTGCTGGTGCGTTCGCGCCTGTCACGCGCGCCTGGTCTGACGGCGGGATGAGCAGGATCTCGGCCTACGCCTTCTCCTTCCCCGCTTTGTCCGGGGAGGACATCCGCCTCGCCGCCTTCACCGGTAAGCCGCTGCTGGTGGTGAACACCGCCTCGCTCTGCGGCTACACGCCACAATACGCCGGCTTGCAGGAGATCTGGACCGCGTTTCGCGAGCGCGGCCTCACCGTGATCGGGGTGCCCTCCAACGATTTCGGCGCCCAGGAGCCGGGCGGCTCCAGCGAGATCACGGCAACCGCGCACCACCAATATGGTGTGACCTTCCCGGTGACGGCCAAGGCCGCAGTCGTCGGTGCGAGAGCACACCCATTCTACAAATGGGCCGCCGAGGCCCGGCCCAAGGACGTTCCGCGCTGGAACTTCCACAAGTACCTGATCGGACGCGATGGCTATATCGCCGAGGTCTTTCCCTCCGCGATCGAGCCGGCTGACACCCGGGTCAAGACCGCCATTGCCAGGGCGCTGGCCGACACTTGATGCGGCCGCACTCATCCGGCTGGGCACAATTGTGGCGGGCCGTCAAACAGCCGTTGCAATGGCGATGGCCCACCATCTAGGCTAGGATGGTTTGGGGCAGGACGGTTTTGCCGCAGGCGAAAAGCCGCGGCGGAACAACGGGGTCAATCTCGAGGACATCACGATGCGTGTGGCGGCAGGACTGATTCTAGCAGGCGCGATTTCGGTCGCGATGACCGGCGCCGCATGGTCGCAGACTGCGGCAAAGCCCACGGCCGCGACGCAGGCCGCACCGGCGGCAACACCCGCCGCGGCGGCTCCTGCCGCTGCCCCGCCTGCACCTCCCGCGGCGGCCGCCGCCCCCGCGGGCTTCGTCAATCCGCCTCCGCCCAAGCAGGCGCCGCAGCCGGCCCGCGCGGCCTGCACCACGCCGGGCGCACTCGGCGTCGCCCGCACGGTCGAGATCGACACCACCGGCGGTCCCGGCTTCGGCTTCGAGCATTTCAAGGAACTCGACTTCCTGCGCGACAAGGAGGTCGTGCTGACCTTCGACGACGGCCCCTGGCCGCGCAACACGCCCGCCGTGCTGAAGGCGCTCGCGGACGAATGCACCACCGGCATCTTCTTCATCATCGGCAAGCACGCGACTTACGAGCCGGAGATCCTCAAGCAGGTCTACGCCGCCGGCCATACCGTCGGCGCCCACACCTGGTCGCACGCCAACCTCAACAACAAGAAGCTCACCGAAGCGCAGCGCAAGGACGAGATCGAGAAGGGCTTTGCGGCAGTGAAGTGGGCGCTCGGCGGCGTCTCGCCCGCGCCGTTCTTCCGCTTCCCGGCGCTGCAGCATCCGCCGGAGATGGTCACCTATCTCGGCAACCGCAATGTCGCGAGCTTCTCCTGCGACATCGACTCGTTCGACTTCAAGGCATCCAAGCCCGAGAAGATCGTCGAGACCGTGATGAAGAAGCTCGACACCAAGGGCAAGGGCATCATCCTGATGCACGACTTCCAGAAGCACACTGCGGAGGCCCTGCCCGAGCTGCTCAAGCGGCTGAAGGCCGGCGGCTACAAGGTGGTGGCGATGCGCGCCAAGTTCCCGGCCTCGACGCTGCCGGAATACGATCAGGAGCTGCTCAAGGACCTCAAGCTGCCGACGGTGAGCCAGCGCCCGGTCAATTCCGTGGTGACGACCGTTTCCGAATAGAAGGCCATTGTCTTTCCGCTTCGAAGGCTACGTCATCGTCTCGGCGGACGGCATGCTGGCCGACGCGGGTCGCGTCATGCCCGACAGCCTGAAGTTCGAAGGCGACAAGCTGTTCTTCGAGCAAGCGCTCGATCGTGCCGCGCTGATCGTGCACGGCCGCAACTCGCACGAGCAGCAGCCGAACTCGCCCAAGCGCAAGCGGCTGATCCTGACCCGCAAGACCAGGGACCTCACCGTCGATCCGGAGATGCCGAACGCGACGCTGTGGAATCCGGAGCATGCCAGCTTCGATGCGGCCTGCGCCTTCGCGGACGTCGCATCCGGCACGGTCGCGGTCATCGGGGGCCCGGTCGTGTTCGACCTGTTCATGGACCGCTACGACACGTTCTGGCTGTCGCAGGCTCCGCATGTGCGGCTGCCCGGCGGCGAAGGATGCTTCGTCGACGTGCCCCAGCGCACCCCTCAGGAGGTGCTGGCGTCGCACGGGATGATTCCGGGCGCGCCGTATCTCCTCGACGCGGCGCATGAGGTGACCGTCACCCCGTGGCGGCGGTGAGTCATCGATTCAAAATCGCAAAACAACCCCATGCAAAGTACCGGCATCAAAGTACCGCTGCATATCCTGTTCGGGTGTCGCCTGAAATTGATCCCGCCGCCGGCCAGCAAAAAGCCGGCTAGCCTATTTGCCGAGACCATCAATCAGCCCCGACGGCGGTGATGGCGTATAGCCAATGTCTATGACACTGCGTCAATACGAGCCCGGCACTCAGAAACACGGCATCAACAGACTGAGACAAAAGCGCAAGACTGGGCTGCCGGGATCGAATGCGCCGCCGCGTCGGTGGCAGATTCGCGCGAAGGAACCCTTCCGCTTCTGCGGATATGAACCTGCAGCCGCTACGATCGCCCCCAACCCTGCCCGCCTTCGACGACCAAGACGCGACAACGACCAGCCATGACCGACGACGTGACGACAGATCCGACCGATGCCTTCGGACCGGAAGGCGATGCAGCCCCGATGTCATCCCTGCTGCCGGCATTCGGC
>NZ_JAEMSD010000037.1:9795-15909 GCF_016462955.1 Bradyrhizobium sp. | reverse complement strand
CTTCACCGCCGATCAGATGGAGACGGCAGCGAACGTCAACGCCTGGCGGGAGGCCGTGGCCACGCTGTTCGAGGTCGACGAGCTCGCCGCCGGCGAGCCGGGTCCATTTCGCGCCGACATCAGTTCCTTCGCCATGGGGCCGGTGCTGATCGGGCTGAGCCGTGCCAGCGGCCAGCGCTTTCGCCGGACGGCTGAAACAATCGCGCGCAGCGGCGTCGACCACGTCATCCTCCAGCTCTATTTGAAGGGCGGTTTTAACGGCGTCGCCGGGGACCGGCCGGTGCAGGTGCGCGCCGGCGACATCTGCCTGTTCGACCTCGCCCAGACCCTGGAGACCAGGGCGACGGCGTTCGAGAATGTCACGCTGGTCGTGCCACGCCCGATGTTCGGCGCTCATCTATTGAGAGTCGACGATCTGCACGGCCTCGTGCTGCCGGGCAGCAGCGTGATCGCGAGGCTCCTCGCCGGACACCTCCGTGCCCTGTTCGAATTCGCGCCGCGCATGACGCTCGACGAATGCCAGTCCGTGGTCGAAGGCACGGTGTCGCTGCTGGCCGCGTGCCTGCGCAACGAACTCGAGCGCGTCGAGGCCGGTTTCGACCATTCCGTCGCGGCGAGCCCGTCGCTGATGCGGATCCGCCAATACATCGAAGCCGATCTCGGCAGCGGCGACCTGTCGGCCAATTCGATCGCCGCGCATTTCGGCCTGTCGCGGGCCTCGCTGTACCGGCTGTTCGCGCCGGTCGGCGGCATCGCCGACTACATCCGCAGCCGCCGCCTGCACCGTGCCTTCTTCGACCTCGCCAATTCGGATGCGCGGAGTCTGAGGATCAGCGAAGTCGCGCGGCGCTGGCAGCTCGGCACCGACGCGCATTTCACGCGGACCTTCAAGGCCGCCTACGGCATCACGCCGCGCGCAGCGCGCGAGGCCGCGCTGCTCGGTGTGCAGCGGGACACGGACGCAACGAACGGCGCGACGATCTCCCGCTGGATGCGCGAGATCGCGCCTCCGAGGGCGGATTGACCGCTACACGTCGCCGTAAGCCGCTTCGGCCGGACGCGTGGTGCGGCCGTATCCCATCAGCATGAACAACGCGCCGATGATCGAGAGGTTCTTCAGCGCATCGACCACCATCTTCGCATTGTCGGGCGACGCCTGATTCCAGAAGTCATCGAACAGCACGGTCGCAACCGCGAGATAGATGATCATCAGCATCGCGAAGAACCGCGCGCCGAAATTCAGCGCGATCATCAGCCCGGCGATGACCTCGAGCCCGCCGACCGCGATCGCCAGCAGCTGCGGCGTGGTCATGGCGGTCGCGGTCTCCACCTGTTGGGCGTAAGGCGCGACGACATCGGGCACCACGACCTTGGTGGCGATGAAGTCGGCCGTCGCCTGGAGGGCAAAGAGCTTGGTCGCGCCCGTGTAGACGAACAGCACGGCAAATAGGATTCGCCCGAAAGTCACGAACGCTGGCATGATCAGCCTCTTGGCAAGCGCAAAGCACGGAACGCGTGAGCGGATTATGATGAGTCGTGCGCCGGTTTACAAACGGGGAATGGCGAACTGTCGGGAATTCAAAGGTTGGCGGCATGTTATTCGCCCGACTCCCTAGCGGAATCGAACGAGAGCGTGTTTGACCGCAACTCTTTCGGCGTCATGGCCGGGCTTGACCCGGCCATCCACGCCTTGCCGCACGGAACATAGAACGTGGATGCCCGGGTCAAGCCCGGGCATGACGAGTTTGTGGCGCGAACGTCACGACGACATCGAGCGAGCGCGAAGCAACTACGTAAACAGCGTCGGATGCTGCCGCGCAGCGCGCTCCTGGGCTTCCACCACCGCGACCGCCGTCATGTTGAGGATTCCCCGCGCCGTCACCGAGGGGGTGAGGATGTGCGCCGGACGCGCCGGGCCGACCAGGATCGGGCCGACGGGCAGCGCGTCCGCCAGCGACTTGATCATCTGATAGGCGACGTTGGCAGTGTCTAGCGTCGGCATGATCAGGATGTTGGCCTCGCCCTCCAGCTTGGAATGCGGCAACACCAGCTTCCGCGCAGTGGCGGAGAGCGCGGTGTCGCCCTGCATCTCGCCGTCGGCCTCGATCTCCGGATGCTTGTCCTTCAGCAGCTGGGTCGCCAGCCGCATCTTGCGCGAGGAGTCGGTGTCGTAGCTGCCGAAATCCGAATGCGAGACGAAGGCGATCTTCGGCTTGATGTTGAAGCGCTGGACGTGGACCGCGGCGAGCGAGGCGATCTCGGCGAGCTCTGCCGCGCTCGGATTGGGCCGCACCTGCGTGTCGGCGATGAAGAAGGCGCCCTTGCTGGTGATCATAAGCGCCAGCGCCGCATAGTCGCTGATGCCCGGGCAGAAACCGACGATCTCGCGAACATGGCGCAGATGGCTCATGTAGCGGCCCTCGACGCCGCACAGCATGGCATCCGCCTCGCCGCGCATCACCGCGAGCGCGGCGATCACCGTGTTGTTGGTGCGGACCACGGTGCGGGCCGCATCCGGCGTCACGCCGCGGCGGCCGGCGACCTCGACATAGGACTGCACATAAGAGCGATAGCGCGGATCGTCCTCGGGATTGACGAGGTCGAAATCCTTGCCCGCCTTGATCGACAGGCCGAAACGCTTGATGCGCGCCTCGACCACCGAGGGACGGCCGACCAGAATGGGGCGCGCCAGCTTTTCCTCCAGCACGACCTGGGTGGCGCGCAGCACGCGCTCGTCTTCGCCCTCGGCATAGATCACGCGCATCGGCTGGGTCTTGGCCTTGGCGAACACTGGCTTCATGACGAGGCCGGACCGGAAGGCGAAGCGCTCGAGCAGCGCGGTGTATTCGTCGAAATTGGTGATGGGACGCGTCGCGACGCCAGACTCCATCGCCGCCTTCGCCACCGCCGGCGCGATGCGGAGGATCAACCTCGGATCAAACGGGCTCGGGATCAGCGAGCCGGGGCCGAACCCTTGCGTCTCGCCGGTGTCGAAACCTTGCGCGACGGCGTCCGACGGCGCCTCGCGTGCGAGCTGCGCGATGGCTTCGACCGCGGCGTGCTTCATCTCCTCGTTGATGGCGCTGGCGCCGACATCGAGGGCACCGCGGAAGATGAAGGGAAAGCACAGGACGTTGTTGACCTGGTTCGGATAGTCGGAGCGGCCGGTGCAGATCATGGCGTCGGGGCGCACTTTTCGCGCTTCTTCCGGCATGATCTCGGGCGTCGGATTGGCAAGCGCCATGATGAGCGGCTTCTCGCCCATCGCCTTGGCCATTTCGGGCTTGAGCACGCCCGGCGCCGAGAGCCCGATGAAGATGTCGGCGCCGCCGATGACGTCGGCCAGCGTGCGCTTGTCGGTCTTCTGCGCATAGACCGCCTTCCAGCGGTCCATCGAGGTGTTGCGGCCCTCGTGCACGAGGCCGTCGATGTCGCAGACCCAGATGTTCTTGCGCTGCGCGCCCATCGACACCAGCAGATTGAGCGTCGCGATGGCCGCAGCCCCTGCCCCGGACGCCACGATCTTGACCTCGGACAGCTTCTTGCCGTTCAGGCGGAGACCGTTGGTGATGGCGGCGGCAACAATGATCGCGGTGCCGTGCTGGTCATCGTGGAACACCGGGATCTTCATGCGCTCCTTCAGGCGCGCTTCGATCTCGAAGCATTCGGGTCCCCTGATGTCCTCCAGATTGATGCCGCCGAAGGTCGGCTCCAGCGCCGCCACCGTTTCGACGACGCGGTCGATGGTGTCGGCGGCGATCTCGATGTCGAACACGTCGATGCCGGCGAACTTCTTGAAGAGGACGGCCTTGCCCTCCATCACCGGCTTGGAGGCTAGCGGACCAATATTGCCGAGGCCGAGCACCGCGGTGCCGTTGGAGACGACGGCAACCAGATTGGCGCGTGTGGTCAGCGTGGCGGCTTCGGCCGGATTCTTGGCGATCTCGGTGCAGGCCGCGGCGACGCCCGGCGAATAGGCCAGCGCGAGGTCGCGCTGGTTGGCAAGCGGCTTGCTTGCCTGGATCTCCAACTTTCCAGGGCGCGGCAGACGATGGTAGGCGAGCGCCGCCTGGTGGAGATCATCAGAATAGGACGACATGCGGTGTCTCGCCTCGCGTTACCGGCCTCAAAATGCACGATCCGAAGCCGCGGTCCAAGCAGACCGTATTTCCGGCTCATGGAAGCCGGATGAAGCACGCCGGGCGCCCCGGTGGCAACATCGGATTGCGTCCCCGTCAACAGGGCGCGCAGTCAAATATTTGAAAACCATAGCTTTCCCTGGACCGCGCGGCGTTTCGCGAATATGGCAGGTTGCGCGGTGCAAAACGAGCAACTGGAGCTGGGAATGAAGCGAATCCTGATCGGCCTGATCGTGGCAGCCGTGCTCGCCGCCGGTGGATGGTTCGGCTTCAATCTCTACATCCAGCACCGGGCCAACAGCGAGGTCGAGGCGGTGTTCGCGCAGATGCGCTCGGGCGGCGGCAAGGCGAGCCATGGCAAGATCGCGTTCGAACTCGCGACCCGGACGCTGACGATCGAGGACATCGCAGTCGAGCCCGCCCAGCCGCCGCTCGCCAACCTCAAGGCCGCAAAGCTCACAGCCGTCGGTGTGCGCCTTCCGGATGAGGGCCATTTCGCGGCGGACAGCATTGAGGTGTCCGGTGTCGAGGTCGCGCTCACCTACACGGATCGGGCGAAGCTGAAAGCGAGCTACAAGATCCCGCAGATCACCGCACGCGACTTTGGCGGTCCCATCCGTGCAGCCGACGCGCCGCTGTCAGGCTCGATCCTCGACATGTACCGCTTCATGCTGGCGCAATACGCGACCGTTTCGGCGTCCTCGATCGCGGTACCGACGATTTCCGTCAATGTCGATGCGGGCAGCGGCAACGCCGGCAGCGGTGATTATGTCTATTCGGGTCTGTCGGTCCACAACGTCAACCGCGGCAAGGTCGAAACGGCAAAGACGGACCGTGTCACTTATTCGATCGACATGGCCCAGCCGGGCAAGCCCGCGAAAATGACCGGCGAGCTGTCAGGTCTCGCCGCCTACGATTTCGACGCAACCGCGGTGCGTGCTGCGCTCGATCAGCAAGGGACGAGCGACGACCAATTCCGCAGAATCTATCGGCGCGTCTCGGTCAACTCATATGTCGTGACGATGGCGCCGGGTGTGCGGGTGCAGATCGAGGGCATGGGCTTCGACGACATCGCGATCCGGCCGTCGAAATTCCGACCGGCCGAGATCATCGCGCTGGTGCCGGTCGATGGCTCGATCCCGACGCCGGCGCAATCACGAGGCATGATCGAGAAGGTGGCGGACTTCTTCGAGGGCTTCCAGATCGGCAAGGCCGAGATCGGCAGGCAAACGGTCGAGACGCCGCAAGGGACGGGACGGCTCAAGGCGGTCAAATACGATCAGGACAGGATTGCTCTGGAAGGCATCGACATGCCGCTGCCCCGGGGCCAATTCAAGATGGAGAGCTTCGCGCTGAAGTCATTCAGCGCGGCAAACCTGATGCGCTGGGCGGCAAGCCTTCGAACCCCCGGGCAGCCCCCTTCGCCCGACCAGATGCTGGGCCTGTTCCGCGTGCTCGAAGGCGCCGAGGTCAAGGGCATGGTTGTGCCCCACAATACCGCGCGGCAGCCCATCACCGTTGACACGATCAGTCTCAACTGGGGTCAATTGGTGGGATCGATCCCGAGCAAGGCCAATCTGGTCGTGAAGATGGTCACACCGACCGATCCCGCCACTCCGGCGCTGCAGCCGCTGATCATGGCGGGCGTGGACAAGCTCGCGATCGACCTCGATCTCGGCGCGGCCTGGACGGAATCGTCGGGCGCCTTCGCGCTGGCGCCGGCCACGCTCGATCTCGGCAACCTCGCCAAGGCGCAGGTCAGTCTTGCGCTTGCCAAGGTGCCGCGCGACCTCTTCACCACGACGGGCCGGTCGGAGGCCATGGATCAGTTGGCGCAGGTCGAGACCGGCGCAATCGAGCTGTCCTTGCGCGACCGCGGCGTGGTCGATCTGATCGTGGCTCAGTTCGCGCGCATGCAGAATGTCAGCCGTGACGCCGCGCGTAGCGCCATCGTCGAGATGATCCGGGCCCAGGG
>NZ_JAEMSD010000037.1:7991-9785 GCF_016462955.1 Bradyrhizobium sp. | reverse complement strand
GGCCCAGGGCGAGAAGATCGCGGCCTCCAATCTCGACGCCAAGGTGGCAGTCGATGCCCTCGCCGGCTTCATCGCAACCTCAGGGCAGACGCTGACCATCAAGCTGACCCCGTTCGGCAAGCTGCCGCTGCTTCAGCTGATCGACGTCCTCGACCACGAACCGATCATCGCGCTGGCGCAGTTCAGGATCGAGGCCTCGACGGGGCTGTAGGAGAGCTCTCCGCGTCCCGGACGCGCTGCGGCACGCAGTGACGCGGCGCAGAGCCGGGATCCAGAAAGCTGCTGAATACCGAGATGCATGGGCCCCGGCTCAGCAGCGGATCACTACGTGCTGCGCCGCGTCCGGGGCACGAGATCGAACTGCCGCAACCTCACTTCTGCGGCAGGTTCACCCGGATGTGCAGCTCGCGGAGCTGCTTCGTGGTGGCTTCCGAGGGCGCGCCCATCAGGAGGTCCATGGCCTGCTGGTTCATCGGGAACAGCGAGATCTCGCGCAAGTTAGTGGTGCCACAGAGGAGCATCACGATGCGGTCGACACCGGCGGCCATGCCGCCATGCGGCGGCGCGCCGTACTGGAAGGCGCGGTACATGCCGCCGAAGCGGTCGACCACTTCCTGCTCGCCGTAGCCTGCGATCTCGAACGCCTTCACCATGGCTTCCGGCACGTGGTTGCGGATGCCGCCCGAGGCGATCTCGTAGCCGTTGCAGGTGATGTCGTACTGGAACGCCTTGATGGTCAGCGGATCCTGCGACTTCAGCGCCTCCAGGCCGCCCTGCGGCATCGAGAACGGGTTGTGCGAGAAGTCGACCTTCTTGTCCTCCTCGTTGTACTCGTACATCGGGAAGTCGACGATCCAGGCGAGCTCGAACCGCTCCTTGTCGGTGAGGTTCAATTCCTCGCCGACCTTGTTGCGGGCAAGGCCCGAAAACTTCCAGAACTTATCAGGGTCGCCGGCGACGAAGAAGGCGGCATCGCCTTCCTTGAGGCCGATCTGCGCGCGGATCGCGGCCGTGCGCTCGGGCCCGATGTTGTTCGCAAGGGGGCCCGCGCCCTCGCCGCCCTCGCGCCACATGATGTAGCCGAGACCCGGTTGGCCCTCGCCCTGCGCCCACGAGTTCATGCGGTCGCAGAACGCACGTGAGCCGCCGCCCGTTGCCGGGATCGCCCAGACCTGGTTCTTGGGGTCTTCGAGCATGCGCGCGAACACCTTGAAGCCGGAGCCGCGGAAATGCTCGGAGACGTCCTGCATCTCGATCGGGTTGCGCAGGTCGGGCTTGTCGCTGCCGTATTTGCGCAAAGCCTCGGCGAACGGAATCCGGCGCCAGCCTTTCGTCACGGGCTTGCCCTTGGCAAATTCCTCGAACACGCCGGTGATGACGGGCTCCATCGCGGCGAAGACGTCTTCCTGAGTTACAAAACTCATCTCGACGTCGAGCTGGTAGAACTCGCCCGGCAGGCGGTCGGCGCGCGGATCCTCATCGCGGAAGCAGGGCGCGATCTGGAAATAGCGGTCGAAGCCCGACATCATCAGCAGCTGCTTGTACTGCTGCGGCGCCTGCGGCAGCGCGTAGAATTTTCCCGGATGGATCCGCGAGGGCACCAGGAAGTCGCGTGCGCCTTCCGGCGACGACGCGGTCAGGATCGGGGTGTTGAACTCGAAGAAGCCCTGCCCCTCCATGCGCCGGCGCATCGACTTGATGATCTCGATGCGCGTCATGATGTTCTGGTGCAGCTTCTCGCGCCGCAGGTCCAGGAAGCGGTACTTCAGGCGGATGTCTTCGGGATATTCCTGG
>NZ_JAEMSD010000037.1:0-7981 GCF_016462955.1 Bradyrhizobium sp. | reverse complement strand
CACCGTGGGCGTGAGGCCGCCGGTGAACTTTTCCGGGTTGTCGCGGATGTATTCGCGATATTCCTGGTCGCCGAAGACAGGCAGCGGCAGGTCGCCGGCCGGGCCCAGCACCTCGATCTCGCTGATGTAGACCTCGACCTTGCCGGTCGGCAGGTCGTCATTGTCGGTGCCTTCGGGGCGGCGGCGGACCTTGCCGTCCATCTTGACCACGAATTCCGAGCGCAGCTTTTCGGCCAGCGAGAACGCCGGCGAATCCGGATCGACCACGCACTGGGTCAGGCCGTAATGGTCGCGCAGGTCGATGAACAGCACGCCGCCATGGTCGCGCACGCGATGGACCCAGCCGGAGAGGCGGATCGTCTCGCCGATGTTGCTCTCGCGGAGCGCGCCGCATGTGTGTGACCGGTAGCGATGCATGGTCGTCCCAAAATCAATGTCGGAGGATGCGAATCGAACGGCCTGTCACGGCCGGTCCGAAGTTGCGGCAGGGTTTACCTCGCTAGGACCAAGGCGGCAACCAAGGGAACGCCCTGTTTTGGGCCGGAAGTGCCCATTTTCAGGGGCCGAGCCTTTGCCATCGGGCGTTCCAGCCCTATCTTGAGCCCATGACGGTGCATTTCCCCTTCCAGAACTCCTATTCGGCGCTGCCGGACAGCTTCTTTGCCCGCGTCGCGCCGACCCCGGTCGCCGCGCCCCGGCTGATCAAGCTGAACCGGCCGCTGGCGCTCCAGCTCGGGCTCGACCCGGACACGCTGGAGACCCCTGAGGGCGCGGCGATCCTGGCCGGCAAGACGGTTCCTGATGGAGCCGATCCCATCGCGATGGCCTATGCCGGGCACCAGTTCGGGCATTTCGTGCCCCAACTCGGCGACGGCCGCGCCATCCTGCTCGGCGAGGTCATCGACAAGGACGGCGTCCGCCGCGACATCCAGCTGAAGGGCTCTGGCCCGACCCCGTTCTCCCGCCGCGGCGACGGCCGCGCCGCGCTCGGCCCGGTCCTGCGCGAATACATCGTCAGCGAGGCAATGTACGCGCTCGGCATTCCGACCACGCGATCGCTTGCCGCCGTCGTCACCGGCGAGCACGTCCTCCGCGAGACCGCGCTGCCCGGCGCGGTGCTGACCCGCGTCGCCTCGAGCCATATCCGCGTCGGCACCTTCCAGTTTTTCGCCAGTCGCCGCGACACCGAGGCGGTGCGCCGGCTCGCGGACCATGTCATCGCGCGGCATTACCCGGACCTGCTGCAGGCCGATCGGCCCTATCACGCCCTGCTCGCCGCGGTCGTTGAGCGTCAGGCCAATCTGATCGCGCGCTGGCTGCTGGTCGGCTTCATCCACGGCGTGATGAACACCGACAACACGTCGATATCGGGTGAGACCATCGATTACGGCCCCTGCGCCTTCATGGATTCCTACAATCCCGCGCAGGTGTTCTCCTCGATCGACGAGATGGGCCGCTACGCCTATGCCAACCAGCCGCGCATCGGCTTGTGGAATCTGACGCGCCTCGCCGAATGCCTGCTGCCGCTGTTTTCGGACGAGCAGGAGAAGGCGGTGGCGGAGGCGCAGGACATTCTCGGTGCGTTCTCCGACCAGTTCAGCGCCGCCTATCAGGCCGGCCTGCGCCGGAAGGTCGGCCTGTTCACGGAGCGCGATGGCGACGAGGCGCTGATCCAGGACCTGCTGGATGCCATGGCCAAGAACCAGGCCGACTTCACCCTCACCTTCCGCAAGCTGGGCGATGCCGCCGTTGATGACGGCGCCGACGCGCGCGCCCAGTTCATGGAGCCCGCCGCGTTCGACGAATGGGCCGGCCGCTGGCGCGCGCGCATCGCGCTGGAGCCGCAAGGCCCAGCCGAGCGGCGAGCCGCAATGGACGCCGTCAATCCCATGTTCATCCCGCGCAACCACCGCGTCGAAGCGGTGATCCAGGCCGCGGTGAACGACGACTACGCGCCGTTCGAGGAACTGACGAAGGTGCTGGCGAGGCCGTTCGAGGACCAGCCGGGCCATGCCGCCTACGCCGATCCGCCGCTGCCGGACCAGCGGGTGCTGCAGACGTTTTGTGGGACGTGAGACGGTTCGACCACACCGCTATCTGTAATTGACGCATTGAATGGACTGCGCCTTGCGCGGTCCATTCCTGTCCCCCGGGCCTTGTGGACACGTCCCGCCCGCTGGAACCGCTGTCATCAAACTGAAACACACGCGCTCTAACGGGCTGGCAGGGTTGTCTTGCCGGAGGCGCCCGTCCTCCAACCACAAAGCGCGCCATGCCCTTCAAGTTTATCCACCTCACCGACACGCATCTGGCCAACCCCGGCGCGACGCTTTACGGCCTCGACCCGCGCGCGCGGCTGGATGCGGCGATTGCCGACATCAACGCGCACCAGTCCGACGCTGCGTTTGCGGTGGTGACCGGCGACCTCACCCATTGGGGCGAGGCTGACTCCTACGCAAACTTCGCCGAGGCGATGGCGGCGCTGAAAATTCCCTACATCGCCATGGTCGGCAATCACGACAAGCGCGTCACCTGCCTCGACGCGCTGAAGGCCGCGCCGCGCGATGCCAACGGCTTCGTGCAGGGCGCGCGCACCACCGAGCACGGCCTGTTCGTCTTCCTCGACACGCTGGACGAGACCAGCCATGCCGGCGAGATGTGCGCCAAGCGGTTCGAGTGGCTCGCGAAGACGCTGGCCGCAGCGCCCGCCGACCAAGAATTCGTCGTGTTCATGCACCATCCGCCCTTCCCGGTCGGCGTCCACGCGATGGACGACATCGGGCTGAAGCAGAGCGCCGAATTCGCCGAGGTGATCGCGCCTTATCGGGCTCGCATCCGTCATCTGTTCTTCGGCCACGTGCACCGGCCGATCTTCGGCAGCTTCGGCAAAATCCCGTTCTCGACCCTGCGCGGCACCAACCACCAGGTCTGGTTCGAGCTCAATCCCGGCGCGCCGCACCTCGCCAGCCACGAGCCGCCGGCCTATGGCGTCGTCCTGATCGACGACGACAATCTCGTGGTGCACAGCCACGACTTCCTCGACACCAGCCTGCGCTTCCCGTTCGAGCCACCGGCGGGCGTGGACGGCCGCGACTACGCGCTCAACTTCGTGGCGCGGTGAGATGAGCCTCGCTGAACCCGCGGCTCTCCCGGTCGCGACGTCGGCGGCACCGCGTTGGCACGTCCTGAAGCGTTTCACCGGCAGCGTTAAAGCCTCGCTGCCGGCCTATCTGCTGCTGCTGCCCTCGCTGGTCTTCCTCGCGCTGTTCACCTATGGCGCGATGGGCCGCGTCTTCATCGATGCGCTGTATCAGCGCGCGACGCCGAAGGCGCCGGTCAGCTTCGTTGGCCTCGACAACATCAGCGCGGTGCTGGCCGATCCCGCCTTCACCGGCGCGGTCGTCAACAATTTGATCTACGCCATCGGCACGACGGTGCCGAGCATCGCCCTGGCGCTGCTGTTCGCGCTGGCGCTGGCACGCACCCATGCCGTGAGCAGCGCGCTGCGCGCCGCGCTGTTCCTGCCCGTGCTGATCCCGATGGTCGCGGCCTCCGCGCTGTTCATGTTCATCTTCCTGCCGAATGTCGGCCTGCTCGACTACTACATTGGACGCCTGCTTCCGGTGCTGCCGAACTGGCTCGGCGATCCCGACGTCGCGCTCTATGCAATCATGGTGATCACGATCTGGAAGAACGCCGGCTATTACATGCTGTTCTTCCTGGCCGGCCTACAGGCCGTGCCCGAAGACGTGATGGAGGCCGCCCATCTCGACGGCGCCGGCCCCTATCAGCGGCTGCGCCACATCATCCTGCCGGAGCTGAAGCCAACCTTCCTGTTCGTCATCGTGATCGCCACGCTCAACGCGGTGACGCAGGTCGACCACGTCTTCGTCATGACCCAGGGCGGGCCGTCCAATTCGACCAATCTCGTGCTGTTCTACATCTACCAACAGGCGGTCGAGCATTACGACATCGGCAAGGCCTCGGCGGCGACGCTGCTGACGCTGGCCGCGCTGATGGGCCTGACCGCGCTCTCCTTCCGCACCATGGCGAACCGCGAGGGCGGGTCATGAAGCTGATCGACCGGCTCTACAGGGAGGCCCCGCTCGCCACGCGCAATGAGATCACGCCGAAGCTCGGCTTTCTGCTGACCGTGTTGCTCGCGATGGTCTGGCTCATCCCCTTCCTGTGGATGATCGTGGCGACGCTGCGTCCGGCCTCCGACGGCATCAACCTCATGGCCGACCTGATGCCGAGCCTGAAGCCGACGCTCGACAACGTCAGGGATGCCTGGGAGATCGGCGATTTCCCGCGCTACACGCTCAACACCACGATCATCTGCGCCGGCATTCTGCTGGTGCAGTTCGTCACGATCACGCTGGCGGGCTTTGCCTTTGCGCGCCTGAAGTTCGCCGGCAAGACGCCGATCTTCTATCTGTTCCTGATGCAGCTGATGCTGGTGCCGGTGCTGCTGATCGTGCCGAACCTGAGCCTCGTCGCGCAGCTCGGCCTCTACGACACGCTCACCGGCGTGATGATGCCGTTCTTCGCCTCCGCCTTCGGCACCTTCCTGATGCGGCAGGCCTTCGAGGCGATTCCGACGGAGCTGGAAGACGCCGCCCTGATCGACGGCGCCAGCCTGCTCCAGCGCATCCGCCACATCTACGTGCCGCTGTCGATGCCGAGCTTCTCGGCCTTCGCCATCATCTCGGTGACCAGCCACTGGAACGACTTCCTGTGGCCGCTGATGGTGATCAATTCGCCCGACAAGCGGCCGCTCACGGTCGGCCTCTCCGTCTTCACCAAGACCGCCGAGGGCACGCAGGCCTGGGGCACGATCGCCGCGGGCACGCTGATGGTGATCGGCCCGCTGCTCGTCACCTTCCTGATCTTCCAGAAGCGCTTCATCAGCTCTTTCGTCACCTCAGGCATCAAATAGGAGATTTTTCGATGTTGTTCTCCCGCAGGCTCATGCTCGGCCTCGCCGTGATAGGCACCATGGCAGGCGCCCTCGCCGTCCCGGCGAAGGCCGAAGGTCCCACCGAGATCGATCTGTTCTTCCCCGTCCCCGTCGACGGCAAGCTCGCCCGCGACATGGGCACCATGATCAAGGAGTTCAACGAGACCCATCCCGGCGTCAAGGCGACCGCGGTCTACACCGGCTCCTATGACGACACGCTGATCAAGACGCGCGCCGCGATCAAGGCCGGCAAGCCGCCGGCTGCCGTGATCATGTCGGCGAACTTCCTGCTCGACATGCAGATCGAGAACGAGCTCACCAATCTCGACAGCCTGATCGCCTCCGATGGCAGCACCAAGGAGAAGTTCCTCAGCCAGTTCTTCCCCGCGCTGCACGGCAACGCGGTGATCAACCGCTCGGTCTACGGCGTGCCGTTCCACAATTCGACGCCGCTGCTCTACATCAACGCCGACAAGGCCAAGGAAGCGGGCCTCGACCCGAGCAAGCCGCCGCAGACCTGGGCCGAGCTCACCGACTGGGCCAAGAAGCTCACCAAGCGCGAGGGCGACAAGGTGACCCAATGGGGCATCGCGATCCCCTGCGCCTACGATTATTGCGGCTGGATGATGGAAACGCTCACCATGAGCAATGGCGGGCGCTACTACAACGAGGAGTTCGGCGGCGAGGTCTATTACGACACGCCCTCGATGCTGGGTGCGCTCTCCTGGTGGAACGACCTCATCTACAAGCACAAGGTCCATACGCCCGGCGCAACGCCAGGCCCTGCCGTCAGCACCTCCTTCATCTCGGGCAATGCCGCGATGATGATGCTGTCGACGGGCTCGCTCACTTACGTGCGCGACAACGCCAAGTTCAACTACAAGGTCGCCTTCATCCCGCGCAACGTCCGCAACGCGGTGCCGATCGGCGGCGCCTCCCTGATCATGCCGGCCGGCCTCGAGGCCGAGAAGCAGAAGGCGGCGTGGACGCTGATCAAGTGGATGACCTCTCCGGAGAAGAGCGGCTGGTGGAGCCGCGCCACCGGCTATTTCGCGCCGAATGTGGCCGCCTACAAGACGCCCGAGATGGTCGAATTCCTGAACAAGAACCCGGACGCCAAGACCGCCGTCGAGCAACTCGACGTCGCCAAGCCCTGGTTCGCCACCTACAAGACCGTCCCCGTCCGCAAGAATCTCGAGGACGAGGTGATGCTGGTCCTCAACGGCAAGAAGCAGCCGAAGGAAGCCCTCGCCGCCGCCCAGAAGGCCGCGGACGAGACGTTGAAGCCGTACAACGCGGAGACGTCGCTGAAGCTTCCGTAAGCCTACGCCCTCGTCATCATGCGCGGGCTTGTCCCGCCTGCGCGGCCGTAGCCGCTTCGGCGCGACGAAGGCCCGGGCCTCCACGAGCTTTTGCCAAGAGAACGTGGATGGCCGGGACAAGCCCCGGCCATGACGACCGAGCGGAATCGCGTCGTTAACCCCCCGTCCACCATCCGGCCCGGCCCGTCGCCGGTAACCACGAGAATTAACAGACCCTCAACGCACCCCCGACAAATCTATCAATGTTTCTGGAGGTTTCGCCGTGGATCTGTTGGTTATCGTGTTCCTTGGGCTGGCGCTGGTCGCCATGTGCGTGCTCGTGGTTGCGCTGCCCTGCGCGCGAAAATCCTCGCAGCGGGTCCGCTACGAATAGGAATTTGGTCGGAAAGCGTCGATTCCGGCCCGATGCAGGGCTCGAATTCGCTTAGAGCCCCTTGACATCACAGTGCTTTCGGCAGAACGGCTGATATCAAGTGTCATGGGCCGTTCATGGATTTGATTGCCACCACCGCTGACCTCGCGGCTGCCTGCAGCCGGTTGGCCAAGCACCCCGTCATCACAGTCGATACCGAGTTCCTGCGCGAGACCACCTATTACCCGCTGCTATGCGTGGTGCAGATGGCCAGCCCCGAGGAAGCCATCGTCGTCGATGCCCTGGCCGAGGGGATCGACCTCAAGCCGTTCTTCGAGCTGATGGGCAACGAGAGCGTGCTGAAGGTGTTTCATGCCGCCCGCCAGGACATCGAGATCGTCTGGCACCAGGCGGGTATCATCCCGCATCCGGTGTTCGACACCCAGGTGGCCGCGATGGTGCTCGGTTACGGCGACAGCATCGCCTACGACGCGCTGGTCGAGAAGGTGACCGGCCACCGCCCGGACAAGACCCACCGCTTCACCGACTGGTCGCGCCGGCCGCTGAGCAAGGAGCAGATGCATTACGCGGTGTCCGACGTCACCCATCTGCGCGACGTGTTCGCAGCGCTCGACGCCGACCTGAAGAAGCGCCACCGCAGCGAGTGGGTCTCGATCGAGATGGAGGTCCTGACCTCGCCCCGCACCTATGATTTCCATCCCGAGCGCGCCTGGGAGCGGCTGAAGACGCGGGTCCGCAAGCCGAAGGATCTCGCGGTGCTGATGGAGGTTGCGGCCTGGCGCGAGCAGGAAGCGCAGAGCCGCGACGTGCCGCGCGGCCGCGTGCTGCGCGACGAGGCCATCACCGACATCGCGACCCACGCGCCGACCACGCTGGAGAAGCTCGCGAATCTGCGCTCGGTGCCGAAGGGCTTCGAGAAGTCCAAATGGGGAGCGGACATCGTCGCCGCGGTCGAGCGCGGTCTGGCGCGGGACTTCTCGAAGCTGCCCAAGCTGGAGAAGCCGCGCAACAATTCCAACGGCGCGGCCATCGTCGAGCTGTTGAAGGTCCTCTTGCGGATGACCGCCGAGCGCCACGCAGTCGCGAGCAAGGTGATCGCGACCGTCGACGACCTCGAAGAGATCGCCGCGGACGATGAGGCCGACGTGCCCGCCTTGCGCGGCTGGCGCCGCGAGCTGTTCGGCGATGCCGCGCTGAAGCTGAAGCGCGGCGAGCTGGCGCTGGCGATCGAGAAAGGCCGCGTGATCGGGGTGCAGCGGGCCTAACTGGCCAATCCGTCATCCCCGCGCAACGGCAAAGCCGTTGTCGCTGGAGGTGCGAGTGGCG
>NZ_JAEMSD010000829.1 GCF_016462955.1 Bradyrhizobium sp. | reverse complement strand
CGGCAGCACCAGCGTGATGTTGCGGCTCGGATAGGTGTCGGCCTGAGCAGTGGATGCCGCAGTGAGGACAAGCGCGGCCGCGCCGACGGTCCGCAGGTTTCGAATCAACGCTGAAAAAATCATGTGTGGTCGTTCCCTCTTTTTCGTTGGCGGGGAACCTAGCTTGTCTTCATCAAGATCGGAAGACATGAGTTTCGCGCCCCGGGCGCGGTGCAGCACGCCGCTCTTGGCGGCGTGGTGCACTGCTGAACCGGGGCCCATGCTTGCGGCAGCCTGGGTCCCGGCTCTGCGTCGCAACGCTTCGCGCTGCGCCGCGTCCGGGACACGAGAGTGCATCGTCCGTCGCGCGGAATTACTTTGCCGCCGAGCCCTGCCGCGATGCGAGCACGACGCCGGCGAGCACCATCGCATAGCCGATCAGGTGGAACGGCTGCAGCTTTTCGCCCAGCAGCAGGATCGCCATCGCCGAGCCGAACACCGGCACCAGATGGAAGAACGGCGCCGCCCGGTTCGGCCCGATCAACGCGACGCCGCGGTTGAAGAAGAGGTAGGCGAGGGTGGAGGGAAAGATCAGGATGTAGCCCAGCGTCGCCAGCGTGATCGCGTCCAGGTGCAGCACCCGGCCGCTGGCCGCCTCCCAGATCGCCGTCGGCAGCAGCATCGTCGCGCCGCAGCAGGTGGTAAAGGACAGGAAGGAGAGCTGATGAATCTTCGGCCGTCGCGGGATGAACACGGAGTAGAGGCCGAACGCGACCAGCGAGGAGGCGAACATGATGTCGCCCCTGTTGCAGCTGATGCTCGCGAGCGCGGTGAGCTCGCCGCGCAGGATGATGATCAGCACGCCGAGCAGCGAGATCGCGATGCCGCCGAGCTGCGCGCCGGTCAGTCGCACGCCGAACAGCACCAGCGACCACAGCGCCACGAACAGCGGACCCGCCGACTGGATCAGCAGCGCGTTCAGCGCCTCGGTGTATTGCATCGCCCAGTACGAGATCGCGTTGTTGAAGGCAAAGCCGACCAGCGACAGGAACAGCATCAACGGCAGGCTCTTGCGCAAGGCCGGCCAGTCGCGCTTCAGATGCGGCCAGGCGAACGGCAGCAGGATCAGGAACACGCCGTACCAGCGAATCGTGGTCACCGTCAGCGGCGGCACATGCGCCCCGACATGGCGCGCGAGCACGATGTTGCCCGCCCAGAACAGCGAGGTCAGGCTGAGCAGCAGATAAGGCTGGTTGTTGAGCCAGCTGGCCGGATTGGCGGCCTTTGGCGCGGGCGAAGCGGTCGTCATTGGCGTTGCGAACGAGCTTGCGCCGGATGGCCGGGATGGCACAAGTCACGCAGCCGCAATGCTACAATGCAGGCCTGAGCCGAGGAGGTGCCATTGGCGGTCAATATGTTGAACATCGAGGGGCTGGAGCGGCTCGATCCGAATCAGCCGGTGGTGATGCTGAACCTGATGCGCTTCCACGCGCGCTCGCGCGGCGGCGATGGGTCCGGCTGGGACGCGTATCTGCGCTACAGCGCGATCACCGTGCCGATGATCAGGGCGCGCGGCGGCACGTTGCTCTGGACCGGCGAAGCCAAGACGGTTGCGCTCGGTCCGCATGACGGCAACAATTGGGACTTCGTCGCGCTGGTCTATTATCCGTCCGTTGCGGCCTTCCTCGACATGATGACGTCCGAGGCCTACGAGACGCAGGCCGATCCGCATCGCGTCAACGGCTGCGCCGAGCACGTCATCATCGCGACGAGCGAAGCCTACAGCAAGTTCAAGATAAAATAGCCTGCGCTCTTTCTTACCCTCCCCTGGAGGGGGAGGGTCGATCGCGCGTCGCGCGAGCGGGGTGGGGTGA
>NZ_JAEMSD010000036.1 GCF_016462955.1 Bradyrhizobium sp. | reverse complement strand
CCCATGAACCAGGTGATGTCGAAGCGCCGCGACAATTCGGCCAGCGCCGCCCGCTTGGTCATCAGGATGATGCGGCCGTCCCACAGCACCTCGAACTGCGCCTTGGTCAGCATCTGCGGGCGAGGCGAGCCGGGATATTGCACGATGGCCTTGCCGTCGCCGGCCTTGCCGAGGATGAGGAAGCCGCCGTCACGCAGCGGAACGATGGCCGGCAGCGGGGTCTTGTCGAGCCGGCCCCAGCTCGTCTTCACCAGCCGTGCCTTGACGTTGAACTGTCTGGTGGAGCGCAGCATCTCGGTGATGCCGACGACATCGACGCCGAGCTGATGTCGGAGCTGCTCCGGCTCGGCCGGGACGCCGAGGAACTGGAGCATCATGACCAGCGCGGTCAGGCCGGGATCGGCCGGAGCCTTGGGAGGCGCGGCGGCTGACGGCTGGCTCGCCGGCTGCTCGCTCGCCCTGGTGTCGTTGATGTTCATGGACTTGCAGCTATCCGAGCTCACCGGGTCCGGATGATCGGACATCGCCCGCCGGCGGCAGGCGGCCGAATAGCTAACGCTGCTATGTTACGGTTTGATAACTACGTTCTGGCGTAGCACACAATGTTATTGCTTCAAGGCCGCGACGCGGTGTCGATTCCGATCTAGCCGAGAGCAGGGCCGTACCGGGGCACCCCCGATACGGCCGCTGAGGCGCTCGAGCTCAGGTCTGGGCGTGCAACAGTTGGGCGCTTTCGCTGCCGGGGCCCTGAGGGTTGATGCTTCCCTCGCCGGCATCCGGGACCAGGGTGCTGGAGAACTGGTTCAGGAGAGCCAGCGAGATCTCGGTGCCGCCCTGCCCGTCGGACGCCACGTTGATATCGGTATTGGCCTGGACGCCCGAGAACAGATAGCTGAACGATCCGCTTTCCGTGTTCAATGTGAGGTTTGCGCCGTCGAACGTGTAGGACGACACCAGGAGATTGCGGAAGTCGATGACGTCGCCGACCTCGAAGTTCGAGATGGTTCCGGTCAGTCCTGATGCGCTTTCGAGATAGAGCTTGGATGCCGCGCCCGAGAAGTCGACACCATTCTGCACGCCGCCCGCATAAACGTAGCCGATGCCGCCCGCGAGATGCGTGTCGCTGGCAGAGCCCGCCACGTCGAATTCGCCGCTGTTGACGAGCGCGCCGGACGCCGTGCCCGCCACGAACACGAAGCCGCCATTCACGATCGTCGCCGTGGCTGATCCGCCCACGTCGACATATTGCAACCCGCCGGCATTCACGGTCGTGCCATCAGCGGTCGCCCCGGCACCGATATACTCGTTTCCGCCAGCGAACACGACGGTATCGGTCGAACTGCCGGTCGCCAGCACCTGAAGGTTGCCGTTGACCTGGCTGCTCTGGACGTTGCCGCTGTTGACCTGTTGGAAGCCGCCAGCCTGCACGGTCGTGCCGATGGCTGTCCCGCTGAGAACGACGTGCTGAATTCCGCCGCTGGTGACCGTCGTGTTATTGGTCGTCCCTGCGACTTGCTGCACGCCGCCGCCAAACACGACGGTATCACTGGCCGTTCCCAGGACGTATTGAAAGCCGGCGTTGTTGATCTCTGTGCCGTTCGATGTGCCGTTGGCGTCCACATATTGCAGTCCGCCGGAGGAAATGACGGTGCCGTAGGTGGTACCCCCGGCGGCGACGAAATCATTGCCGCCGCTGACGATCACTGTTGCGTACGTCACGCCGCCGGCATGGACCTGGCGGTAGCCTGCCAGTGTCGTTCCGTTCACGGTGGCATTCATGACGTCCTGGTAGCTGCCGGCGCTGACGAGCACATTGCTGGCCGTGCCACCATACACGTGCTGAACGCCGCCGTTCGAAATCACGGCACCGTTGGAGGTGCCGTAGCTGAACTGGACGCCGCCGACGATTGCCGTGTCGTTGGCCGTGCCGCCGGCCTCGACCACGATGCTGCTGCCCGGGCCGACGGCCGTCGCGCCGGCGATAGTGCCGCCTCCGGCGACGTTGAGAGTGCCGGGACCGACGACGATGTAGGTGATGTTGGTGGGGGCGGACACGGTCGTTGTGCCGCTCGTTACGAGTTCAGTTGTCATTTGTGCCTCTGATGAGAGCCAATGGGGGTGATCACGCCATAGGGACAATTCGAAAAAGCGAATCGATCCAAGGTTAATGATGCGAATATATCATTGCGCTCTGATAATGTTATCGTGAAAGTGGCAAGCTTTGTGCGACCAATTGGCGGGCGCCGCGCGGGCTGCCGAGCGTGTTTGTCGGCGATGAACCGTGAAAATCGGGCGTGAGGCCGGGATCAGCGCACGAGCGGCGAGGCGGGCGGTCGCAGTTGCTCACTGCCGAACGATACCCAGACGTTGGGATCGGCGGCACTCTGCCGCGAAAGATAGCGATACTTCGTCTCGTACCAGAAGAGGATTTCGGGGGTCTGGTTGTCGAGGATCATTTCGCCGCGGTCGGAGCGGACCGTCAGAACGGCGTGATGTCCGCTGGCGGGCGCGGGCTGTTCGACCGTCGTGACCAGGAGCGAACCTTGTGGCCAGCCAGCCCGGACGAGCAGCTTGCGCTTGAGCAGAACGATATCTTCGCAATCGCCACGATCCAAGGGCAGCGTCCAGCGCTCGGCCTTGCCGTACAAGGTCTCATCGCTGGTCCAGCTCACGCGATCGTTGACCTGCTTGTTGACCTTGTACAGCTCCTGCAGCAGTTCGGGCGTCAACACCACGTCGCGCGTCTGATCCGGCTGGGGACGGCAGTCGGCGGCGTTTTCGACGCAGAATTGCTGCCATCCCGTCGGGGGCTTCGTCGTGGCGCCGATCGCGGCAAACAGGGCCGGGCGCGCCAGGAACGCCTGAGCGGGCTGTGAGGCGAGGCAGGCTGCGACCAGTCCGGCGGCAGCCAAGACTCCAACGGTGCTCTTCAGGCTCATGCCGTCCCCCGCAATCTCCGCAGGACAGGCTCGCACAAGCCACTCGCGATCCGGCTAAGGTGCCGACTAAAATTGTATCCAATTGGATGCCCCGCCCAAGGGGCGCGGGCGCTGAATGCGACTATCGTTAACAACCGATACGGATGTCACATAGAGGTCGGATCACCGACCTGATTGTGCGGGAGCAACGAACGAGCTCCGCCTGAAGTTGCCGGCGTGACGGACGGCATCGGGCAAAGCCGAGATGGTCCGGGCTCTTGTGCTCGGGCATGGCTATCCGACGTGGTCCGCCGAGCCGGCGCTGCGCGCGCCCGTCGCGGCAGGAGGGCCCGGCTGCCGTGCTGGCTCTTTTTTGCGCCCGCTATTTGCGGGGCCTGGCTGCTCCGGTCCGCGCTCGCAACCGCCGGCTGATCGCCCGCTCAGAAATGCGAGTCCTGCGGCCAGCGCAGCGCATGCCATTGCCCGGCGGCGATCTGACCCCGGCTCATCTTGGAGGCGACCGCGTTGCGCAGCTTCGCGTAGTTCTCCCGCATTCGCTTCGGTGCACGCGCAGTGGCGAGATTAAGCCATTTGTAGGCAGCGACGTCGTCCTGCGGCACGCCCTGGCCTTTGTCGTAAGCGAGGCCCAGCAGATATTGCGAGGTGGAATCGCCTTGCTCGGCGGCATGCCTGTACCAGTATGTCGCGGCATCGTAGCCTTGGGGGAGGCCCTGACCCGTCGCGTACATGAAGCCCACCATGCCCTGAGCTCTGGCACTGCCGCGTTCGGCCTGGGGCAACAACAGCCGCGCGGCCGTGTTGTAGTCGCCGCGGTTGAAAGCATGCGTACCGGCGCCGAGCGCATCGGCGTGAGCAGCGCAGGTCCAGGCTGGACCGAACGCGAGCACGACCAACGCTATCGTACGCAGCCTGGTCATGCGAAACGCTCCCGCATCTGAGTCAATCCCGGTCAACGGTACGTGGTTGCTGCGTTCGGCTGCGGGCCGATCGCGTTGATCGTGCCGCGAAGCTTGGTGCGCAGTTCCTCGGCGATGAAATGTGCGTCGGCGCCGTCGCGAATGATCTGGGGCCGGATGAAAATGATCAACTCGGTGCGCCTGACCTGCTTGTCGGTCTGGCCAAAAACGACCTCGCCGAGGCCGGGAATCTGATCGAGCCCGGGTATTCCGGCGCGGGCCTTGGTTTGAGTGTCGCTGATGAGGCCTGCCAGCAAGACGGTTTGGCCGCTCGCGACGGCAACGGAGCTGCGAACCTTGCGGGTCGACACCGTCGGCGTGAGCGAATTGGTCGAGGTCGACGAGGAGCGTGATCCCGACGAATTGCTGACGGGATTCGATATCTCCTGCTCGACGTCGAGCCTGACATTGCCGTTGGCATTGATGCGAGGGACGACGCGCAGGATGATGCCCGTGCTGCGGTAATCGGTCGTGTTGGCGATCGTGTTGTTGCCGGTCAGCACCGTCGCGCTTCCCGTCTGGATCGGACTTTCGTCGCCAACCTGCAAAGTCGCGATCTGGTTGTCGATCACGACCACCGAGGGGTTCGACAGCACCTTGACGTCCGTGACCGCATGCAACGCATTGAGGACCGCCCGCGGCGTTTGCGCCGAGCCCACCAGGAAGTTGAAGCCGGGGATGGCGCGTTGAAGCACGACGTCGGCCGCAGCCGCGGCGACGGAGGTCGCGCCATTGTAGCCGAACGAGCCGGTATTCGGCTTGAGGCCGACATCGCGGCTCATGATGTACGACTGCACGCCGTACTGCAGATCGTCCGTCAGGGTCACTTCGGCAATCGTCGCATCGATCGCTACCTGCAACTGGGGCTGATCGATCTCCCGGATGGTCTGCTCGATGATGCGGTACTGTTCCTGACTGGCATAGATCAGCAGCGTGTTGTTGACGCTGTCGGCGGTGATGCGGACGCCGTCGAGCAAGTTACCCGCACCCGCACCGCCGCGGCCGGTGTTTTGCCCAGCGCCGGCGCTGTCGAACAGACTGGTCCCGCCCTGCGCACTCGCTGACGCGCCGTAGCCGGCCTGACCGGACGAGGTGTCCGCGGAGGCGCCGTTTGCCGCACGTCCTCCAGCATTGGAGCTGAAGCCGCTGGCCGACGAAGCGGGCGCTGCAGAGAGCCGGCTGAGGGCGGATCCTCCGCTGGAGCTCGCCGCAATCCCCGATCCGGGCGCAATTGTCCCGCTCGCGCCGTCGAGCGGCGACGTCGCCGCACCCGACGTGCCGCCTGACCCGAACACGTCGTTGAGGACGCGCGCGATCTGCTTGGAATCTCCGAACTTGACCCGATACACGTGAACGGCGGACCGGCCGCTGTTCGTGGTGTCGAGGCGGCGTATCCAGGTCTCGACCCGCTTCAGCAACTCCGGCCGTCTTGTCACCGCGAGCACCGCGTTCATCCTGGCGATGGACTGGAACTTGATCAGATTCTGCGTCATCCCGCCTTCGCCGGAATCAACGATCTTCTCCAGTTCGGCGATAATCGGGCCCGGATTGCTGTTCTGGACCGGAAAGACGCCGACCGATTGGCCCTTGAGGAAATCGGCGTCGAAACTGAGCACGAGGTCGACCGCATTCCGACGCTCGCTGCCGGACCCCTGAACCAGGATCAGATTCCGGCTGGTGTCGGCGCGGACCATTCCCTGCTTCGTTGCAAAACTGTCCACCAGCTTGATCACGGTCTGCGCCGAGACGTATTGCAGCGGTACGACGGTGATGCCGTAACCGGGCGTCATGCGGTCGGATGCATCCGCGGCACCCGTACCGACCGCGTCCTGCTGCGGCATCAACCTGTAGCCGGTATCGTCCCGCACCAGAGCCACGCCGCCGATTCTCAGCGCATTCTCCAGGGCGAACGCGACGTCGGACTTCGGTATGGGGCGTCCGGAAGACAGGCTGATATTGCCCTGGACGCGCGGGTCTATCACATAGCCGACGCCGAGGATGTCTCCGAGGACGACCTTGGCGACGGAGGCAATCGGTGAATTGTCGAAATTCAGCTCGAACCGCTCGGTACTGACGCTGGCCTGCTGCGACGACGTCGCTACGGGCGCGTCCTCGCCAGAGCCGCCGGTATAGATTGCCGTCTTGGCACGCGGGCCGGTTGACAGCTCACGCTGCGGCAACTGGTTCGGATAGCGCGGCAACAGGTCAATGGACCGGACCTTGTCGAATACGTCGGGGTCCTTGCCGGCATCGGCATCCGCAACGCCACTCACCGTGTTGCACGATCCCAGCAGCACGCAGATGAAGGCGCACTGGACGACAAAGCCGATCCGGAATGCTGTTCGGCTCACTGTCTGCCTCACTCACGCACGGGCCACTGGTTTTTCGTTGCGGCGGGCGAGCCGGCCAAGCGCTTGCTTATCTCCCTCGTGTGACATTCATGTGTTATGTTATCGACCGCAATCAGTCGGTTCACATCAAGATATATCGTAAATCCACCGCTGCGCGGGATTTCCGCAGCTGGCACAGCAGCTTTTCCACACGCGTTCCATCGTATGAGAGAGGAGTATCGTCACTGCTCATGGCGTCACATTTCCGTTCGTAAAAATGAGGTAAACGGCCCGCTCGCCGCTCTGCGGCCATCAGAGTGACTCCGGTAGACGTACATGGCTTTCCCGAATGTGCGCGAGTTCGCGGCTCGCCTCGCCCTGGATCCGGGAGTGACGACGGCCGTCGATGCTCGCGGAAACCCGGCAATCATGTCCGAAGGCGGGCTGCGCCGCTTGTGGGAAACCAGCGAACTGTCGGCGAATGAATTCGCCGACGAGGCAGCCTCGTTCTTCGGCCTCGCACGTGCGAGCCTCCAAGAGATGATGGCGGCCCAGCCGCTGGTCCAGCAGTTTTCCCGGCGGTTCCTGCGAGAGATGGCGGTCTTTCCCTACCAGCCCTCCGAAGGCGCACCGATGTTGGCGCTCGCCGATCCCACGGACCGCGCCTCGGTTCAGGCCGCCTGCATCGTGTTCGGCGCAGATCCCGCACTTAAAGTGGCCTCGTTCGAGGACATCGCCACCGTGCTCGACCAGCGCCTCGGCGACGAAGAACCCGCGGGCGTCGGCGCTGTCGCCAACGCGGCGGTGCATGACGACGACATCGACAATCTCCGCGACCTCGCCAGCGGTGCGCCCGTCGTGCGGGCCGTCAATGACATGTTCGAAACGGCGGTCGAACTGCGGGCCAGCGACATCCACATCGAGCCGGGTCGCAACGCGCTTGCGATACGCATGCGCATCGACGGGCTGCTGCGCAGCGTCGCGACGCCGGCCGGCATTCCGCCAGCCGCGGTGATCTCGCGGATCAAGATCCTGGCAGGCCTCAATATCGCAGAACGACGTTTGCCGCAGGACGGGGGAGCGCGGGTGCGCGCGGCCCGTTCAGAGGTCGATATTCGCGTTGCGATCATGCCGACGCAGCACGGCGAGTCCGCGGTCATTCGCCTGCTGCCGCGAGATCGGTCGTTGCTGTCGATCGACAAGCTCGGCTTCCTGCCGGACGATCAGAGCAAGTTGCGGCGAATGCTGGCATTGCCGCACGGCATGATCATCGTCACCGGTCCTACCGGTAGCGGCAAGACGACGACCCTTGCGACCGTGCTCTCGCTGCTCAATGAGCCGACACGGAAGATCCTGACGATCGAGGATCCCGTTGAATATGAAATTCCCGGCGTATCGCAATCCCAGACCAAGTCCGCGATCGGTCTGACATTCGCCACTGCACTCCGTTCATTCGTGCGGCAGGACCCCGATGTCATCATGGTCGGCGAGATCCGCGATGCAGAGACCGCCCATGTGGCAATCCATGCCGCTCTCACCGGCCATCTGGTCCTGACGACGCTGCATACCGAGACAGCCGCCGCGGCGGTGCCACGGCTGCTGGACCTCGGCGTCGAGGCGTTCCTGCTGCGCTCGACCCTGCGTGCAGTCATAGCGCAGCGGCTGGTTCGGCAGCTCTGCGACCGTTGCAAGAGCAGCCGGCCGCTGACTCATGGCGACCTCGAGGCCGATCCCCGCTATGCGGCGGTCGGCCTGTCGGTGGGCGACGTCATCTTCGAGCCGGGCGGCTGCGAGCGCTGCGGCCAGGTCGGATATCGCGGTCGCATCGGGGTATTCGAGGTGCTGGAAATGAGCGAGGAAGTCCGCGCGCTGATCGAGGAACAGTCCGATTGGGAGTCGATCGACAAGGTCGCCATCCGTAACGGAATGACGACGATGATCGAGGACGGGCTTGCCAAATGCCTGTCCGGCATGACCTCGGCAGCCGAGATCCTGCGCGTGACCACCGTCAGGTGATGGCATGCCGAACTTCCGGTATCGGGCGATGACTCAGAAGGGTGAGGTGGTATCGGGAACGATCGCGGCTGCCAGCCGCGCCGAAGTGGCTCAGCGCATCGAGTATCTCGGTCTGGTGGCGATCGATGCCGATGCCGAGATCCAGACAGAGGGATGGTCGCTGTCGCGCGCGCTCTCGAGGCCGGGGCCGGCGGAGGTCACCATCTTCACCCGCGACCTGGCCTTGTTGCTGAAGGCCGGTGCGCGGCTCAACGATGCACTCGAACTGCTCGCCAACGACATGGATGCCGGCCGGCTTCGCCCCGTGATCAACGGCATCAAGACCGCACTGTTGTCCGGCGAGAGTTTTGCCGAGGCGCTGGCGCGAGAACCGACTTTGTTTCCGCCGATGTACGTTGCTCTGGTTCGTGTCGGCGAGATGTCCGGCGGTCTGGATCACATCCTGGAGACCATCGGTATCGAGCGGTCGCGTGCCGAGGCGTTGCGGCGCAAGGTCACCGGCGCCCTGCAATATCCGGCGTTCGTGCTGCTCGCCGCGGGCGGTGTACTGATCTTCTTCGTCACGTTCGTGCTGCCGCAATTCTCGGCGGTGTTGCGCGACTTCAACGCGAAGACCGACCCGGTGATCGAGGTCTTTCTCGCGTTATCGGATCTTCTGCGCGGTCATGGACTGGAAATCGGCGTGGCGGTCGCGGTGAGCGTGATCGGCGGCGGGATGGCCTGGCGCCGGCCGTCCGTTCGGGCCGGTCTCCTGACGCAGATCGCGAGATTGCCCGTCATTTCGACCATCGTGGAATTTCATCGCGCCGCCTTGTTCTCGCGCAATCTCGGCATTCTGCTCGGCAGCGGCGTGGCGCTGACGGCGACGCTCCGCATCCTCATCGACATCATGACCGTCACTGGCAACGCGCCGGCGTGGTCGGCGATGGCCGATCGCGTGCGACATGGTGGCAGGCTCGCGGACGCGCTGGCGGCTTCCGCCGTCCTGCCGCCGGTCGCGGTCCGGATGTTGCGTCTCGGCGAAGAGACCGGGCAACTGCCTACATTGTCGGGACGCGTCGCCGACTTCTACGAGGAAAAGCTGCAGCGGCAGCTGGATCGCGTCGTCGCCATCATCGGCCCTGCCGCGATCATCCTGATCAGTGTCGTCGTCGGCGGTCTGATCGTGTCGGTGATGACGGCGCTACTGTCTGTGACTCAAGTGGTTGGTTGATAGGGGAGGTTGTCTGTGATCGGCTTTACGAGAAAGGACCCGAGGCCTCTGCCGACGGGGCCGCGGCGATGGCGTGGCGAAGAAGGATTCACGCTGGTGGAGATGCTCGTCGTCATCACGATCATCGGCATGATCATGGCGTTGGTGGGCCCGCGGGTGCTCAACTATCTCAGCGATTCCCGTGTCAAATCGGCCAAGATCCAGATCCAGAGCTTCGCCAGCGCGCTCGACCTGTTCTATCTCGATGCCGGGCGCTTTCCGACCAGTTCTGAAGGCCTCGGCGCGCTCGCGCATCCCGTGAGCGGCATCGCGTCGTGGAACGGGCCTTACTTGAAGGGCGGCAATGTTCCCAACGACCCCTGGGGCAATCCCTATGTCTACAAGCAGCCGGCAGAGCGTGGTGCCTATGAAATCCGATCCTTGGGCGCCGATGGCCAGGAAGGCGGTACCGGTACGGCAGCAGATCTCGTGTCCGGGCAGAGCTAACGGCGGCGAGGCCGGTTTCACGCTGCTCGAAATGGTTTGCGTGCTTGCGATCGTTGCGATGCTCGCGGCAATCGCGTTGCCGCGTTCACCGTCGCAGACATCTCGGCCCCGGCTCCAGGCCTATGCGATCGAGATCGCTGCTCTGCTGAAGGCGGACCGGACTGCCGCGCTGGCGCGTTCCGGCACGGTCAATGTCGTGGTGGACGCCCGCGCGCGCACGGTGAGATCTGGCTCCGGTCCCTGGATCGTCGAGGTGCCGCAGGACGTGGTATTCGACGCGCTGCTGCCGCAGCGCTGCAATGGCCGTGCCGCGCTCTCGACGATCAGCTTTTTCGCCAGCGGCACATCGTGCGGCGGTGCCATCCGTCTGACGCGTCTCGCGGGTGCAGTCGAGGTACGGGTAAACTGGCTGACGGGAGGAGTTGAAATTGTCGCCAGCGACCTGCTCTAGATATCGGACAGAGGGCGGCTTCACCCTGATCGAGGCGTTGGTCGCGCTGGCCTTGGTTGCGGTCGGACTGGCTGCGATTGGAACACTCGTCGCGACCAATTCGCGCGGGGCCCTGAAACTCGATCAGCACGCCGCGCTCGCAAGCGCGGCCCGCGTCGTGATTGCGACGCTGCCGCACGCCGGCGCTCCCATGCCGGACGACCTCCGGGGCCGTGTAGCGGGCCATCGGTGGCAAATGCGCGTGACACCCTTCGCGGATCGAATTTCACTGGTCCAGGAGTCGCAGTTCGTCCCGCAGCTCGTGCAATTGCGCATTCAAGGCCCCGGAGGAGCAGTGATGTCGTTCGAAACCGTTCGCCTGCAGAGCCGGAGCACAATGCGATGATACATCGGACGCGGCTGCGCTCGGATGAGGGCTTCACGCTGTTCGAGGCGCTGGTCGCGCTGGCGCTCATGGGCCTGATCATGGGCGCCTTGACCTCTGTGACCTCGCAATGGCTGCCGAGCTGGAACCGAGGAATTATCCGGGCTCAACGTAGTGAAGAGGTCGCCGTCGCGCTGGATCGGTTGGCGGCAGATCTGTCTGCGGCCGAGTACGTGACACGCATGGACAACGCGCCGTTGTTTCGCGGCGGAGAGCAATCAGTCACGTTCGTCCGGTCGGTGCTCGGCCCGAACAGCCGGCCCGGGCTGGAGATTGTTCGGATTTCGGAGATCAACGATAAGGGTGCAACGGCATTGGTGCGCATGCGGGCGCCCTTCTTTCTGTTGTCGCCCGGGGATCCGCGCGCGGATCAGATCCAGTTCGCCGATCCGGTCGTGCTGTTGCGGCTGCCTTATCGCGTGAGCTTCGCCTATGCGGACACTGATGGCAACTGGGGCAGCCGTTGGCTCAACTCCGGAGAATTGCCGGCGGCAGTCCGGTTCGACGTCAGGGACGCGCATCGTGGCACTTTCATTTCGGGGGCCGCACGCATTCATGTGGACAGGGCAGCCCCGCGACCGGATCCGTCCGTTCTGCAGGAGACGCCGCGGTCCGGAAACAGGCCAACATGACCATGCCCAGGCTCAGGCGCTCCAGATCCACGGATGTCACTATCGCAGAGGACGGATTCATCGTCGTCATCACCCTCTGGCTGCTGGCCGGATTGGCCGCGCTCGCGACCGTTGCCTCCGCTTACATCGGGCAATCGGCCCTGGCGCTTTCCACGCTCGATGCGGCGGCGCAATGGGAGATGCTGAGTTCCGCGGGGGTCGAATTGGCCGCTTACCGGCTGTCGGGCCCGGCTACGCTGCGGCGCCCGAGCCATGGCCGGTTTGATTTCCAGCTTGCGAATGCGACCGTGCGCATCGAATACATGTCGGAATCGGCACGCATCAATCTCAACACGGCGCCGGCATCGATGCTCGCAGGCTTGTTCAGGGCGGTCGGTGCATCGGCCGAGGCGGCGGACCTGTACGCCATGCGCGTCGTCGCTTGGCGGACTCCTCCGAAATCGGATGGTCAAGACAACGAACTGGCGAGCTACAGGGCGGCGGGCTTGCCTTACGTACCGCGGCAGGGGCCGTTCAGCAGCGCTGACGAATTGTGGCTGGTGCTCGGCCTTCCGACGCCGCTCGTCGAGCGCACCATGGCGTTTGTCACGGTGTACAGTGGAATGAGCGAGGTCAACGTGCTCGACGCCGCACCGGAAGTCCTCGCTGCGCTGCCCAACATGACCTCTGCCAAGCTGGAGGCGTTTCTCAGTGAACGCGCCGAGCTGCCGCGCGACAATCCGGAATTCGTCATCGGCGCCCTCGGAGGACGTCAGCCCGGCGCCACCACGTCGGCAAGCAGCGCCTACCGGTTGCGGATGCACATCACGTTGCAGGATGGTCGCCAACGGATGCCGGAAGCCGTCATCCAGATGTCCGAGCCAGGTGATCCAAAAGCGTTCCACGTATTGGCGTGGACGGACGAGGTCGATTCCGAGCGGGCAGGCCGGCCACGGCCGCGGGAGGGAAGATGAGCATTCCCGGTGACATCGCGACTGCGTCGTCTCTTTGGATTGATTGCGTGGCCCGCACGCTGTGTGCGCAGTTTGACCGCGTGCGCCAAACCAGGCGGATTCTTCTCAGCGAGGACAGCTCCGGCAGCTTTTCCCTGAGCGTCGCGCGCACGGTGGGCAAGGCCACGGATCTGGCCGATGCGCGCATTCATCTCGGGGATGGTGCGGTCCGCGAAGTGCTCCCGGAGGCATGGTCGGCCGCGATGAAGGGGGCTGTCGTAGATATTCTCCTCCTGCCGTCGCGGTTCGTGTTCCGCCCTCTGGATTTGCCGGGGCGTGCCGTAGAGTTTCTCGAAGGCATTGTCCGCGCCCAAGTCGACCGGCTGACACCTTGGGCTGCGGACGACGCTGTTTTCCGCTGGACGAAGCCGCAGGCGAAATCCGATGATCATGTCGAACTGACGGTCATCGCCACGGCGCGAAAAAGCGTTATGTCGTTGGCCCAGCCATTCATCGAGATGGGTGCTACGGCGGTCGAGGTCTCGACGATTGCCGCTGGGAACGAACGCGTGATGGTCCTCAGGCACAGCGCCGACGGCGGAAATGGTGCAGTTCGTGTGCGACGCGGCCTCATCGCCGTGCTGGGATCGACGGGCGTGCTCGCGCTGCTATCGGTCGGACTGGGCGGGATTGTGACGGAATCCTATGATGCCGCGCAGCAGCTAATTCAGCGGCGGATCACGCAGATCCGTGTCACGGCTCGCGGCAATCAGGTTTCCGGCAATAGTGCGCTCGAATTGCTGGCTCGTCGCAAGCAGACCATGCCATCGGCGGTGATGATGCTGGAGGAACTATCGGCTCTTCTGCCCGACCATACCCACGCGACAGAGCTGCGGCTCGAAGGCACAAAGCTGCAGATCAGCGGAATGACCGCCGATGCCGCCTCGCTGATCCAACTGCTGGAGCAGTCGCCGCGCGTGGCCGGTGCCGGGTTCTTTGCGCCGACCACGCGCGCAGCCGGCGAACCGGGCGAACGGTTTCATATCGAGGCCAAGCTCAAGCCGCAGGCCGGGTCGGGCACATGATGAATATGCCAAAACTCGAGGCGTATCTCGCCCGCTACCCGGTTGCCGCGGTGGCAGCCTATCTAGCGCTGGTCGTGCTGTTCGTGTCCACCACGGTGCAGACAACGATCGAAATCCTGGGCAGCCGTGACGCTGTGGTGTCGAGCGCTGAGATCCTGCAGACGCTCGAATCGCGTCATCCGCTGCCTCGCGCCATGGCGCGTAGCGACGCCGGCGTCTCCATGGGATCGCCGTTTCTCGAAGGGCCGACAGCTTCGGTCGCGAGTGCCATGCTGCTGCAACGCGTGCTTGCGGCAACCAAGCGCGTCAGCGGCAACACGCTGTCATCGCAGGTCGACATTCAGGGGCCCTTGGCCAAATCCGGATTTGTCTCTGCAACATTCAACATCGAGTTGCCATCCGGCGCGCTGCAGCCGCTTCTCTATGATCTGGAGGCCGGCATGCCGTTCCTGTTCATTGACGAGCTGGTTATCCAGCCGGTCTCGAACGGCACCGACAAGATGCGGCTCGTGCTGGGCATTTCGGCGCAACGGCAGGGCACCAAGTGACGGGTGGCCGGACAGGCCGTCTGGGACAATCACGCTGAGATCGGAGAAGAGCGTTCGTCATGCCAGCAGGATTCAATGCCGATCATGTCGCGAGTACGATCGAGTCCGCAGGAAGCATGGCTGAGGTGAACGGTCCGCCGGTCGCAAGACCGGATAATGACTTCCTCGCGTGGTTGCGCGGATTGCCGCACAGATGGTCGCGCGTCACGACGAGCACCACCTACGTCCCGCAAATCGACGGCCTGCGGTTTCTCGCGATCATGGCGGTGCTGGTCTATCACGCCGCATCGCGCGGCGAACGGCTGTACCGGACTCCATCAAGCCTCGAGACCGCGATCGTGCAGTATCTTCCGCACGGCTCCCTCGGGGTTTCACTGTTCTTCTTCATCAGCGGATACATCATCGCATATCCGTTTCTGTCGGGTCGGCCGCCGGCCCTGAAGCATTTTTTCCTGCGGCGGCTGACGCGGCTCGAACCTCCCTACATTCTGGCAATGCTGGGGTGTTTTGCGGTGCTCGCGGTCGGGCCGGCGCCGATGGATGCGCCGAACTTCTACTTCACGCAAGCTCCCCTTTGGCAAAGCCTGCTGGCCTCTCTCACATATTCGCATTCGCTGGTGTTCGGCGAACATCCGCGGCTCAACCCACCGACATGGTCGCTGGAACGAGAGGTTCAGTTCTACGTCCTTGCTCCGTTCGTCCTCTACCTCTACGGCAGGATTCGTGGTCGCGCGCCTCGTATCGCCGTCGGGGTGGTCGTCGTGGCCATTCTCCTGGTGCTCGGCGAAGTCGTCACGGACCGTTTCGAGCGGACAGGTTTCATCAGAAATACATTGGTCTCCGAGTCCTACGGTTTCATGCTGGGTATCGTCGCCTGCGACTACAGCATCTGGAAGAACGTCTTCGCCTTGCCACGGAGAGCCGTTTTTGATGTCGGCTTCGTGGTTGGACTGGTCGGTATCCTGTTCACGGGAGCGGTCCAGTTCAATCTCGATTTGCAACCGTCTTTGGCGCTTCTGATTTTCAACGATGTCTTTCGGGCCGGCTGTATCCTGCTCTTGTTCATGGCCGCGGCCCGGGGAACCTGGTCGAAGGCGTTCCTGGGCTTTCCCTGGATCGCGCTGATCGGAGGAGCGTGCTACTCGATATACTTGGTACATCTGCCGGTGATTCACTTCTCGGCACATCTGATGGGCAGGTTCGTCGAATTCCATTCCATTGCGCAGGCCTGGCTGGTCTCCTGGGCCCTCATCATCCCCATCGCGATCGGCGCCGGGATGGTCTTCTACCTGCTGGTCGAGCGCCCGTGCATGAACCCGGCGTGGCCAACGGCGCTTTGGCACGCCGTTCGAGGAGGGTTCGTAAGGCTGCGGCGATCTGCGACCGAGGCGTGAAGTCGGCCGGCGGCATGATTGATTTGCGCATGCGCAAGTCGCTGGAGTTACGTGAACCGTTCCACAGCCGCCTAACGTCGTCGCGGCGAGACGCCGCTCTTGGCCGCAATCTGCGCGCGGCCCAGCATGGCTTCGTCCCTCGGCCTGAACAGCAGGAGCATGAAGGCGACGGTGAAGCTGTCGCCGAGGCTGAAAATCTGCGGTTGAAACAGCGCTCCAAAATACATTGCGCACATGCCGGCAAAACGAGCGCAGTCGAACCGATGCTGCTGGCGGCTTTTTCCGGAGGCAGAGCAGGCCTTGATACCGGCGACCGCGATGCACCAGGCCAGCAGCGAGACGAGCGCAAATCCGCCGGGGACGCCGAACTCCACGATGAGCTTGAGATAGCCGCTGTGGCCGCCGTCATCGCCGATGGCGCGCTTGAACCCGATCCCGAATGGGTTTTCGGTGATCGCGTCCATCGCGTTCTGCCAGCGGTCGTCGCGTCCCGTAAAGCCGGAGCCTGTGCCGCGGTCGGGGTCGTCGAGCGCGACGATCGAGGAGATCTGAGGCCAGAAGATGATTGCCGCCGCGAGCGCAAGGACGGCAACGGGGATTTTGGCCTTCCCGAACGGATCGAATGTCATCTCATGCACGACCAGCGCGATCAGGCAGCCCATCAGGGCGTATCGCGAGCTGACCGTTGCGATCAGTCCAAAGCAGATGATGCGTACGGCCTGTCCGGTCAGGCCGGGACGGAACTGCGAGAACACGAATGCTGCAAGAAGCGGTGCGGAATAGAGGTTCGGGTGAAGAAGTCCGCCGATGGTTCGGCCTTCGGGCCATCCATAGATCGCAATGGCGGAGATGCCGAAGACGCATAGCACGATCGAGGTAACGCTCATGCAGCGCTCGAAGTCGGCCATTGGCATCGTCCAAAGCACCGAGAGCGTAAGCGCCATGAAGGGGAGCAGGGAGGTGTAGAAAATTCCGCTCATAACGTCCGATTCGTCGCCGTGCAATTGAAGGACAGGAGACGTGAAGACGATGAGAAGAATGATCAGCTGGGGCTGGTCGATCCGCGCGGCGATCGTAGCCAGATTGCCGGCGTAGGCGAGGCCCACCGTTCCCATGTAGAGGCAGAGGCCGATGGCTTGGCAGATCGCATAAACGCGGGCGCTGTCTCCGATCATGGGAAAGCTGAGCAGCGACAGCCAGGCGCAGATGGCGGCCGATGCGGCGAATATGGCGATGCGATCGTGGTTCATGCCGGCAAGTCCGATGCTGCGGAGCCGGCCGGGACGGCCGCGATGACGGCAGGATCAAATTGGGCCATCGACCGGGGTATGTGGATATGATCTGGCGCCAGACCGGCGCGCTGCCGCGCCGTCATGGCGATAAAGCCGGCTTCGATACGGCGGCAGAATTGCTCGGCATCATAAAGTGGTGACCGCAGCCGGTTGCAGGCAAGTTTCGTGCGCAGCGCAATCAGTCGAGCGGGATCTTGGGCAATGTCGATCGCCAGTTGCTCGTAGGCGGCGGGTGTCGCCGCCACCAGTTCCGGAAGCCCGATCGCGTTCAGCAGACTCGCTCCGACGCGACCGGCAAACGTTTGCCCTAGGCAGGTCAGGACCGGAAGGCAGGTCCACAGCGCATCGCTTGCCGTGGTGTGGGCGCCGTAGGGAAGCGTGTCGAGGAAAAGGTCCGCACAGCGATGTCGTGCCAGATGGTCCGCGGGCGGCAGCCTCCGGGCGAAGACCAGGCGATCCGGTGCGGTGCCGCGGGCCGCGGCCTCACGACGCAGATTGTCAGCGGCCACCGGATTGTCCTCGAACAACCATAAGACGCTGCCCTCGACCGCGTTCAGGATCCGCATCCAGGAGGCGAAGACATCGGGCGTTATCTTGTAATTGTCGTTGAAGCAGCAGAACACGAACGCGTCGGCGGGAAGCCCGTGCGCGGCACGATCGGCCGGCACATCGGCGATGGCGCGGCTGCGATCGTTCGCCTGATAGCTGTCGGGGAGCCAGACGATCTTCTCGGCATAGGCCACGGCATCCTGTTCGGGAATGACGTCCCGGTCGGCGATGACATAGTCGATGAAGTCGGCGCCGATGGTCCCCGGAAAGCCGAGATAGCTGACCTGGATCGGCGCGGGACGCCGCGCCAGGACGCCGGTGCGGGCGTCCTGGGTAAAGCCCTTCAGGTCGATCAGGATGTCGATCTCCAACCGCGCGATGAGCTCGGCGATTTCGGTATCGCCGAGTGGCCTCGCGTCGATGAAACGGTCAAAAGCAGCCACGATCCGTTCGCGCATGTCCGAGCTATCGTCCGGCCCGATCGAGAGGGCGGTGATCTCGAAGCGCGTCCTGTCATGATGTTCGAACACGCCAGCCATCAGGTGCGAGGTCGCGTGCTGGTGGAAATCGGCGGACAGATAGCCGAGGCGGATCCGGGCATGGTCAGGCCGGCGCGGGACCTGTGCGGCCTGGCTGCGGTAGTTACGACTGATCCAATTCCGCGCACACTGCAGCTGTTCGACCGGTGTCGAAGGCACTGCGACGAACATGAAGGGCGCGACGATCCCGCCACCACGGACGGCGGCCCGGAGTGCGGCACATGCCGCGTCAAAGCCGTCCCAGTTGCAGAGATGCATCTTCACCCGATGACATGCGGCGACCACGTCGGGCTGATCCGGTTTGAGCGCGAGCGCGCGATTCCAGGCGCTCAGCGCCGTGTCGTATTGTTTCAGGAGGTAGGCGACCTGGCCCTTTGCCAGCCATGCGGCCGCAAAGTTCGGATGGAGATCGGTCGCACGGTCCAGCGCGGCCAAAGCATCGTCATGGTGGCCCAGCGCGAGCGCCGTCGTGCCACGGCCAAGCCAGGCTTCGGCGAAACCGGGATCGGTGCCGATCGCACGATCGAATGCTGCCGCCGCATCCCGCTGGCGTCCGGCGCGAAGCAGGACGTTGCCCTTGCCGCACCAGGCCGCGGCAAGCCCGGGCCGGGTCTCCAGCGCGTGCTGATAGGCCGCGTCGGCCTCGTTGGGCCGCTCGAGATCGAGCAGCGCGTTGCCGCGGCCCACCCAGGCCTCGGCGAGATCGGGGCGCAGCTTCAAAGCATGGTCTGCCGCCGCGAGCGCTTCCTCGCGCCGTCCGAGCTGGATCAAGGCAAAGCAGCGGCCGAGCGCCGCTTCGGCCAATGCGGGCTGCAGTGCAAGCGCGCGGTCATAGGCGGCGAGCGCCTCACCATGCCGCTGGTCTGTATAGTGAATTGTTCCGACGTCGAGATGTGCCTGCGCGAAATTCGGTTGCAGCTCGATTGCGTGGCCATAAGCCGCGAGCGCCTCCTCGTGCCGTCGGCTCTTGGCGAGGGCCGAGCCGAGCATGGCGTGCGCAGGAAAATGACGGGGATGATGTTTGATGAGCCGCGCCAGCAGATCGATCGCTTCTTTGAACTGGCCAAGTGCGAGATGGCCGGCCGCGCCGGCATGCAGCAGCGCGAGACTGGCCGGAGCGATAGGCAACGCCTGCCGGCATAGCTGAACGAGCTCATCATGTTCGCCGGCACGATGCAGTACGGACGCATAGTTCTCGACGAAGTCCACGTTGGCCAGCGCCGCCCCGAGGGACTGCTTCATCAGGAGCTTGGCACGGATGAGATTTCCGGACGCCGCCTCCGCCACGCCAAGGAAATGCAGGGCATGCAGATTGCGAGGGTTCTTCCTGATGATGCGCTTGTAGAGCTTCGCGGCACCTGCGATATCCCCCTTGTTATGCAGGGAGGTCGCTTGGTCCAGGAGTTGTGCCTCGTTACGCATCTGGAAAACAGCGTCCGTGTGATGTCGGCCGCCAAGCCGGACCCCGTTCCTTATTTCGCCAATTGAACAGGACTGTGACAACAGCCCGTACCCGCGTCCGTTCGCACCGCAGAGTGACACGGTACGCGATGACGAGCCAATCTCGGCGCGCTTTGAGTGCTTCAGGAAGACTACACGTCGAACCCGGTCAGGCGACGGAGCTCCGCCCGCAGCTCCGATCGATCATTGATGTGGCTTACGGCCGCTTCAAGTTCAGCCACCTTGGCCCCGACCAGGAAGCGGTACCAGAGACCCTGCAGGCCGTGATAAACGAGGCCCTGCTTGCCGTCCAGAAACCCGAGCTGGAAGATCAGGCGATAAAGGAAGTAGGAGGGCGCGCTGATCTGATACGGAATCCGGTTGTAGAGCCGCTCCTTGATCCAGCGCTTGAGCGCAGCTTGAAGCGATCCCTGTTTGTCGTTGGCCGGACCGGCTTCCGCGGAAAGACCGGTGCGGCTGCTGATCACATCAATCGCCTCGCGCGTCGCGTATTTGTTGTGCTTGTCGGTGAAGTAGGTGAGGTCGTTGAGATTATGATCGGCAAAGCCGCCCTCGAACGTGATGGTGCGGCCGCCCCAGACGATCACGTGCTCGTCCATCCAGCGGTCCTCCACCCGGCCATGACCTCGCCGCCAGATACGGAGGAGCACCAGCGGATAACGGCCGCCATGGCGGATCCAGCGACCGAGGAAAATGTGCTTGCGCTTCAGGTTGACGCCCACCACGCCCTCGCCGAGCCGGGGCAACTCGTCGCGAATACGCGCAGCGAGATCCGGCTCGATCACTTCGTCGGCGTCGAGCCGCATGATCCATGTGGAGGAGATGGGGGCGTTGTCGAGTGCCCATTGATATTGCCTGGCATAGTTGACGAACCTGTTTTGCAGCACGACCGCGCCGTTGGTGCGGGCCAGCTCGACCGTTCGATCCGTCGAGAAGCTGTCGACGACGAAGATTTCGCTCGCGAAGCCGGCAACGGACGCCAGCGCCCGCGTGATGTGACGTTCCTCGTTGTAGGTCAGGATCACGACGGCAAGGCTCGGCATCTTACTGTCCTTGGTCATGCTCGTACTGCTTTTGGTTGTCATCCGGAGATGGTCGCCTGATCTAGTGTCCCAACTGAACAGGATTGTGACAGGGATGTTCAGCAGGCGGGACGTCCAATGTTGTGTTATAGGCTTGTAATAGTGTCACGTCATATCGTGACGAGCTCGCTCGGCTATCGCCAAGCGCTGTATCGGCTCCTCGGTCGCTTCGGGAAAGTCATGCTTGAAACGCGTGTCGCAGGCCCCTCTGGCGAACCGGACCGGGCGATCGCAAGAGCCAGCCGCCGGCTGTCGGAGCGAGTGCGTCTTGACCAGGGCCGATGGCTCCAGATCGTCAATATCGGTCTGATGGTTGCAGGGCTCGCATTGGGGCAGGGGGTCATCTTCGCCGTCCAGACCGGCCTGTTGGCCGCGGGCGAATACGCGCTGCTCTCGTCCTTCGCCACCCATTATTCCTTCGCGATGCTGGGCATCATCCTTGTTGAGGCGGGCGCCACTATCACCTTGGCCCGCGCTGTTGTGCATCTGTCGCCGGGAGGGCTGCCGAACCCAAGGATGTGGCAGGCCTTTGCTGATACCAGCACGATCAGGATGTTGATGGCCTTGATCGTCAGCTCGGCTGCTGTGCTCTATGCCGCAGAAATCTCCGACGACCCGCTGGGACGTTGGTACGCGTTCCTCGCGCTGCCCGGCCTGCTGCTGTGGTCCGTCAATGGTGTCGGTCTGCTCGATGGCCTGAGATTGAGCGGGATCAGCGGGTTGACGGGCTCGATCGCTTATGTCGTGAACGCGCTCGGACTGCTCATGGCCTCGCATCGCTCTCTGGAGGCCGCTGGCGCGATCATGGGCGCTGCATTCTCGCTGGGGTATCTCTTGACGCTCTTCGCGCAATGGGCAGCCTTGGCCTGGAAGGGTTGGTATCCCAGATTTCACAGGCCTTCACGGGCAGGGCTGTCGAGGGCGTTCAGGGACGGGCTGACGCTGTCGTTCCAGATCGTGCCGGGTCAAATCGGCATGCGCGTCCAACTGGTGTTGAGCGCGACCTGGCTCGGTGCAGAGACCACGGCCGTCTTCGTCTATGCCAAGCAGATCGTTGGCGCCGCCACGCAGGTGCTGCAATTCGTCCTTCGGGTTGAATTTCCAGGTCTGGTCGAGCGGCTGGCGTGCGCGGAACGGCAGGGCTTCGTCGGCATGATGGCTGCTCAGAAGATGACGCTCGCCTGCGCCTTGCTCTTCTCCATTGGTACGACGCTGCTTTCCGGGCTGGTTGCCGCCTGGTCGGACGGTGCTCTGCATCGGGTTGCCATCGTCATGGTCGGCTTTGCGCCGACCATCCTCACATTGGGGCTGCTGCAGATGAGCTCGCAGGGTCTTGCCGCTTTGGGAGCTTATGCCGCGTCGGCCTGGGCGATGGGCATCGGTGTCGCGGTAGGCGTTGTTGCGAGCTGCGCGCTGCTGCCGCTGCTCCACGTCTTCGCATTTGCCGCCGCTGAAGTGATCTTGAATCTCGTCACGCTTGGTATCGGGTATCGCTATCTGGAGCGCGCCCGCCCGGCTCGGCCGCAGGCTACCGAGCGCGCCTGAATTCAGGGGCGCTCCTTGGCGGAGAGCAGGCTGCGGGCAGGCGGCCGCATGGATCGACCGGAGGCCAGACGACCGGTTTCGTCCGGACGGCGACGGCTTCCGGTCGTAATCTGCTCGATCGAGCGCATTGATGTCGCCGGCTGCGGGACGCGCGCGGCGTGCGATGGCGCACATTGCGGAAGCGTCATGAACTCGCGCTCCAGCGACCGCAGAATCGAGGTCCGGTCCCATTTCTGTTCGGCGCGCGCGCGCGCGACCGCGCCCAGTCGGGAGCGCAGTGCTGCGTCGGCCGCCAGGGTCACGAGGGCTTCCGCCAACGCGGCGGCGTCGCCGGGCGGAATTACCAGGCCGGCACCGTCGACCTCAGTTGCAAGACCCGTACCCGGCTTTGCCATTGCAACGAGCGGACGGCCCGATGCCAGCATGCCGGCGAGCTTGGATGGAAGCACCAGATCGGCAATCTCGGCCTTCTGCGGTAAAAGCTGGATGTCGGCGGTGCTGAGCAGTTCTGAGACGCGATCGAGTGGCTGAAGGTCCAGGAAACGAACATTATTCAGGCCCTGGGACATCTCCATGAGCGTAGATCTGGCCGGTCCGTTGCCGCACAGGACGAACTTCAGGGACGGGTGTTTCTCCTCCACGGTAGCCGCTGCTTCGACGATCAGCTCCAGTCCCTGCTTGGTCGACATGGCGCCGGAATAGAGGGCGACGATATCGTCCGGTCCGAGATGCAAGGCGGCCCGCAGCCGTGTCTGACGTGAACCGGGCGCGACGCTGCTGGTATCGATCCAGTTGCGGAATTCGCGTAGCCTGGTCGGAGCGATCCCCTTGTGCTCAAGCTGTGCCATCATCTGCGGCGAGATGGTCGACACTCGCTCGAAAGCCTTCAGTATCCAGCGTTCGAACGTCGCCATGACGCGACGCGTGGCGCTTCCGCGCAGCAGGCCGACTTCGAAAGCGGCGTCCACTTCCAGATCCTGAACATGGCACCAGGACGCAGCGCCGGCCAAGCGCGCGGCAAGAGCGGCGACCGGTGCGGACAACAGGGAGGGGGCGACCACGAACACGATGTCTGGCCGCCAGAACAGAGCCGCCGACAAGAGCGGGGCTGTGGCCGAGATCAGGAAAGAGGTGTGATGGAGCAGCCGCTTCAACCCGGACGGCTGGGCCGGTACATAGATCGGCACCCTAATGACGTCCACCAGATTCGAGCGTTCACGGACATACCATGAGGTGCGATACTCCCGCGGTATGCTCCAATCCGGATAATAAGGCGGGCCGGTCACGACGCGCACGTCATGACTCCACGCGGCCATGCTTTCACAGAACTCGGTCGTGTATTTGGCAACGCCAATCAGATCGGGAGCGTAATTGATCCCCACCACCAGCACCCGCATGACCGCCCTCATTTCCGCGGCCTAAGCGCCTGGCTTCGACCGGCCTCGAATCCCGGCCTGCCGAACCAGTTGGGCAATCGGGCATGGCGCCTGCAGGGCGAAGCACGCCGGACGTGAAACAGAGCGGGCTATCGCCCGGTCCTGCGCGACGTCAGCTTGTTCCCGCCTGCATCCTGGTGCTACTGATATCATTCATCATGTGACAGTATCACTATAACGATAAGACAGATAACAATTAGGGAGAGACGGGTGCGTTGCATCAGGTCAGCCCGCGACGCTGGTGATCGCCGGGACAATTTCGCTGCCGTGATACGCGCGTCAGCTGTGTGGCGCGGCCTTCAGGTCGCTGATCACGTCGATCAATGCCGTCGCCATCCGATCGACGCTGAATTGCTCATCGAACAGCGGACGCGTGCGCCGGGTCATGGCCGCGCGGTCGTTCTGCGACATGGCAAGCCATGCGCGGAGCGTATCGAGGGTGCCTGCCGCGGAATCCTCGCCGACGAGCCCGGCCTGCGCTGCGACGACCTCTCGCCAGATGTTGACCTTGTTCGAGACCAGCACCGGCAGTCCGCAGCCCAGCGCCTCGGCAACGGAAATGCCGAAGTTCTCCTGATGCGATGGCAACATGAACGCTTCGCTGGCGTAAAATGCGCCCCATTTTGCGTCGCCGGCCAGCATGCCGGGCCACGTAATTCTATCAGCAACGCCAAGCGCTTGCGCGCGGGCCTTGAGATCCGCAACCAAGCCGGTCTGGTCTGGCCCCGCCATCAGCAGATGCAGGCGCGGTTCCTGGACGGCGACCTGCGCAAAGGCGTCGATGATGAGGTCGCAGCCCTTTTTGACATGAAGCCGTCCGAGGAACAGCAGCACGCGTTTCCCGCGCAACTCGGGATGACCGGCAAGGAAGGACTTGCGCAGCCGATCCGCGTCCTGAGGGGGAAGGCGCGTTCCATAGGAGACGACACGCTCGCGTGCCCGGTACGGCCAGAACGATTGACGCGCCAGCAGCCGCTCGTCCTCGCTGGTGAACAGGACCGCGGCGGCATCGCGCAACACCCGGTATTCGGCGAACCGCCAGTAAGCGAGCTTCTTGAGGCGTTTGAGCGGGTAGGTCCGGTTGAACCACGGATCCAGCATGCCATGCGTGAAGATCACATAGGGGCGCCCCAATTCACGCATCACCTGCCAGGCGGCGAAGCTGTGATATTGCCAGAGGCCATTGACCACAACGGCGTCGAAGCCCGCCGCCTGGGCGCGCAGCCAAGGGCGAAGCGACGCCGCGTAAGAATACCGGCCGCGGCGCGGCGGGCCCAGAGCGTGCACCGGAAGCGGGAAGGCGTCGACATGCGCTGCCCCGGGATCATCGCACGAAGCCACTTCGACCTCGTGGCCCATTTCCCGCAAGCGAAGCCCGCGCTGGAGCACGCCTTCGATCGGCCCGCCAAATCGCCGATCGACGCTGGAGATGACGTGCAGCAGTTTCATGACCGAGACCTCATGCCGCAGCAAAGCGTTCGTAAAGATGCTTTGCCCAGTCGCGGTACTGCATGATTCCGCGGCGCGCCCCGGGATTGAGCCATTGATGAATTGGCACGGAGAACCCGGTCTTGGGGCGGTTGAGGATCGCGTCCGGCAGGTGCGGCGCCACCCGGCGAACGATGGTGCGCTTTTCGTTGGCTGCATCCAAATCTGGCAGCTCGACGAAGTCGCGAAGCAGCTGCAGGTCGACCAATGGCACGCGGATTTCGAGTGAGTGAGCCATGCCTGCCCAGTCGGCGTCACGGAGCAACTGATTGCGCATGTACCATTGCATTTCGAGCGCCGAGACCGCGAGCCGATCGCTATCGAGCCCCTCGATGCTCCCATCGAGGCGTTTCACTGACTCCAGCTCCTCCAAGCCCGCCTTCGCCATTGCAGGGTCCATCAGGCGAGCGAGTTCCCACGGCATGTGGAGGGCTCGCCGGAGCAGATAGGCCCGCGCAAGCGTATGGCCGTATTCGGCCAAGCCGGCATATTTGGGGGAGGGCATCAGGGATGCAAATGGTTGGGCGAGATTGCGCAGGAGAACGCCGGTGCGCTCGCTGATCGGCGTTCTCTGCATCAGCTTCACCAGCTTCGGCACCTGATCGAAGCTGGGATAGGAGCCGAACAGTTCGTCACCGCCGAGGCCGGAGATGGCAACCTTGAGACCTTGCGCGGCCGCGGCCTTTGACACGAACCAGACGTTGACGCCGTCGATCGAGGGCTGGTCCATCGCGGCGATCAACTTTTCTCGGTCGCACTCAAAGTCATGGGCGGAGATCCGGTTCAGCGCGTGTTTCGCGTTGAGCAGGCGCGCGACCTCGTCGGCCAGTTCCGCCTCGTCGTGCGGCGTGCCGGCATATTCGTTGAAGCCGAGGGTGAGGGTGCGCAGTTCACCCGCGTGCGCCGCACAGGCCGCAAGCATGG
>NZ_JAEMSD010000828.1 GCF_016462955.1 Bradyrhizobium sp. | reverse complement strand
ATCTCTGATGGCGCCGCCCGATCCGGCCGCATCGAAGCTGGTTCAGCCTGAGTCAGCCGAGAAGAAGGCCGAGCCGCCCGCCGCTGCCGAAATCGTTGCGGCGGCAAAGCCGGCGGACGCAGCCGAGAGCGATTCCCCGACGATTGCGGTTCAGCAGACGCGCTTTGCGATCGATCTCGGCGGCGCCAACTCCGTGGACGGCCTGCGTGCGCTCTGGCGCGGCCTCGCCAAGTCCAACCCGGAGATCGCAGCGCTGCGCCCGATCATCATGATCAAGGAAGGCACCACGGGCCTTGGCATGCAGCTTCGCCTCGGGGCCGGCCCCCTGGTCAACGCCGCCGCCGCGGCAAAATTCTGCGCGGGCCTCGCCGAGAGCGGCCGCCCCTGCGAGACCACCGTGTTCGACGGCCAGCGCCTCTCGCTGCGTAGCGGTCCGGACAAGGGGCAAGAAAAGACGCAGGACAAGACGCAAGAGAAAACTCAGGACAGAGTCCCGGAGAAGGGTTCGGAAACGAGCCAGGATTCCGGCCCGCAAGCCGACACTGCGCCCGCGCCGAGCGCGAAGCCCGAGAAGCCGCAGCGCCGCCGCAACACCTCCTCGAAACGCACCAAGCGTGAGGAGCCCGCTCCCGCCTCGCAGCCTGCACCGGCGACGACCGCGAAACCGGAGGCGGCGTCGACGGGATCGACGCTGTCGTCGTTCTTCAGGCGGCAATGACGCCTCGGTCCTGACCGGGCGGGGCCAGCATGCGACCAACGGACGCTTGGACGTCCGCCGCGCCAGGCAGCAAGTTCGCGAATCCATTTCCGACGCGCGCGAAGCGTCGCCCCTCCAGATTAACGCGAGTCTAGATGAACGAACTGGATGATGTGCTGAGGCTCCTGGTCGCGGCCGCAACGGGCCTGCTGATCGGCGTCGACCGCGACATGAACGACAAGCCGGTGGGAATGAGGACCCTCGCTTTGGTCTCTCTCGGCTCGGCGCTGGTGTCGATCTCCGTGATCGAGTTCCAGAACATGCGCGACCACCCGGATGCGATCTCGAGGGTCATTCAGGGCGTCGTAACAGGCGTGCTGAGCGGCGTCGGCTTCATCGGTGCTGGCGTCAGCCTGCACGACGCCAAGTCGAAGACGGTTCATGGCCTCACCACGGCCGCGACCGTCTGGGTTGCGGCCGGCCTCGGCATCGCCTGCGCATTGGGGGCCTGGCTGCTGGTCGGAGCAGCCATCGGGGTAACGTTGTTCGTGCTGTTCGCCCTGGGCTGGATCGAGCGCCGGCTGGGATTCAAATAGTCCCGCGCCGCAACGACCAAATGATACGATCGAGACCAGCATGAGCCGGCACACTCCGCACCGGACTTGATTCGGAGCGGAGATGACGGACGCAAGGTTTCTGCGGGAGCAACTCGCGTTGGTCCGCGAACTGGCGGACCGGGCGGACCCTTACATCAGGAAGCGGTTGCTCGCACTGGCTGAGAAATACGAGCGGCGGCTCGCGGAGCAGAGCCGAAGTACGCAAGATCGAACCTGATCGTGCAGCAAAGCATCGCGACGGACGGGCAGAAACCTCAGCTGCCCTGTTGCCTGGCCGCGCCATCCCGACCATATTGCCGGCCATGACAAAAAAGCCCTTCCGCCTCACGCCCTACCAGGTGCAGTTCCTGATCGTCGTCGGCTTCGCTACGGTCGGCTATGCGCTCTATCTGCGCTATCTCGCAATCGAACTGTCGCAGACCGCGCTCGCCTGCGACGCCGGCCTGCTCACCGTGATCGACACCGACAGCGGCGATCCGCTGCACCTCGGTCGCCGGACAACCACCATCACCCCCCAGCAGCGCCGGGCGGTGCACACACGGTTCCGCAC
>NZ_JAEMSD010000035.1:14674-25914 GCF_016462955.1 Bradyrhizobium sp. | reverse complement strand
GTGTTGCTTCCGGTGCAGCTCCTGTTCGGGCATCTGGTCGGCGACTACGTCCACCAGCATCAACCCGCGAAATTCGCCGCGATCGAGGCGCGTTGGCATGACGAGCAGCCTGCCAGCGAAGTCATCTTCGCGCTTCCCGACGAGGCGACACAGTCGAACCGCTACGAACTGAAGATCCCGGTTCTCGGCAGCATCATCGCCAGCATGAGCGCGACCTCGAAGGAAGTCGGGCTGACGTCCGTCCCGCCCGAAGATCGGCCGCCGGTGCTGATTCCCTTCCTGACATTCCGTCTCATGGTCGGCTGTGGCCTGATCATGCTCGGCTTGGCCTGGTTCGGCTCCTGGCTGGTCCATCGCAACCGCCTTGCGCAGGCGCGCTGGCTGCTCTGGGGTATCTTCCTCAGCTTTCCGCTGCCGTTCATCGCGACGCTGGCTGGTTGGTACACGGCCGAAATCGGGCGGCAGCCATGGGTGGTCTATGGTGTATTGCGTACCGCCAAAGCCATGACGCCTTTTCTGACGGCGCATGCGGCGGCGACCACGCTGATCCTGTTCGCCGCAGTCTACACCTTCATCTTCTCGTTCGGCATCTATTTCATCTATCGGCTGCTGCGAGCCGGGCCCGGCGGCCCGTTCGCCGCGTTGCCTGGAACCGCCGCGCCGAACCGGCCGATGGCGCTGGCCGATACCGAAGCGGTCTCCGATCGTCAATTCGCAAACGCAGGAGAATGATCATGATCATGTTCTGGGTCGCATTGCTGGCGATCAGCATCCTGATCTACCTTTTGCTCGACGGCTTCGACCTCGGCGTCGGGATACTGTCCTTGTTCCCCAATAGCGAGCCGCGGCGGCGGGCCATGTTGGGGGCGATCGCTCCGTTCTGGGACGGCAACGAGACCTGGCTGGTCGTGACCGGCGTGATCCTGTGGGGCGCGTTTCCGATCGTTTACGCCACGGTGCTCTCGGCCTTCTACATCCCCGTGATCTTCATGCTGCTTGGATTGATCCTGCGCGGCGTCGCCTTCGAGTTCCGCAGCAAGTCGAGGCGTTCACGCGGGATATGGACTGTCGCCTTCGGGGGCGGCTCGCTGGTTGCGAGCTTCATGCAGGGCGTGATGGTGGGGTCGCTTGTGCAGGGCTTGCCGATGGTCGACGGCGACTATGCCGGCGGCACGTTCGGTTGGTTCAGCCCGTTCTCCGTGTTGTGCGGTCTCGGTCTCTGTCTCGGCTATGCATTGCTGGGCGCTTGTTGGCTGGTGCGCAAGCGGGTTGGCGCGGTTCGGGACGTGGCGCGCCGGCAGATTCCGGTGCTCGCGGTCGGTGTACTGATGTTCCTCGTCGCCGTGTTCAGCTTTGCGCTGCTGGATCATCTGCCGATCCTGCATCGTTGGATCGATCGGCCGTATCTCTTTGTCTTCCCCGGGATAGGCGCCGCAGCGGCCTGCGTGCTGGCATCTAGCATCCTGCGGCACGACGACTACTGGCCGTTCCACATGGTCTCGCTGATTTTCGCCGCGGCATTCGGCACGCTCGCACTGTCGTTCTGGCCCTATATGGTGCCGTTCGCGATCACGATCGACCAGGCCGCCGCGCCGCATTCCAGCCTCGCCTTCATGTTTTGGGGCGAGGGACTGTTCGTGTTCCCGCTCTTGCTGCTGTACACCGCCACGGGCTTCCGCGTGTTCAAGGGCAAGTTCTACTCCGCATCGGAACATTACTGAGGCTGGCTTGGGGATCGAAGGGGCCGCTCCGTCGCGCGGACGCGTTGCCATCCTTAGCTGATGGGAAGATGGGATGCCTTCGAACTCTTGGAGCGTCGAGGCCAACATCCGTCATTTGATCGCCGGGCCAGCCGAAAAATGACGCGATGGCAGCGCCGGAAGACCGTCTTTCGTTTGCCGCAGCCGAAGACTTCCGAATGCGTGGCCGAACGCGAAAGGGGCGCCGTTGCCGGCGCCCCTTTGTCGAGAATTGTTCAGTTCAGGATTTGGGCATCACGCCTGGGCTATTGTTAGGCCAGCGGGCAATCACCGATTCATCCACGTTGAAGTGCTGCGCGACCAGGGCGGGCGGCGTGTGCGTCAGCCAGTTCGAGAGCGATACTTCCTCGTAGCGGGGGGCGCGGAACACCCCGACGAACTCCAGCTCGGTATCGCCGATGTTCTCGACATAATGTCCGAGGTTGCGCGGGACATAGCCGATGTCACCGGCGGCGAAGTTTGTCGTCAGCGCGTTGGGGCCCGTATTGAACACGGTCATGCGGGCCTTGCCCTTGATGTAGTACTGCCACTCGTCCGCGTTCGGATGCCAGTGCATCTCCCTGACGCCGCCGGGCGGCACGGTAACCAGCGCCGAGGCAACATTTGTGGCCACCTTGAAGTTGGTGCTGTCGGCGACCCGGATGGTGCCGCCCGCACTTACCTTGAGAGGGGCCGAAGCCGCCAGCGGATAGACGAACGGATAGGGCGGCGCCTCGGCGTTCCTGGCCACAGCTGCGCGATCCGAAGCGAGGTCGCCGGGCACCGCGCCCTGGAAGATCCAGAGATCCTGCAGCGGAATCTTGGCGAAGGTTTCGGCGGGCACGCCGAAGTTCTTGGCCAGCACTTCCGGCGGCGTATGGGCAAGCCAGTCCGTCACCAGCAGCGTGTTGAATTCGCTGGCGTGGCCGTCGTCGAAGCAGATCACGAATTCGCAGCCGTCCGGCCCCAATCCCTGCAGGGAATGCGGCGCGCCCGGTGGAAAATACCAGAGATCGCCGGCGTTGACGTCGGCGATATAGGGGCGTCCTTGCGTGTCGAGGACGGTAATACGGCACGTGCCATAGGTCATGATCGCCCACTCGGCCGCCTGATGCCAATGCAGCTCCCGGATGCCGCCAGCGGACAGGCGCATGTTGACGCCGGAAATCTCCTTGGAGATCGCGAAATCGGCGGCGGTGACCTGGCGAGCCCAGCCGCCGTTCTGGATGCGCCTCGACGCCGTGTTGAACGACGCCCAGTTCAACGGCAGACCGCCGACATCGGTTGGCGGCGGTGACTGCACGTCGGGAAACTGGTTGGCCAGCGCCGGGTTCTGTGGACCGGGATCGGTCAGGCTGCTCGGGGTCTTGGCGTTGATCGCGCCCTGCGCCGGTTGGTCCGGATTGCCGAAGGTGGCCGCGTGCGCGGAGCCGACCATGGCAGCGCCGGCCGCCGACATTGCGAGCATGTCGCGTCGTGAAAACATCTTGGTTGCTCCTGTAATGCTTCAAAACGAGCCGTGCTCGTTGCGACAGGGCTCGACGCAACGAAACTAGGCCGGCCGGGCCAGGCCAGCTTCCGCGAACGGCGCCGCTTTTGCCGGAATGCACTGCGGGCTTCGGTGGGCGACGCGGCAGCAGCAGGCACGACCTGTGCAATCGAGAAAGCCAAAGTTCGATTTGAAAAGACGCCGGAGGCGCGAGGCTCCTTAGTTACCGGAGTTCCTCCCACCGAAGAGATAGTCAATGTCCACGAAATCCGTTCGTCCCTACCGTCAGCCTGCCGGCGGATGGGGTGCGCTCAAGGCGCTGACCAAAGCCCTGCTGGTGCAGGACGTTCCCATAAAAGGCGCGGCGACACTGGCGCGGATGAACCAGCCGCAGGGGTTCGATTGTCCCGGCTGCGCCTGGCCGGACCCGAAGCACACCTCCTCCTTCGAGTTCTGCGAGAACGGGGGCAAGGCGATCGCATGGGAGGTGACCGCCAAAAGATGCACGCCGGAATTCTTTGCCGGGCACACCGTCGCCGAGCTGGAGAGCTGGAGCGACTATGAGCTGGAAATGACCGGTCGACTCACCCATCCGATGGCGTATGACGCAGCCTCCGACCGCTATCTGCCGGTGCCGTGGAACGAGGCCTTCGACATCATCGGCCGCCATCTCAAGGCGCTGCCGGACCCGAACATGGCGGATTTCTACACCTCCGGACGGACCTCGAACGAGGCGGCCTTCCTTTATCAGGTTTTTGTGCGGGAATACGGCACCAACAATTTCCCCGACTGCTCGAACATGTGCCACGAGGCGACCAGCGTCGGCCTGCCGCAATCGATCGGCGTCGGCAAGGGCACCGTGCTCCTGGAGGATTTCGACAAGGCCGATTGCATCTTTATCTTCGGGCAAAATCCCGGCACCAACAGCCCGCGCATGATGACGAGCTTGCGCAACGCTGCGCGCCGTGGCGCCTCCATCATCTCCTTCAATCCATTCCGCGAACGCGCGTTGGAGCGCTTCCAGAATCCGTCCAGTCCGATCGAGATGATGAGATTGGGATTCACGAACATCAGTTCAAAACTCTTTCAGGTGCGTGTCGGTGGCGACGTCGCCGCGATCAAGGGGATCATGAAGATCCTCGTCGAGACGGACGAGGCTGCGCGCGCTGCCGAGCAACCGGCCATCCTGGATTGGGATTTCATTCGCGGGCACACCGCCGGCGTCAACGCTTTGATTGACGATCTCAAGCGCACGCAATGGCCTGACATCGAGCGCCAGTCCGGCCTCACCCGTGAGGATCTCGAATATGCCGCCAAGGCCTACATGCAGGCGCAGCGCACCATCATCGTCTACGGCATGGGCGTCACCCAGCACGAGCGGGGCGCGCACAATGTGCAGCAGATGGCCAATCTGGCGCTGTTGCGCGGCAATGTCGGCCGCGAGGGCGCCGGCGTCTGTCCGGTTCGCGGCCATTCCAACGTGCAGGGTGATCGGACCGTTGGCATCACCGAGGTTCCGACGGCGGAATTCCTGGCCCGGCTCGAGCGCCGCTTCGGCTTCAAGCCGCCCGCGGCGCCCGGGCACAATGTCGTCACCGGCCTGGAAGCGATGATCCGAGGGGACGTGAAGGTCTTCTTCGCGATGGGGGGCAATTTCGCTGCCGCCATTCCCGACTGGCAGCTGACGCGCAAGGCGCTGCGAAATCTCGACCTCACCGTTCACGTCTCCACGAAATTCAACCGAAGTCATCTCGTCCACGGCAAGAACGCATTGATCCTGCCTTGCCTCGGTCGCACCGAGATCGATATCCAGGCCGGCGGTCCGCAGTCGATCACCGTGGAAGATTCGATGTCGATGGTGCACGCCTCCAGCGGCCGCAACAAACCGGCCTCCGAGCATTTGATGAGCGAGGTTGCGATTATCGCCGGCGTTGCCAAGGCCACGCTCGGTGACCGCACGGTCGTCGAATGGGACGCGTTTGTCGGGAACTACGACCTTATCCGCGACGCTATCGAGGCGGTGTTTCCGATCTTCCAGGGTTACAATGCACGCATTCGCGTTCCCGGCGGCTTCCATCTCACTTCGACTGCGCGGGAGCGCATATGGGCTACTCCGTCGGGTAAGGCCAATTTTCTTGTCTTCGAAGGGGTCGGCGAAGACCCCTCACAATGCGACGAAAACTCGCTCTGGCTCAGCACGATCCGCAGCCACGACCAGTACAACACCACCCTCTATTCGATGTCAGACCGCTACCGCGGCGTATTCGGTCAGCGCGATGTCGTGTTTCTCAACGAGTACGAGATGAAGAAGCGGGGTCTGGAGGATGGCGACCGCGTCGACCTGATCACGGAATCGATCGATGGTGTCGAGCGGGTCGTGCGCAATTTTCGTGTTGTCCGGTACGCGTTCCCGGCCGGCTGCTGCGCGGCCTACTACCCCGAGACCAATCCGCTGGTGCCGCTTTATGCCCGAGATCCCATGAGCTTTACGCCATCCTACAAGGGCGTTCCGGTCCGGGTCGTGCGCTCCGCTGCAAACGCGAGATAAGGGGTGCCGTTGGAGCAATGGAACAATGACATGTCTCTTGCCAGCGTCATGGTCTATGTCGATCCCGAGCAGCAGGACGAGGGGCAGATTGCTGTCGCCGAGACGGTCGCAAGTCGCTTTGAGGCCGCCTTGATGGGCGTCTCGGCGATCGCGATAGATCCTTCGTTCGTCGCCGAAGGCGTGATCATCGAGCAGACCACGGAGGAGGACCTCGAGCGCATCCGCGCAACGTTGTCGGACAAGGAGGCCTGGTTCAGGCGCGTCGTTCGCCTGCCGAGCGCAAAGGTGGAATGGCGCTGGACGATCGGCTTTCCGACCGCCTTCCTGGTCGAGCAGTCCAGGGCAGCCGACCTTGTCGTGGTGAAGCGCAGCAAGCCGAGGCCGAGTTACGCGCACCACCTCGATGCGGTGGAAGCGATGTTGCGGGTGGGGCGCCCGGTCCTGTCGGTGCCGGATGGCGTCACCCGATTGGCGGGCGACCGGATCGTGGTCGGCTGGAAGGACTCCCGCGAGGCGCGCCTGGCCGTTCGGGACGCGTTGCCGTTCCTGACCCGGGCTTCGCAGGTCACGATCGCCGAGATCTGCACGTCGAGCGAACAGGATGCGGCGCGAGACCGGGTGCGGGACGTGGCCCGATATCTTCAACGGCACGGGGTGAGCTGCCAGCACGAGGTGCGCGTGCATACGGCGGAGCCCGACGCAGGATATCTGGTTCGACTGGCCGCCGATATCGGCGCTGACCTCGTCGTCACCGGGGGCTATGGACACAGCCGGTTGGGAGAATGGGTGTTCGGCGGCATGACCCAGAGCCTTTTGCAGCACGCGCCGGTCTGTCTGCTGATGTCGCACTGACGCCGGCACGCTGAGCTCGATGCCGGATGAGCGCCACGACTTGCTTCGAAGATGTCCGGGTTCTGCCGCCCGGGACGATCTAAAGGCCGCGCGAGTTGATCCTCCTGCGCAGGCGGTGACACGTATCCTCCAGGAGGGTCTGGAGGTTCTCGATGTTCACCAATAGCTCCTCTGCGTGGCGCCGTTCCGGCGTTCCCGAGGCAAATCGGTCGCGCAGATTTGCCACGGTCTCCACACGCTTGCGTCCGGCTACGGCTCGAATCTCATAGAATTCGAGTTGCTCCAGGTCGTGTCCGAGCCCGTCCTCCTCGGAAATCAGCATCTTTGTGATCGCGCTTCGGCGGTCGGGCGTGAGGTCGGCGGTGTTCAACAGCGCGATGTAATGGTCGACATTCGCCCGAGCGATGTAGCGATCCATGGCGCACTCTCCGTAACATTCCCTCCCGCAGGGCAGTGGCGAAGATGGCCTGTCGTGCAGATAGAGGTTGTATGGTATTATAATAGTTGGAGGGTCAGGTCACCCAAAACTTGTACGATTCTGCCGAGCGACGTTCCCGGGTGCGGATCTATCGCGAGACACCGGCTTGATGCGGATCAAGCCCAGGAATTCGCCCGCCCGCTATCGTGCAACTTGCGTAACGCTGCCGGGTTACGACTCTCGAAGTCGCCGCCGAGGTGAATCCCCTCCCAGCGGCTCTTTTCCAGAATGTTTGATTTCACCGAGCCGCCCGAGGGGAGGAAACAAGCCGATGCCCACCTACTATTTCGATATCAGGGACGGGGTGCCCGTCCGGGACAAGTCGGGACTGGAACTCGTGAGCGATGGCGCCGCCATCGTACACAGCAAGAGCCTGGCTGGTCGGATGCGTGAAGAGAGGCCGAAAGGCCATCCCGCGCTCCAGATCGTCGTCATCGATGAGAGCGGCCGGGAAGTTCACCGCGAGCCGATCTACCCAAGTCCGGCCTGAAGCACGATGAGATGAACCGGCTGAGCCTGGTCTAGCGTAAGTGCACTCCCTCTCCCGCTTGCCGCATCATTTCTTCCGGCTGTTCGCCAATGGCGAGAAGATCTGGTTGGCAGGCGGTTGTCCTCCGGTCGGAACGGTGATGGCAATGAAGCCGCGTCCCATCGATGTGTGACAGGAATTGCAGCCGTCGGTCAGCACGCGCATGGACGCTGAAAACTTGCGATCGTCGCCCGCCGCGATAGCGTCGGCAACCGAGAGCAGCGGCTCCTTCATCGTGGTCACATTGCTGACGGGCACTGCCGGATAGAAGATGGCGGCTTCGGCCAGGCTGTTCGTCAGCTGCCGCAACTCGTACGCGGCCAAGTCCCAGTTCTTCGCCTTGCCCGCATACCAGAGCTTGAGATGCTCGATCTGCGCCATGCCCATGACCTCGACGAGGCGCGGCGCTTCCTGTTTTGCATTCGCGGAGGGTGGAAAGTCGGACTGGGCCATCGCGGATGTCACCGCAGCCGCCGACATCGCGAGAACCGCGCACCATTTTTTCAGCGTCATCCGAGCATTCCCCGTCAATTTCGACCTTTACTAGCAGGCTTGCTTTCCCTGCCTTTGCGGTGAATCAATTCAGCTTGCCAAGAAGCCTTCGGATGATCTTCTTCAGATTATCGGCGTGGTCTTCGACGACCTTTCGCCTCTCGGCGGATGGCGAGGGCCGGCTACGATCGTCTTTCTCCGCCGGCGGGATCTCCGTCCGGGATTTTCGGGGGATGAGGGATGTGATCGGCCGTGTCACTTTCACGCCAATTCCCGCTTCCGGATCGAGCTGCGCGCACCAAATTCGCGGCGGCTAGACGCGCGAGGCCGCCGGATCGCATTTGGGGCAGCGGCCGTCAGCGGCTGCTCCGAGCTGGCGGCCGAGCTCGTTCCTGAGAGCGTCCTTGTCCCACTCCGTGCCGTCGCTTCTGACGATGCGCTTCGCGCGTTCCAAGGCGTGGCTCTCGGCAGCGTCATCCCCGATGCGGACGATCACATCGTCGTGGAATGGACAAACACTCGTCGCGCGGGTCGTCTCCAATGCGTAGCGCACGACGGCAGTGAGATCGTCGGTGTGAATGTCGGCCAGCATGTCGGCTCTCCTGATCGGCGGATTCCAATGCCTGTCGGCAGCGGACCTTCGGACAGCGTTCCCGATGCCGACACGAGGCTATCGTCGGTGTCACAGATTTGTCTTGATCCAGCTCAAGGGAACCAGTTGCCACGCTACCGCGTGGACCCGTTCAGGACATGTGCCTAAGTATTGGCCCGCAATGTCAATGCCGGCGCGGCTGGCGCATATGTTCGGCATGGAGCGCAACATCCTATTCAAATGCCCGCGCACCGGCATGAACGTGCAGCACTGGCTCTCCGGCTCGCTGTCCGACGCCGCGGATACGCACGTCTCCGTGCGATGTCCCGCCTGCGCTTCGCTGCACTTCGTCAACGTCACGACCGGCAGGACGTTGAGTGAAGCGGCCGGTCGGCGTCCCCGGTACTCATCCGATGAAGCCTGCTCGCGCATGGCGCGGCACGCCCTCGCTTCCAGCGAAAGCTGAGAACGTGCGCCCCGCCGTATCGCTTGAACGGCTGCTGCCCTGGGCTCTGGTGGCGAGTGCAATCGCGGGATTGACCGCAGGTATTCTCGCGCGAACCGCGGGCCGGCCTGATCTTGCTGACCTCGCATGGGGGCTCGGCACGGTGCCGGTGATTGTAGGGTTGGCGGTTTCGATCGTCAGGGATCTCTTGAGCGGCCGGGTCGGCGTAGACGCGATCGCGCTACTGTCGATGAGTGCGGCCTTGGCGCTCGGGCAGCCGCTTGCCGGGGCCGTGGTCGCGCTGATGTATTCCGGCGGCAACGTGCTGGAGGAGATCGCGATCGCACGGGCAGAGCGTGACCTGCGCTCACTTGTCGATCGCGCACCGCGGCAGGCCCATCGGAAATCCAGCGGGCGCATCGAGGATGTCCCGATCGAGGACGTCGCGATCGGCGATGAGCTGCTGGTGCGGGGCGGCGAGATCGTGCCTGTCGACGGTGTTGTTGCCTCGCTCTCGGCCACGATCGACGAGTCCGCGGTCACGGGGGAGCCGATCCCGGTGGAGAAGCGGCGCGGAAACGCCGTTCTGTCCGGTTCCCTGAATGCGGGTGAGGCCTTCCAGTTGACCGTGACCGCGGCGGCCGGGGAGAGCACCTACGCCGGCATCGTCCGCATGGTGACGGCGGCGCAGACCGCGAAAGCCCCCTTTGTGCGGCTGGCGGACCGCTATGCGCTGATCTTCCTCCCGGTGACACTCGTCATTGCGTTCGTGGCCTGGTTCATCTCGGGCGACTTGACCCGCAGTCTTGCCGTGCTGGTGGCGGCCACGCCTTGCCCCTTGATCTTGGCCGCACCGGTCGCCTTCATTGCCGGGGTGGCGCAAGCGGCCCGCCGCGGCATCCTCGTCAAGGGCGGCGGAGCGCTGGAGGCGCTGGCCCGCGCCCACACCGTGCTGTTCGACAAGACCGGCACCCTGACCGTGGGTGGAGCGCGGTTGCTCTCCGTAGAGGTCGCGCCGGGGGAGGACCCGGACGAGGTCCTCATGCTCGGAGCCTCGCTCGAGCAGGCCTCGCATCACGTACTTGCGAAGGCCGTCGTCGCCGCGGCCGCCGATCGTGGCCTCGAACTAAAGCCGCCGGACCGTGTCAAGGAGGCCATGGGCTCCGGCCTGAATGGGGTGATCGACGGGCGCCGGGTGACGGTGGGCTCGCGAGAGATGCTTCCCTCGCGTGTCGCCCCGTCGCCATGGGAGCTGCGGGCGATCCGGCGTGCCTCATGGCGCTCGGCGCTGATCGTCTTTGTCGCGGTGGACGGCCGTCTGATCGGCGCGCTGCTGCTGGCGGACGAGCTGCGGGCTGATACGCCGCGCGCGATCCGGCTGCTGCGAGATGCCGGCATCGCACGAATGGTGATGGTCACGGGCGACCGCGCCGCGGCGGCGCAGGCCATTGGAGCAGCGCTGGATCTCGATGCCGTGCTGGCCGACCGGGTCCCTTCGGACAAGGTCGAAGCGGTGCGCAGCGAGCAGCGGTTGCATCCGACCATCATGGTCGGCGACGGCATCAACGATGCACCCGCGCTGGCGGTGGCCGACGTCGGGGTCGCGCTCGGTGCGCGCGGTGCAAGTGCCTCGTCTGAGGCGGCAGACGTGGTGATTCTGGCGGATCGGCTCGATCGGGTCGGCGAAGCCATCATGATTGCGCAGCGGGCGCGGCGCATTGCCCTGCAGAGCATATTTGTCGGCATGGGATTGTCGCTGGTCGCGATGATCGCTGCCGCCGCTGGTTGGCTCTCACCTGTGCCCGCCGCGATCGTGCAGGAAGTGATCGACGTCGCGGTCATCCTCAACGCATTGCGGGCGCTCGTTCCGTCACTCGTCAGCCGCGGCCCGCACATCACCGCGGAGCAGGGGCGGACATTGCATCACGATCACCAGGCTCTCTTCAAGGACCTCGACCGCTTGCGTCAGATCGTCGATGCGCTGGACGATGCGACGCCGGAATCCGCCGCGGCCTTGATCGGCGAAGCCCACCGTCTGGTTCAGAGCAGCGTCGTGGCTCACGAGCGCGACGACGA
>NZ_JAEMSD010000035.1:0-14664 GCF_016462955.1 Bradyrhizobium sp. | reverse complement strand
GCGTCTATCCGAAGCTCACGGAAGTGCTGCGCGACCGTCACGGGCTCTCCGCCATGAGCCGCGCGCATCGCGAGATATTGCATCTGGCGCGACTGCTCGACCGCATCGTGGAAGATCTGCCGTCGGAGAAGATCGACCGCTATCTCGTTCGCGATGCCCAGCGCGTCATCGAGGCGATCGAGACATTGGTTCGCATGCACACCGCCCAGGAGGAGGACATCTACGAGGCCGTGGTCTCGCCGGCCTAGACTTGCGGCATGCAGCAGTCGGTCTGCTCCTTCTCGCCGGTTCGGTGACGCGTTGAGGCACCTCAATGCGGTGCAGCCGGATCGACTCGATTGTCCAGGCAGTTCGTCGCGTCGATATCGGATGAGAGAGCCCATGCAGAATCTCAAACGGGCATTTTGGGGCTGTCTGGCGGTTCTGGTCGCGTTGTGGCTGCTGGTGGAGCACCAGCCGTTGGGCCCGGGCTCATTCTTTCCACTTCGCGAGAGAATGGTGCAGCTGAGCGGCGTCCTGGCCATCGGATGCATGAGCCTGGCCATGATTCTCGCCATGCGACCACGCTGGCCGGAGGCATGGCTTGGCGGCCTCGACAAGATGTACCGCTTGCACAAATGGCTCGGCATCGCGGCCCTGGTGATTGCCATCGTGCATTGGCTGTGGGCCAGCGGCCCGAAATGGGCGGTCGGCCTGAGGTTGCTGGCGCGACCGGAGCGCGGTGCACGGCCGGCCATCGAAAATCCGATCGAGGCATTCCTTGCCGGCCTGCGTGGACCGGCGGAGGGGCTGGGCGAGTGGGCTTTCTACGGCGCTGTGGTGCTGCTCGTTCTGGCGCTCGTTCGGGTGTTCCCCTACCGGCTCTTCTACAAGACCCACCGGCTGCTCGCCGTTGCTTACCTGGTGCTGGTCTTTCACGCGGTCGCGCTGATGAAGTTCAGCTATTGGATGTCTCCGCTCGGAGGGATCGTGGCGGCGCTGCTTGCCTTCGGTGCATGGGCGGCGGCTCTTGCGCTCTTGCGGCGGATTGGGGCCGGCCGCCAGGTCAAGGGCAGGATCACCTTTCTCGAATATTATCCCGGCGTCAGAGCCATCGAAACGGAAATCGAAGTCCCGCATGGCTGGCCGGGCCATAGACCGGGGCAGTTCGCTTTCGCCACGTCGGATGCTTCGGAAGGCGCGCATCCTTATACGATTGCCTCCTGCTGGCGCGCCGAGTATCCGAGGATCAAGTTCATCACCAAGGAACTCGGGGACCACACCAGCCGGCTGCGGCAGACGCTCCATGTCGGACAGGAGGTGAAGGTCGAAGGGCCCTATGGCTGCTTCACGTTCGACGATGATTGCTCGCGTCAGATCTGGATCGGAGCGGGCATCGGTATCACGCCTTTCGTCGCTCGCATGAAGCAGATGACGATTCCGCAGGATGCTCCGAATTGCACCGTGGCGCAGCCGGTCGACCTGTTTCACACCACGGCTGACGTCGACGAGGAAGCTCTCGGCAAGCTCGCGGCGGATGCGCGGTCAGCCGATGTCCGGCTGCAAGTTCTCGTCGACGCGCGTGATGGACGATTGACCGGCGAACGCATTCGCGAAGCCGTACCGGAATGGCGCAACGCGAGCATCTGGTTCTGCGGTCCGCCTGCCTTCGGTGAAGCGCTCAAGCGAGACTTCGGCGCACACGGATTCCCTGTCGGGCGGCGGTTTCATCAGGAGCTGTTCGCGATGCGATAGCGGGCGCGCGCCTGCATAACCGTTCCGATGAGGAGCGTTGCTGCCGCGGCGATTGCAAGCAACCCATCTTCATGTGAGTTCCCTCAAGTACGCGCCCGCGTTACACGCGCGACTTCTCGAACCCCTGCATGAGTTTCGTGTCGCCGAGCACTTGGGCCCGCAGAGTTGGCCAATTTCCTTTGTGAACGACCCCCGCCTTGTATGACGCGCCGCCGGCTTTCTTCTTGAAGTCTGTCAACTGCTAGTGTACTGTGTTACGTATCGATACTGGCCGAACAACTGTTCCGCTTTCGCCTCAGATCCTGACGCGCGCACGTTTCAGACATTCTCCATCATCGACTAACCGGACGGCTGGCCGCAACTCCGCGCGCCGGGTCCTGCGCGTTTAAGGAAAACCTGATGAACACCGGTACAGTTAAGTGGTTTAATACCCAAAAGGGCTTCGGCTTTATCCAGCCATCAGACGGCACCAACGACGTCTTCGTTCACATCAGCGCGGTCGAACGCGCCGGTATGGGAACTCTGACGGAAGGTCAGACGCTGTCTTACGATGTCGTCGCAGACCGTCGTACGGGCAAGTCCGCTGCCGAAAATCTCCGTGCTGCTTAGTTGACAGCACGACAGACCTGTCGCTCTAGCCACGGATGTACTGGTAGAGCTTGTGGTCCTGCCCCGCTCCCGAGGTATCGGGGCGGGGTTTTTCAATCGAGCAGGCAAAAGATCGAAGAGCGGCGCACGACTGCGCCCTCCTGTTGCGCCTGTGTTCGGTGCACGACGTCAGCATGTTCACCAGCCGCATCGGGAACGTGATTTCTCAGTGCCGAGAGCAGGAGAGTCAATGAGCATCGTAAAACGTCATCTGGCCGTTCAAGAAGAACGTATGGTCCTGATCGAGGAGATTTGTATCGATACAGGAGCGCTTGTCTTGGACACTGCAACGGACGAAGTCTACTTCTCCGCGGACGAAGCAGCTTACAAGAACGCATACGTCACGGTGTTTCAAGCTTGGGCGAAGGGCACGATCAAGGGCACAGCGGAACAGATATTCGAGGCGACAAAATCCATTCTTGAAGACTAGCGAGATCGCCGATAGACGCGCAAACGTCGAGAGAGAGAATATGTCATACGCTTACAAGCTAAATGAAGAGGTTCGGCACCAAACTCAGGGTCCGCAGGGACGCGCCGCAACCGAAGCGCCAAAGATCTACACGATCGTGCAGTGCATGCCGATCGAGTCCGATGGACGGGTGAGATACCGCATCAAGTGCAGGTCCGAGAACATCGAGCGCGTGGTTACGGAAGATCAGCTTTCGTATTTTCACTGATCTCATAGCTTTCCCGCAAGCGTTCATCAGACAGTGCCTAGAGGCAGCAGGGAGGAAGAATGTCAGACCGGCGGGAGCTCTATCGGAGCCCAAACGGGGACGCATGGTTCGTCGCACGCGAGCCCACAAACGGTTACGCTTTCATCATCCACCAGCCCAATGCGCCCTCTGGTGGCCGGCTGTCTCATATCGAGCTGGGCGAGTTCTTGCGCGATGGGAAGGGACCCGAACAGCAAGCGTTGTTGCGATTGATCGGAACGCTGGTCGAGGTCCCGCCGTTTGCGTAGGAACCTTGCACTCGTCGATCATGGCCCACTCGTCTGATAACGCCGACGCATGTTGAGGGGGCCGGAATCATGCAAGAGTCCACACCTTCAGCCACGCCAGAAGCACCTGACGCCGCCTGAAGGGTTCATCGAGTCACTTCGCGTAACCCTGTGATCGGAGCCAAGCGATCCGACGCTCTCCATTCATCCATTCGTCAATTTCGGCTTTGCTTGTGAAGCCCGTAATCTCTCGCGCTTCTGCGCCGGGGTACTCGGCGATGATAGCCCAGTCGCCCTCGGATTTTCGAATTGGTTTGAAGTTCACTTTTATTTTTGCCATGCCCAACTATGCCGGAAGGCGGCCGAAAAGGGAACCCCGTTGTACCATCTTCGGCTTGGAGTAACTACCCTCCGCCCCTGGCTGCTCAGGGATAAGTCTCAGAGCGCCGCACGCAGCAAGCCCTCGAATTCTTCTGCAGACGCTTTTCGCGGAGCGGTGGCGTTTGAGTGGTCGGCTAACGCCCGGACAACTGTTTGAGGAATATGCCGAGCCTCAAAACCAATTTCACCGAGCGTGACCGGTAGCTTCAACGATTGAACGAGAGCGAACACTGCTGCGGCGAGGTCGGTTTCGCGCGAAATGCCGAATACATCGCTGAGCTTTTCGTACTTGTTCCCGACGCTTTGCGCGCTGAAGCGCAGGATGTGCGGCAGGAACACGCCGTTCAGCATACCGTGATGGAGCGTCGGTGAGCGCAATGCGCCGGCGGCGTGAGAAAGCGAGTGCACTGCGCCGAGCCCTTTCTGAAACGTGAGCCCGCCTTCGAGTGCGGCCATCATCATTTCCCAACGCGCCTCGCGGTCGGCGCCGTTTGTCACGGCGCGCTGGATGAAGTGCCAAGCACGCTTCGCACCGTCGAGCGCGATCGCTTCCGCCGGCGGGTTGACCAACGGCGACAGGAACGTCTCGATGCAATGCGTGAGCGCATCGATGCCGGTCGCCGCCGTCAACAATGGCGGCAGTCCCACCGTGAGTTCAGGATCGCAGATCGCCCGTTTCGGTATCAAGTGGGGACTGATCAACGCCAGCTTCGATCCGTTGGTCAGATTGATCAAAGCTCCGCGGCCGACCTCGCTGCCAGTTCCTGCAGTGGTCGGAATGGCGATCACGGGCGCGACCTTCTCGGTGATCTTGCCGACGCCACCAAGGACTGCCGCATATTGCTCCAGCGGCCCCTCATGGGTGGCGGCCAAGGCTACGCCCTTGGCGAGGTCCATCGGCGAACCGCCGCCGAGCGCAATCACGCCATCGCAACCGCTTTGGCGGAAGGAGGCGACGCCTTCAAGGACTGCTTCTTCAGTCGGATTCGGCGGCGTGCCATTGAAGATCGCAATGGTCGTCGGATCGAGATGAGCCAAGACCTGCGCTGCAATGCCGGCGCGCTGCACGCCGGCGTCCGTGACGAGCAGCGGCCGACGAATTCCGAGTGCCGCCAGCTCGGTCGGCAGGCTCTTGATGGCACCGTGATCGAATATTGTTGTCGTCAGATATCCAATGGTCGACATAGCGAACTCCTCCCGGCTGGCGAAATTGTTGCGCCGCAAAACATTTTTATTCATCGGACATTTAACATCGGATGATTGCGAGCTCAACAAAATCGGTGTATGGCCTGAACATACCAGCCAGCCCAAGAGCCGGCGGTCGGGAGTGAACGGATTGTCGAACGCTAAACGCGTCAAATCCACCGAGAAGCGTTTGAAGCCGGGCCGCATCCACGCGGTGCTGACAACGCTCGGCCGCGAGATCGCTCAAGAGATCATCCCGGCCGGCGCGGTCCTGCCTCCCGAAAACGAGCTCGAAATCCGCTTTGGCGTTGGCCGCGGCGTGGTTCGTGAAGCGATCAAAATGCTTGCAGGGAAGGGACTCGTCAGCGTGCGGCCGCGCCACGGCACTCACGTGTTGCCGCGGCGCGACTGGAGTCTTCTTGATCGTGATGTGTTGAACTGGCTAGTCGGTGAGGATCAGCTCGACCGTGAGCTGCTGCTGGCTATTCAGGAAGTACGCTCGATCATCGAGCCAGCCGCTGCTGCGCTCGCGGCGACCCGCGCCACCAGGCAGGACCGGCAACGGATCAATGCAGCGCTGAGGGCGATGGAAGAATCCGACAATCAGGCTGCCGCAACGGCCGCGGACAAGGCTTTTCACCTCGCTATCCTAGACGCAACGCACAATCCGGTGCTGCAGGGCTTTCGCGGTGCGATCGACACGATCCTGAGCGCTGTGTTTGTTGTCGCTGTTGATAGCGTTGCTGGTTGGTTCGAGGACAACATCCCAAACCACGCTGCCGTTGCTCGTGCCATCGACGAAGGCGATGCGAACAAAGCCCGCAAAGCCATGGAGCGAGTTCTTGGTTTGACCCACTCCCAACTGTCCAAGAAAAGTGTAGGCGCCGTTCGGCGGAATGCCAGGCCAAGCGGCAGCCGTACCCTGAGGCAAGCGTGATGCTGTGGAGGCTCTCTTCGGCACTTTGGTTCTGCGCGCCCTTTATGGTGCTCCTCGTTCTATGGGCCGTTTTCATCCCGTATTTCGACGTCAATCCCCGGCTGTTTCCTCACCTCTCCTCTGTGGTCCAGGCTGGAATTGAGGGAGTAGAAGATGGCACCCTCATTCGGCACATCGGTGCAAGCCTGTTGCGCGTCGCCGTCGGCACGGTGCTCGCGCTCTTGATCGCCGTTCCCTTGGGCGTCGCGATGGGCGTGAGCCCGATCATCTCGAGCTTCCTGACGCCCCTGTTCAGGTTCTTCTCGGTGCTGGCTGGCATCGCATGGATCCCGATCGCGACGCTATGGTTCGGCTATGGCTTCGGCGCCATCACCTTCGTGATCTTCAATGCCGTGTTCTTCATCGTGACGTACAACACGCTGCTCGGCGTATCGACCATTCCATTGCAGGTGCGCAATGCGGCCGCATCGCTCGGTGCGGGACGATGGGCGATGTTGACCGAGGTGCTGCTGCCGGGGGCGCTTCCCAACATCGTCACCGGCATACGCACCGGACTGGGCTTTGCCTGGCGCGGGCTGATCGCCGCCGAGATGATCGCCACCAATGTGGGCCTCGGTTACATGCTGTTCGTGGCGCGCGACTTCTATCGAACGGAAGTGATCGTGCTTGGCATGATCGTGATCGGCGTACTTTGGCTCTTGCTCGACCGGCTGGTCCTGGCACCCATCGAACGCGCCACCATCGAACGCTGGGGCATGGTGCAGCGCGCATGAAGCAGTTTCTACTCAAGATGTGGAGCCACTGCGTTCGCCTGGCGGCGCGCTGGCCGTCGATCGCGTCCATCGCTCCCTTCATTCCGGTGGTCGCGGCGTGGTGGATCGTAACAGAGCTGCAAATATTCCCGCGCGTGTTCCTTCCTGGACCGGTGGAGGTCGTGCGCTCGTTCGGATCGCTGGTCTATACGGGCATCCTTCCGGCGTACCTCCAGGACAGCATCGTACGCCTGGCCGTCGGTGCCTTTTGGGGCGTCGCCCTCGGCATTCCGCTTGGAATCCTGGTAGGTCTCAATAAGCGCGCGCGTACGGCGCTGTGGCCGCTGCTCCTGTTCTTTCAGGCCATCGGCGATATCGCCTGGCTGCCGATCCTGGTGATCTGGTTCGGCTATGGCCTTACGACCATCACGGTCGTCATCGTCTACACGGTCATCTTCCCCGTTGTCCTTAACACGGTGCTGGGCGTGCGCTCGATCCCCATCACCCTGCATCGCGCGGCCCAGAGCCTGGGCGCCTCGCGCATTCGCATGCTGTGGGAAGTGGTGCTGCCGGGCGCGCTGCCCAACATCGTGACCGGTCTGCGCAACGGGCTCGGCTATGGCTGGCGCGCTCTGATCGCAACCGAGATTATCGTCGGCACCAGCGGTATCGGATTTCTGATGTTCGACGCGCGCCGCTCCGGGTCTGTCGTCGAGATCCTGCTCGGCATGATCATCCTGGGAATTCTCTGGTACATCGTCGACAGCTGGATATTGGCACCGATCGAGCGGGCGACGGGACAGCGGTGGGGGCTGGTGACGCGATGAAGGATCTGACTATCCGCAACCTGTCGAAGACGTATTTCGACCCCTATGCCGGCACCAACGTTACCGCAGTGCATGACGTGTCGTTGAAGGTGGAGCAGGGCGAGTTCGTCTGCATCGTCGGTCCTTCGGGCTGCGGCAAGACGACGATCCTCAACATGATCGCGGGCTTCATCCCGTACACGGGCGGCGAGATCCTGGTTGGCGGCCGTCCGGTCAAGGGGCCAGGCCCCGACCGCGGCGTGGTGTTCCAATCCTTCGCCTTGTTTCCCTGGCGAACCGTGCTCGAGAATGTCGCCTTCGGTCCGAAGATGCGCGGCGTCCGCAAGGTCGAACGCGAGCAGATCGCGCATGAATATCTGGCGCTCGCCAAGCTGACCGAGGCAGCCGGGCGTTATCCCGCCGAATTGTCGGGCGGCATGCAGCAGCGCGTCGGCGTGGTGCGTGCGCTGGCGAACGAACCGGACGTGCTGCTGATGGATGAGCCGTTCGCGAGCGTCGACGCCCAGACCCGCATGACGCTCCAGGAAGAACTGACGCGGATCTGGCAGGAGAAGCGGCCGACGGTCATCTTCATCACGCATGACGTGGCAGAAGCCGTGTTTCTCGCCAACCGGGTGGTCGCGCTGTCGAAGGGACGCGTGCTCGATGATATTGCCGTTGACTTGCCACGGCCACGATCATGGGACGCTCTGAACGATGATGCGCGGTTCAAGGAATTGTCGAACCGCGTCCTTCAACTCGTGCGGTCGGCGTGAGCCATGTTGAAAGATGCCCTTCGATCGCGAAAGGCGCACATCCTCATGGCGGTGGCGCTCGGCTATCTGGCCTGGCAGCTTTGGCTGACCATCGCCGCACCGCGCAAGATCGCGAACTTCGCCGGCGGCTCGGACAAGGTGAATATCCTCGTCGTGCTGCCGTTCGAACCTGAACGTTTTCACGTTCAGCTGATGCAGACGTACGGCCGGGTATCCGGAACACAAGAAAAATCCGTTGAAGTTCGAGGAGTGAAACGAGCGGACTTGACGACCGTCGCCCGACCTTACTGGGTGACGCGCATCGAGCCGCTTCAACCGGGAGGATGACACAAATGCGACGACTTGCGATGCTTCTCTGCGCCTTGTTGCTGCTGCCGTCATTGGCAATGGCGCAAGCCAAGGATCCCATAAAACTCAAGGTCGGCATGGTGGCAGCGGTGGACATGCTGGCGCTGCCGATTGCACTGGAGCGCGGCTTTTTCGAAAAGCACGGGCTCGACGTCACCATCGCTCGCCCATACGCAACCGGCGTCGATGCGCTCAATGCCTTGCAGGCCGGTGAAACCGACATGGTGCAAGCCGGCGTCCCGTCCATCGGCGCAATTCTACGCAACATGGACCTGGTTTTCTTCGGCAACTTCAGCGGCAGCGCCACGAAGCTTGGATCCGATGCCACGCTCGCCCTCATTGCCAACGGCGACTCCGGCATCGTCAAAGGCGACCTGAAAAGCCTCAAGGGCAAGAAGATCGCGACCTCCTTCGGCACGATCAACCATCTCTACATTCTCGGCTTGCTCGAAAAGGCGGGCCTCGCGACGAGTGACGTGACGCTGATCAACACGCCGCCGCCGGAAATGAGCGTGGCGCTACTCGCCAAGGGCGTGGATGCATTTGTGTGCTGGGACCCGGCACCGGTGATTGCGATGAAGGATGTGCCTGGGGCTGTCGAGGTGATCCGCGGCGGTGACGTCATCTCCTATCTCGGTTTCAATGTCGCGCTGCGGCCTTGGGTGGAGAAGAATGGGGCGACGATCGAGAAATTCCTGGCAGCTGTGTCGGAGGCCGACCAGTGGATGCGCAAGAACCCCAAGCAAGCCGCATCCATCGGCACGCGCTGGATTCCGGGGTTGAAGCTCGACGTGGCGGAGACCGCGATGCAGTACAACATCCAGCAGGTGGATCGCCGCATTTCCGCGCACAATTATCGCGCGCTTTGGAAGGCGCAGGATACGCTGCATCGGCTCGGCGTGATCAAGTCGGTGTTCGACGTGAACAAGCACATCGAGCCGAAATTCATCCTCAATGTGATGAATACCTATCCGGACCTGTTCTCCGATCTGCAGCCCATTCCTGCAGACGTCGCGATTAAGCCGGGCTTCGTGTTCAAGCCCTGAAGCCGAGTGTTGCCGCGCGCCCTCCAGCCGGTGCGCGGCAACAGAGGTCCTGCTTCCAAACAAAGATATGTGCACAATCTCCTAACCGCTCTGTGCGCAACTCGCGATGTGTCTGTTATGTCTCGAAAAGCAGACAATCGGGCCATGGCGTCTGTCCACGCTAGGCCAGTTCGGCCTAGCGTGGACGAGCCTGTTTGATCAAACGGTCGGGACGGTGCCGCCGTCGATGACAAACTCAGCGCCGTGGATCGAAGCGGCGCGATCCGAGGCCAAGTAGGCGATGAGGTCGGCGACCTCTAGGGGTTCGGCGCCTCGACCGATGGAAATGCCACCGAGGCCGGCCAGCACCAGTTGGCGCGCGTCCTCGATAGTGCCACCGTTGGCGGCTTGGATGCGCTCGAGAAATAGATCGGTCCCCTCGGTCATGATCCAGCCGGGAGAGACGACATTGACCCTCACGCCCTTGGGACCCAGCTCCTTGGAGATGGACTTGCTGTAAGTCCGGAGCGCGGCCTTGGCGCTCGCGTAGGCGGTGGTCGCGTCGGGAAGCGGCAAGACCGACTGGATGGAGGTGACGTGCACCACCGCGCCATGGCCTCGCTCGATCATCTGCGGAATCAGCAGCCGGTCGAGACGGACTGTGGCCAGGAGGTTCAGGTTGAGCTCGGACAGCCAATGGTCGTCCGACAGGGCGACGAAGCCGCCACCCGGCGTGGCCGAGCCTCCCAGCACATGGGCCAGGATGTCGACGCCTCCCAGACGCTCGACCGCCGCTTTGGCCAGGCTTGCCCCGCCCTCAGCCGTCGTCAGGTCCGCCTGGACAAATTCGACGCCATCGATGGGCTCCAGTTCTCCGCGGGCGGCGGTGATGATCCGGGCGCCGCCGGCCAGAAAGCGGTCGACGGTGGCGCGGCCCAGACCCTTGGTGCCACCGCTGATGAGCACGCGCTTTCCTGCGAACTCGGTCGGATCAGCCTTGATGGTCATGCCGTGATCTCCAGGGCCTTGATGGCGTCGTCTTCGAGGGTGAAGCGGTAGGTGAAGCGGATCGGGCTGCCTTTGAAGTCGCCATGGCCGGGGCCCTCGACGACGACCTGACCGCCCTCGTGGCGGACGGTGTCGGGTGTGAAGATCGCCTTCGCTCCGACGACCGCCTCTTCAAGTAACGACCTGATTTCGGCGGCCCCGCGAAGAACGGCGCCGTTATCGCGAAGGACGGCCTCGGCGGCGAAGGAGGCCAGCATGCCGTCAACATCCAGGCGGGCGTTCGCGGCCACATACGCGGCAATCGGGGATGGAAGTTCGAGCGTCATGTCTTGTCCTTTTTACTGCGGGCGTTGCCGGGAGCGGCTGCAAGTGCAGCTGCCAGCCAAAATAGCGGTGGACAGCTCGCGCGATAATCAGGACAATTCGGGATGCCTCATCACGAAAGACGGGATAATAGTGCAAAGTGGCCTGACGGAATTGGACGCAGTTCTCATGGTGGCGCGCCGGGGCAAGTTTCGGACGGCAGCGCTCGAGCTCGGAGTTTCGACGACTGCGCTCAGCAATGCGGTGGGAAAGCTGGAGCGTACGCTCGGCGTCCGGCTCTTCAACCGGACGACGCGAAGTGTCTCGTTGACCGAGGCAGGCCAACGGTTCGTCGCGCAAGTCGCTCCGGCCGTGCAGGACATTCATGAGGCGATGGAGGTTGCGCGCTCTCAGCAGGCGGTGCCGTCGGGCACGCTGCGCATCAACGCGTTTCCGACGGCGGCGCGGGAGATCTTCAGTTCGCTCGTCCTACCGTTCCTGCGCGTGCATCCACAGGTCCACATCGATATCGTCACGGAGGGCCGCCTGGTGGACATTGTCGCGGGCGGCTTCGACCTCGGCGTCCGAAGTGCCGACCTCGTACCGGCCGACATGATCGCGATCCCGTTGGGTGTCGGGCGGCGAAGTGTCGTCGTGGGCACGCCGAGCTATTTGAAAACGCATGGGACGCCCCTGATCCCTCAGGATCTTGCCGGGCATTCCTGTCTCCGCGTCCGGCTTCCCGATGGCGCGATCTACCGCTGGCCGTTCGAGAAGGACGGACAATCGGTCCACATCGACGTCCAGGGCCCCATCACCCTCGATGAAGCGAGCCTCGCACGCACCGCCGCACTCGCTTCCGTCGGTCTCACCCTCGCGATGGAGTCCGACGTGCGAGACGACATCGAGGCAGGCCGCCTGGTGCGCGTGCTTGAGGATTGGACTCCCACTCGGTCGCCGTTGAGCCTCTATTATCCGAGCCGCCGCAACCCGACCGCCGCGTTCAAGGCGTTCGTCGACTTCGCGCGGCGGCAAAGTGGAGCTGGCATTACGCCGTCCAAGCGTCGGAAACGCCAGTAACGGACATTCGAGCGCTTTACGGCGACCGCAAGGTGATCACCGAGGCGATCGGCCGTGCCCGGGGCGGGAGTCAGGTCGCGGGAAATTCCGTCCTGCGATAGCCGGGCTCGCAACGCGGCCGGCGGCAAAGCCCCATGCTCGCCGCGATCTTGCCGTGCGGGCCAGTCCCTGTAAGCTCTCCAAAACAACAGGGAAGGGTGCGATGGGAGGAGTTTTGGAGGGCGTGCGCGTGCTCGATTTCGGGCGCTATATCGCAGGGCCCTATTGCGCGACCTTGCTGGCCGAGTTCGGGGCCGAGGTCATCCGCGTCGAGAAGCGCGAGGGCAGCGAAGACCGTTTCGTGGCGCCGGTGGGCGAGGGCGGCGAAGGCGCGCTGTTTCTCCAGATCAATCGCAACAAGAAGTGCATCACGCTCGATCCGATGAAGCCGGAGGGGCAGGCGGTGATGCGGCGCCTGGTCGCCACCGCGGACGTCGTCGTCGCCAATTTGCCGCCGCAGACCTTGCGCGCCATGAAGCTCGACTATGATTCCTTGAAGGCCATCAAGCCGGACATCATCCTGACCACGGCGACCGCGTTCGGCGGCCCGGGGCCCTGGTCCGACCGCGTCGGTTTCGACGGCGTCGGGCAGGTGATGTCCGGCGCGGTGTACATGACGGGCGCGGGCGATCCGCCGTACCGGGCCGCGGTGAACTGGGTCGATTTCGGCACCGCGCTGCATTGCGCGTTCGGCACACTCGCCGCTCTGATCGAGCGCGGCAAGTCCGGGCGCGGACAGATCGTCGAGGGCGCGCTGCTCGCAACCGCTCTGTCCTTCACCAATGCGACACTGATCGAGCAGGCCGTCATCGACGTCAACCGCGTGCCGACAGGCAATCTCGGCCAGACCTCGGCACCAGCCGACATCTACCGCACCAAGGACGGCTGGGTGCTGTGCCAGGTCACCGGCCATCCGCTGTTCAAGCGCTGGGCGAGGCTGATGGGCGAGGAGGAGCTTTGGCTGAACGATCCGCGCTTTGCCGACGACATCAGCCGCGGCAACAACGGAGCGATCATCAGCGAGCGGATGGCGCGCTGGTGCGCCGAGCGTACAACGCAGGACGCCGTCGACGCGCTTGGCCAGGCGATGATCCCGACCGGCCCGGTGCTCTCACCGCAACAGGCGCTGGATCACCCGCACATCCGTGCCGCCGGCTTCATGCAGGACGTCGATTATCCCGGCCTGCCGAAACAGGCACCGGTGTCGCGCGCCGCGGTGCGGCTGTCGGAAACGCCGGGCAAGATCGCAAGCCGCCCGCCGACGCTCGGCGAGCACACTGATCGCGTCCTCGCCGAGCTCGGCTATGACGAGGCGGAGATCGCCGCGCTTCGGCAGGGCGGTGTCATCTAGCGCGGAATGGTTTTGGGTTGAATCGATTGCCACGCGTTCGGTGCAACCTCTCCCGCTTGCGGGAGAGGTCGCGGCGCGAAGCGACGCGGGTGAGGGTGTTCTCCTCTAGGGGATTGTCCCGTTGCGGAAGCACTCTCTCCCCAACCCTCTCCCGCAAGCGGGAGAGGGAGCGCACCTTCATCGTTGCGCGATCGAGCCCCATTTCATCGCGCTTAGGCGTCACAGCAGCTGCTTCAGCGCCTTTGCATCGGCCGGCGCGGCGCTCTTCTGGTCGTTGTCGAAATAGACGTAGACGTCGCAGCCCTGCCGCTTCCACGACTTGATGCGCTTGGCCCATTGCGCCAGCGCGGCCTTGGTGTAGTGCCCGTGATAGCGTCCGCCCGGCCCGTGTCCGCGCACATAGACGAAATCAGCTGTGCGCTTCCACGGGCTAGGCGCATCGTGATGGTCGGACAGGCACAGCGAGATGTTCTCCTCGGACAGCATGCGAAGGATGCGTGGCTGGTACCAGCTCGGATGACGGAATTCGAAACTGTAACGCCGCTTCCGCGACAGCAGCTTGAAGAAGGAGGCGAGCCGGTCGGCGTTCGCCTCGAATTGCGGCGGCAGCTGGAACAGGATCGGGCCGGCCTTGCCGCCGAGCCGCGAAATGCGGTCCTCCAGCAGCTCGAGGCTGTTGACGGAGCGCTCCGACAGCCGCTTCCAATGCGTGATGAACTTGGACGCCTTCCACGCGAACACGAAGTCGCGCCCGGTCTGCTCGCGCCAGCCTTGCACCGCCTCGGGCGTCGGCGTGCGGTAGAACACCCCGTTCAGCTCGGTGGTGTCGAACTGTCCGGCGTAATAGCTGAGCTGCTGCTTCAGCGTCACGCCCTCCGGGAAGAACGGTCCGCGCCAGGAGGCGTAGTGCCAGCCGGAGGTTCCGATCAGAACGCGCGCCATGTTTCACGTGCCATCCCTTGTCATCTGCCGGGAGGGAACGCGCGTGCGGCCGATACGTTGCTCGTGAGCTTGATCAACGCGAGGACCGGAACCGATGTACGCGCTGTTCGAAGGCAACAAGCAGATCGGCGATCCCTTTCCGACCGAAAAGGAAGTGTGGGAGGCTGCCCTGATCGAGGGCCTCGTGACCGACGTTCCCGTCGCGGACGAGGAGGGCGGTAATCTCCTGCCCGCCGGCTATCACGTCGCGCGCATCGAGGAGAATTTCGCGCCGCGGCCCGACTGGAAGCTGCCGCGCGAGATCTCCTGATACTGATGTCTCGTGGTTAAGTTGGCTGTCGCGGTTCGTTCACCTCTCCCGCTTGCGGGAGAGGTCGCGCCGAAGGCGCGGGTGAGGGCTTTCTCC
>NZ_JAEMSD010000034.1:18081-25964 GCF_016462955.1 Bradyrhizobium sp. | reverse complement strand
AGAAGACCTCCGACGTCGTCAAGGAAGGCGACAAGGTCAAGGTCAAGCTGCTCGGCTTCGACGACCGCGGCAAGACCCGCCTGTCGATGAAGGTGGTCGACCAGACCACCGGCGAAGACCTCGAGGCCAAGGAGAAGGCCGCCGAGGGCGAGAAGGCCCCGCGCGAAGCGGCGGGCGAGTAAGCTCTCGGAACATCTGAACTCCAAGGGCGGCTGAAAGGCCGCCCTTTTTTGTTGGCCCTTTGCGACCTGCATCCTCGATGCGCCGTGCGCGATTCCGCCGCACCGTCACGACCACTTCGATCGAAACCCGAAGTGGCTGCAGCCGCGTACCTACTTCTACCCGCCATACGCTTCCGCAGCGGATCGTCCCAGACAGGAGAACCAAATGTCATCCATATCCCGGCGCCGTCTCATGTTCGCAGCAACCGGCCTCGTTGCGGCTGCCGCTGCCCCGCGCTTGGCGTTTGCGCAGGCGGCCATGGCGCCCACAGGGCCGTTCAAGCTCGATCCACTGGCCTATCCGGCGAACGCGCTGGAACCGCATATCGATGCCAAGACGATGGAGATCCATCACGGCCGCCATCACCAGGCCTTCATCACCAACCTGAACAATTTCGCCAAGGACAATCCGCAGATCGCCGAGAAGCCGGTCGCGGAAGTGCTGGGCAACCTCGGCGCGGTTCCGGAAGCGATCCGCACCGGCGTTCGCAACAGCATGGGTGGCCACGCCAATCACACGATGTTCTGGCGGATCATGGGACCGAACGGAGGCAAGCCGGAGGGCGCCCTGCTCGCCGCAATCGACAGCGACCTTGGAGGCGTGGAAAAGTTTCAGGCCGACTTCAACGCCGCCGGCGGACGCGTCTTCGGCTCGGGCTGGGTGTTCGTGACTGTCAGCAAGGACGGCAAGCTCGCCATCGAGACCCGGCCGAACCAGGACAACCCAATGATGGACGGCAAGCGCGCGCTGCTCGGCAATGACGTCTGGGAGCACGCCTACTATCTGAACTACCAGAACCGACGCGCCGATTATCTCAAGGCATGGTGGAACACGGTGAACTGGAAGGCGGTGGGCGAGCGCTACGCTGCCGCGAAGGACGGCAAGCTCGAGGTTTGATCGCAGACCGTGATCAAAAAGGAAGGGCGGCCTCCCGGCCGCCCTTCCTGCCTACGCGTCGTTACCGACTGCCGCTCACTTCTCCCGCGTGCGGGAACGGCAGCCTCGCTTCACTTGCGCACGATGTCGTAGCGGTCGAGGTTCATCACCTTGGCCCACGCCTTGGCGAAGTCCTTGACGAACTGCTCCTTGGAGTCCGAGGTGGCGTAAACCTCGGCATAGGCGCGGAGCTGGGAGTGTGCGCCGAAGATGAGGTCGACACGCGTGGCGGTCCACTTCACCGCGTTGGTCTTGCGGTCGTGCCCCTCATAGCTACCGTCGGCCGACGGCACCCACTGCGTGCTCATGTCGAGCAGGTTGACGAAGTAGTCGTTGCTCAGCGTTCCCACCTTCGCAGTGAATACACCGTGTTTCGAACCGTTGGCGTTGGCTCCGAGCACACGCAGGCCGCCGAGCAGCACCGTCATCTCGGGGCCGGTGAGCCTGAGAAGTTGCGCGCGATCGACCAGGGCTTCTTCCTGCTGCATGAACTGATGCCGCTTGCCGACATAGTTGCGGAAACCATCGGCCCTCGGCTCCAGCGGTGCAAACGAAACTGCGTCGGTCTGCTCCTGCGAAGCATCCATCCGGCCCGGCGTGAAGTCGACCTTCACCTCGACACCGCCGTCCTTCGCGGCCTTCTCGACCGCGGCGGTGCCGCCGAGCACGATGAGGTCCGCCAGCGAGACCTTCTTGGCGCCGGATGACGCGTTGAAGTCCTTCTGGATCGCTTCGAGCTTGCCGAGCACCTTGGAAAGCTGAGCCGGCTCGTTGACCTCCCAGTCCTTCTGCGGCGCGAGACGAATGCGCGCACCGTTGGCGCCACCGCGCTTGTCCGAGCCGCGGAACGTCGAGGCCGAGGCCCAGGCGGTCGAGACCAGCTCGGACACCGAGAGGCCGGAGCCCAGGATCTTGGTCTTCAGGGCTGCGATGTCCTGGTCGCTGACCAGCTCGTGATTCACGGCCGGGATCGGGTCCTGCCAGATCAGCGTCTCCTTCGGCACCAGCGGGCCGAGATAGCGCTGGATCGGGCCCATGTCGCGATGGGTGAGCTTGAACCAGGCACGGGCAAAGGCGTCAGCGAACTGGTCCGGGTTCTCCAGGAAGCGACGCGAGATCTTCTCATACGCGGGATCGAAGCGCAGGGAGAGGTCCGTCGTCAGCATCGTCGGCCGATGCTTCTTCGACGGGTCGAACGCGTCCGGAATAATCGCTTCGGCGTTCTTGGCGGTCCATTGCTGAGCGCCGGCCGGGCTCTTCGTCAGCTCCCATTCGAAGTTAAAGAGGTTTTCAAAGAAGTTGTTGCTCCACTTCGTCGGCGTCTTCGTCCAGGTCACTTCCAGACCGCTGGTGATGGAGTCGGCGGAGTGGCCCGCCCCATGCTTGCTCTTCCAGCCGAGGCCCTGATCTTCGAGTGCACCTGCTTCAGGTTCCGGACCGACCAGCGACGGATCTCCGGCGCCATGGGTCTTGCCGAAGCTATGGCCGCCGGCGATCAGCGCGACGGTCTCCTCGTCGTTCATCGCCATGCGGGCAAACGTCTCGCGGATGTCCTTGGCCGCAGCGACCGGATCCGGCTTGCCGTTCGGGCCTTCCGGATTGACGTAGATGAGGCCCATCTGCACCGCACCGAGCGGCTCTGCCAGCTCACGCTCACCGCTGTAGCGCTCATCACCGAGCCAGCTGCCTTCGGGACCCCAATAGAGCTCTTCCGGCTCCCAGACGTCGACGCGACCACCCGCGAAACCAAACGTCTTGAAGCCCATCGATTCCAGCGCGACGTTGCCGGCGAGCACCATCAGGTCGGCCCAGGAAATCTTGCGGCCGTATTTCTGCTTGATCGGCCAGAGCAGCCGGCGCGCCTTGTCGAGGTTGGCGTTGTCGGGCCAACTGTTGAGCGGTGCGAAACGCTGCTGACCGGCACCGGCGCCACCGCGGCCATCAGTGGTGCGATACGTGCCCGCGCTGTGCCAGGCCATGCGGATCATGAGACCGCCATAGTGGCCGAAGTCGGCGGGCCACCATTCCTGCGAATCCGTCATCAAGGCGGTCAGGTCCTTGATGAGCGCGTTCAGGTCGAGCGACTTGAATTCCTTGGCATAGTCGAAGTCCTTGTCCATCGGATCGGACTTGTCGGAATTCTTGTGCAGCACCTCGATGTTGAGCTGCGTCGGCCACCAGTCGCGGTTTGAGCGAACGGGTTTTCCGCCCGAAAACGGGCACTTCGAAGTGTCGTCCATAAATACCTCCTCTGGCGGCGTCGACTTGCGCCCTTGACCAGGTAGAACCACTCTAAGCGTCGCAAACGATCAGGTAAAGTTGACTTTAGTGATCGCTGCGATAGGATTTTCTGATGATCAATGTGACGCTGCGCCAGCTCCGGTATTTCGATGCGCTGGCGCGTCATGGCCATTTTGGTCGCGCGGCGGAGTCCTGCTCCATCTCGCAACCGGCCTTGTCGATGCAGATCAAGGAGCTGGAGGAGGCGCTCGGGGGCCTGCTGCTGGAGCGCAGCGCGCGCCAGGTGGCTCTGACCCGGTTCGGCGAGGAGCTCGCCGAGCGGGTCCGCGATATCCTGCGCTCGGTCGACGAGCTCGGCGATTTCGCGCGGGCATCACAGGACCGCTTTGCCGGCCGGCTGCGCATCGGCATGATCCCGACCATCGCGCCCTACCTGCTGCCGAAGATCACCAAGAATCTCACACGCATGCACCCGGAGCTCGACATCCGCGTGCGCGAGACCATGACGCCGCGGCTGATTCAGGAGCTGGTGGAAGGCCGGCTCGACACCGCCATCGTGGCACTGCCGGTGTCCGAGCCTTCGCTCACCGAGGTCGCTCTGTTCGAGGAAAAATTCCTGCTGGTGCGGCCGGCCGCCGATGAAGGCACGCCGGCGCCGTCGCGAGAGATGATGCGCGAGATGCGGCTTCTGCTGCTCGAGGAAGGGCATTGCTTCCGCGACCAGGCGCTCTCCTTCTGCAACATGCAATCGGCGCCGCCGCGCGAGATGCTGGACGCCAACTCGCTGTCGACGCTGGTGCAGATGGTCAGCGCCGGCATCGGCGTCACCTTGATCCCGGAGATGGCGGTGCCGGTCGAGACGCGATCCGCCACGGTCTCGCTGGCGCGCTTCCGCGACCCCGAGCCGTCGCGCACCATCGGTATGGTCTGGCGCAAGACCAGCCCGCTGGCGCGGCAGCTGCTCCAGATCTCCGAGGTGGTGTGCCTGTCGGCCGGCAAGGTCCGCGCGCGGCAATCCGTTCGCAGCCAGAAGGCTTGAGCGGCAGATGCCGGATCCGATCATCCGCCCCGCCCGCTCCGACGAGTACGACGAGATCGGCCGTGTCTGGATGGAGAGCTGGGTCTCGACCGGGCTCGGCGAGGCCAGCGACTTCCTGCTGGCCAATTTGCGTGCGCGCATCAGGCGCGAGATCGAGAACGGCTGGAGCCTGTTCGTCGCCGACGACCGCGGCACGATCGCCGCGATGCTGGCGCTGCATGTGCCGAAGCTCTATCTCGACATGCTCTTCGTCGGGCCCGCCTATCAGGGGCAATCGCTGGGGCGGAAGCTGCTCGCCTTCACGCGCACGCAATTGCCCGACGAGATGCACCTGCGCTGCGTTCGCGAGAACGAAAAGGCCTGGCGCTGGTACGAGCGCGAAGGTTTCGTGTTCGAGAAGGAAGAGATCGAGCCGTCGAACGGGTTCGTGATGAAGTATTACCGGTGGAAGCGGCTCAGGGGGTAAGCACTGGACTCCGGGCGCAGCTTGCGGTTGTCACGATCCCCACCTAGTGTGACGAGATCGATGACCTCCTGCCTCTGATCCCCCCGAAATCCATGCTCCGCATTGCTGTCTCGTTGATTGTGCTCTCGTCCATATGGACCCCGGCGGTCGCGCAAACGCCTCCAACACCCGCCGCGCCTTCCGCTCGGACTGCAGCGCCGGCCAAGAAGGCAGCGCCGAAGGCCAAGCCGGCTGCACAACAGCCGGTCGCGGCGGAGAGAGGCCCATGTCAAATCGGCGTCATTTCCGCGATCGGAGACCGTTTCTCGGTACAACATGTCGGCCTTACGATGTTCGGCAACGAATATCTGGAAGCGCCGATCGAGACGTGGGGCATCGATGATCTGTTTGTTGCGAAGGTTCGAGCCGCGGCTCCCGGCACGGCTGTCCGAAAAATCGCTTACGCAAGCGGAGCCTTCAAGCCTTACTATCAACCGGAAGCAAAACTGTTCCGCAATGACCGCAACGACCTGACGGCCCTGGTGCGGCAGATCGCCGGAACTGCAAATTGCGAACGCTACGTCGTAGCCACGAAAGCCCGCGCTTCGGTTGATGGCACCAATCAGTCAATCGAGGGCCTCGGAGTCTACAAGAATTGGGCGAGCCCTTCCGGGCGTGGCGTCGTGGTTGCCCATTACCGTATCAACGTTTTTGACGGACGGACCTTCGACATCCATCGAGCGCCCACCCGGAGCTTCGGAGATGTGCTTGCTTCGAGCTTTTCCAACAAGAACGACAATATGAAAATCCTGGACAATCTCGAGTTTCCCAAGACTCCTGAACAGGTGACCAACAGTGCATTGCTGCGTGACAGCACACGCAGCTTGCTCACGGCCCAGCTGGAAAAGTATCTGCCCGCATACATCAAGGGCGAGTAAGCACCCTTGGCGACAGGACACGTATTTGACGTTCTGGCCCGACTGGTCGCTATTTCGGCTGTCCTGTGGTGCTTTTCAACATCTGCTTCGGCGCAGACCCAATCAACAGGGACGCAGACGGCAGGACCAGCCGTCAGGCAAGCCAAAAGCAAGTCGACCACGGGGAGTGTAGCGACGGGCAGGCCCGTTCCCGTGGCCGGCAACTCGTGCGACTTCGGTGTCGTGGTCACCACCGGCGACGAGTTCACCGTGCAGACGACCGGCCTGACCATATTTCAGCACAAGAAGACGGTGGTCCCGATCCCAGGCTGGGGACTGAGCGATCTGATCTTCGTGCGGACTCGCGCCGCGATCCCTGTCGGCGCATCCGTTCTGAGAATTCCCTACAACCCGGCTAAATTTCCTCCCCGCGATGAGTCGAAGGATACGTTGAAAGACAGGTTGGTACGCGATCTCAACGCGGAGCTAGCCGAATACATGCGCCAAGTGGCGAAAGGAACGAATTGCCGGCACTACATCCAGATTCTCAATGCAATCAGTCCGATCGGGTCATCAAGCTATACGGTCCGCGGCTTCGGCATCCTCAACCAGGATGTGGTGCTCGGGCGTCGCATCTTTCTCCACGCCCTGGCATTTATCCGTATCTTTGACGGGCGCGACTTTGCCATCGTCAGACAGAGCTCTGCGCTGATCAACCTGGATCATTCGCTGGCGGTACAGAGGTTTTTGGGCAAGCTCGTCGGCGGCCCTTATCGCGAGTTGCCCGCAGAATCGTTTCCAACGCGTCCTGAAGATGCCGCCGGCAATCCCGCACTGCGCGACGGCGTACGCGCCATGCTGACGGAAAGCCTCGACAAGACGCTGCCGCTCTTGCTCGGGGCTCGACCAGCAGCGCGTCAAAGCGACGCCAGAGAACGTTGACCCACATATCGTTCACGCCGCTTGCCTTCCTCCTAGGGTTAGTGCGTTGCGGATACGCGGCAAACGCGGCATGAATTGCGCGCTGTTCGCCGCTCGTCTCCGGAAGGTTCCGCCCCATGATCAAGCTCTATTGGTCGCCCCGTTCGCGCTCGTTCACCACTCTCTGGCTGATGGAAGAGAGCGGCCTGCCCTATGAGCGCGTCCTGACCGACATCTCGAACGGCGCGCAGAAGGCGCCAGACTTCCTCAAGATCAACCCGATGGGCAAAGTGCCGGCGCTGACCGACGGCGAGGCCGCGCTCGGCGAAGCCGCGGCCATCTGCGCCTACATCGCAGACCGCTATCCCGAGACCAGGCTCGCGCCCGGCGTGACAGACCCGCGCCGCGCGCGCTACCTGCAATGGCTGTTCTTCTCGCCGGGCTTCATCGAGCCCGCCATCACCCAGATCTTCACCAAGATCGAGATCCCGACCTCGAGCGCGGCCTGGGGCAGCGCGGCGCAAGTGTTCGACGTGCTGGAAGCCGCGCTTCAGAAGGGGCCGTGGATTCTCGGCGAGGAATTTTCGGCCGCCGACGTCGTCATCGGCTCCGGCCTGAATTATGCGGTACGCTCGTTCAAGATGGTGCCGTCGCGACCGGCCTTCGATTCCTATCTCACGCGATGCACGGCGCGTCCGGCGTTCCAGCGCGCGGAGAAGATCGCGGCGGGTTAAGCAGGCTCTCGTCGGGTGGGCAAGGCGCAACGCGCCGTGCCCACCGTCTGTAATCATCGAGAGATGTTGGGCATGCTTCGCTTCGCCCACCCTACAAGAGCACCAAGCTATTCCGATGCCTTCAGATCGTCCGGCCTCGGCATCAGGATGGTGTTGTAGCCGGAATCCACGTAGTGAATCTCGCCGGTCACGCCGCCGGAGAGGTCGGACAGCAGATACAGCGCGGAGCCGCCGAGATCGTCGAGCGTGACGCCGCGACGGAGCGGCGCGTGCTTCTGCATGTAGGCGAACATCGCTCGCGCCTCACCGATGCCGGAGCCGGCGAGCGTACGGATGGGACCTGCGGAGATGGCGTTGACGCGGATGCCGCGCGGCCCGAAATCGGCGGCGAGATAGCGAACGGAAGCCTCCAGCGCCGCCTTGGCTAC
>NZ_JAEMSD010000034.1:4421-18071 GCF_016462955.1 Bradyrhizobium sp. | reverse complement strand
ACGTTGTAGTTCGGCATCGCGCGCTCCGAGGCGCCGAAGGTCAGCGTGATCATGCTGCCGCCCTCGGTCATCAGCTCGGCGGCGCGCTTTGCGACCTCCGTGAAGGAGAAGCAGGATATCACCATGGTGCGCGAAAAATTCTCGCGGCTGGTGTCAGCGTAGCGGCCCTTTAGCTCGTTCTTGTCGGCAAAGCCGATGGCGTGGATCACGAAGTCGAGCTTGCCCCACTTGTCGCGCAAGACCGAGAAGGTGGCATCGACACTGGCGATGTCCTCGACGTCGCAGGGCAGCACCAGATCGACACCGAGCTGCTCGGCCAGCGGCTTGACGCGTTTGCCGAGCGCCTCGCCCTGGAAGGTGAAGGCGAGCTCGGCGCCGTGGGCATGCAGCGTCCGCGCCATGCCCCAGGCGATGGAATGATCATTGGCGATGCCCATGATCAGACCGCGCTTGCCCTTCATCAAACCGTCCATCTTGCGATTACTCCGCTGCCGTCATGCCCGGGCTTGTCCCGGGCATCCACGTTCTTTCGCAACCTGGAGCAAAGACGTGGATGGCCGGGACGAGCCCGGCCATGACGAAAAAACTATGAGTGCGTACCCAAAGGCTCACGCATCCAGCCGGCTGAACACCAGCGTGGCGTTGGTGCCGCCGAAGCCGAAGGAGTTCGACAGCACGGTGCCGATCTTGACGTTGTCGATGCGTTTGCGGACAATCGGCATGTCGGCGAAAACAGGATCGAGCTCCTGGATGTGCGCGCTCTCGCAGATGAAGCCGTTGTTCATCATCAGCAGCGAATAGATTGCTTCCTGCACGCCGGTGGCGCCCAGCGAATGGCCGGTCAGGGCCTTGGTCGCCGAGATCGGCGGGCACTTCTCGCCGACGCCGAATACTTTTCGGATCGCCTCGATCTCCGGCGGGTCGCCGGCCGGCGTCGAGGTGGCGTGGGGATTGATGTAGTCCACCTTGGTCTTCACGGTCGACATCGCCATGCGCATGCAGCGCTCGGCACCCTCGCCTGACGGCGCCACCATGTCGTGTCCGTCCGAGGTCGCGCCGTAGCCGACGATCTCGCCGTAGATGCGCGCGCCGCGCGCCTTGGCATGCTCGAGCTCTTCCAGCACCAGCACGCCGGCACCGCCCGCGATGACGAAGCCGTCGCGGTTGACGTCGTAGGGACGCGAGGCCGTGGCCGGCGTATCGTTGTACTTCGACGACATCGCGCCCATGGCGTCGAACAGCACCGACAGCGACCAGTCCAGCTCCTCGCAGCCGCCGGCGAAGATGATGTCCTGCTTGCCGATCTGGATGGTCTCATAGGCGTTACCGACGCAATGGTTCGACGTCGCGCAGGCCGAGGAGATCGAATAGTTCACGCCCTTGATCTTGAACCAGGTCGCGAGCGTCGCCGACGCCGTGGAGGACATCGCCTTCGGCACCGCGAACGGGCCGACGCGCTTGGGTCCCTTGGAGCGGGTGATGTCGGCTGCTTCGACGATGGTGCGTGCCGAAGGGCCGCCCGACCCCATGATGATGCCGGTGCGGATATTGGAAACGTCCTCAGGGCTCAGGCCGGAGTCCTGGATCGCCTGCTCCATCGCGATGTGATTCCACGCCGCACCCTGGCCGAGGAAACGCATGGCGCGGCGGTCGACTACCGTCGAAGGATCCAGCGTGGGTTCACCTTGCACCTGCGAACGGAAGCCGAGCTCGGCGTATTTTTCCGCCCGCGAAATGCCCGATTTCGCCTCGTGAAGGCTCGCAAGCACTTCCTGGGTGTTGTTTCCGATGGACGAGACGATGCCCATCCCGGTGACCACAACCCGCCTCATGACAGCCTCGCCCTAAATCGTTGTCTTTCTTGGTGATGCGCCTCAGCCCAGGCTCGTGCCCTGCTTGAACAGGCCGACCTTCAGATCCTTGGCGCGATAGATAATCTGGTCATCGACCGAAAGCCACCCGTCGGCGATGCCGAGCACCAGCTTTGACCGCATCACGCGCTTCATGTCGACGTTGTACACAACCTTGCGGGCCTCGGGCAGCACCTGGCCGCTGAACTTCAGCTCGTTCAGGCCGAGTGCCCGGCCGCGGCCTTCGCCCCCGATCCAGCCGAGGTAGAAGCCGACCATTTGCCACAGCGCATCGAGGCCGAGGCAGCCGGGCATGACCGGATCGTTCTTGAAGTGGCAACCGAAGAACCAGAGATCAGACTTCACGTCGAGCTCGGCACGCACCAGACCCTTGCCGAACTCGCCGCCATTGTCGTTGATATCGGTGATCCGGTCGAACATCAGCATCGGCGGCAGCGGCAGCTGGGCGTTGCCCGGGCCGAACATCTCGCCGCGGGCACAGGCCAGCAGATCTTCATAGTCGTAACCGTTGCGCCTGTTCAGCATGCACGAGCCTCTGTTCTATCCCGCTTGAGGGGGTTCTTGCCGAAAAATGGGCCCGTCTCCCCCGGAGACTCGCGCGAACCCCGGATGGGCTGCGCACCAAGCCCCCACGCCCGGCTGCGCCAAAATCGGCTAGCGAAACCGCGCGCTCTCTAACACAGGCTATTTCGGTGGCAAAGCGCTCTCATGAAGGTAAAATGACGGCCTGATCGCCCGGTTCCAAGCCTGATTAGAACCTCTCTAGTTGCGAGAAACTTGCATCTGCATCTTTCTGTTCTTATATTGCAGAGAGATATTGTTCACGCGTGCCCGAAATCTGGAAATGAACGAAAATAGCGCGTCCCACATCGACGACGAAGCCCACGCTGCGGCCCTCCTGTCCGGCCGCCAGCCGGCCCTGACCGGCTGTCCCTGGCACGACGTCAACGAAATGCTCCAGTCCGCGGGGCTGCGCCCGACGCGGCAGCGCATGGCGCTGGGCTGGCTCCTGTTCGGCAAGGGCGCACGCCACCTCACGGCTGAAATGCTGTACGAGGAAGCGACGCTCGCCAAGGTTCCGGTGTCGCTGGCCACGGTCTACAACACGCTGAACCAGCTCACCGATGCCGGCCTGCTCCGCCAGGTCAGCGTCGACGGCACCAAGACCTATTTCGATACCAACGTCACGACACACCATCACTACTATCTCGAGAACAGCCACGAGCTGGTGGACATCGAGGATCCGCATTTGGCGCTGTCCAAGATGCCGGAGGTGCCGGACGGCTACGAGATCTCCCGCATCGACATGGTCGTGCGCCTGCGCAAGAAGCGCTGAGGTCGTCTTAAGATCGAATCGAGATCATCATGGCCGGGCTTGTCCCGGCCATCCACGTTTTGGGCTCGGCACGAAAGTCCGTGGATGCCCGGGACAAGCCCGGGCATGACGCGGCGAGCGCGCCCTCCGCCTATCGGCGTCAATTCACCTGCTCGTCGGCGTAGACGCCCCACAGGCGCTCCTGCTGGATCCAGCCGTCGAAGCCATTGCCCGTGACACGGCACCAGCTTGCGGTGCATTTCTTGACCTGGGTCACGACGCCGGCCTGGAGCTTTGCCGCAACCGCACTGCCTGGATCGGGGCTATCATAGATCGGGGCGAGATCGTCCTTGTGCTTCATGGTGACGACCGCCGTGCGACGGCCCGACAGCAGCGAGTGGTAGACCCAGCCCTCGGCGCCTTCGGAATCGCGCACGCGGCGCCAGTTCTCGAACTCGGCGGTGATCTCTACGGGCAGGCCGGCGCGGGTGTAGACCCAGGCGACGTCATTGTCCTTGGTCGGGCCGGCCCGGACGTTCACATGATCCGATTTGAGGCTGACATAGCGCGGCACCGGCAAGCCGCTGGCGCTTTGCGCGGTATTATCCTTCGCCGCATGCGAGGGGTCGACCGAGGCGCTCAGCCAGCTGCAAGCGAGCGCCATCACCGCACAAAAACGCCCCAACGCCATCAACCCGTCTCCTTCGAAGACCCGGCCAAACCGGGTCCTCACCCCAAATTCCAATTCCCTGCCGCGCCTGTCCCTTCGCCCCGTCCCGCGCGGGTTCCAAGCCCTGAGCCGTGGTTCTTGTCTTGGCCCGGCCTTCTGATAGAGAGGACGGGCACTTGAGCAACCGGTTTGCCCCGATTTTCCGGCCGGAAATGTCGGGTGAGCTTGGAGGAAACGCCGGGGACGGACACGGCAAGGGCAGTGTCGAACAACCGGGTTAATGAGGCCTCAACGACCAGCCTCTGGCGACAGAGGCGGCTTGCCATGCCTCATGAGAGCAGGACATGTCGGTGAAGAAGAAGCCCCTCGTCGTGGTGACGCGCAAGCTGCCGGATTCGATCGAGACGCGGATGCGCGAATTGTTCGATGCGCGGATCAATCTCGAGGATACGCCGATGTCGCCCGAGCAGATTGCGGAAGCGGCGCGCACCGCCGACGTGCTGGTTCCGACCGTGACCGACCACATCAGCGCCGATGTCGTCAACCAGCCCGACTGCAAGCTCCGCCTGATCGCCAATTTCGGCAATGGCGTCGACAATATCGACGTCGCAGCCGCCCATGCCCGCGGCATCACCGTCACCAACACGCCGAAAGTCCTGACCGAAGACACCGCCGACATGACCATGGCGCTGATCCTCGCGGTGCCCAGACGGATGATCGAAGGCGCCTCGATCCTGACCGAGGGCAAGCCCTGGGCAGGCTGGTCGCCGACCTGGATGCTCGGCCACCGCATCGGGGGCAAACGCCTCGGCATCATCGGCATGGGCCGCATCGGCCAGGCGGTGGCGCGCCGCGCCCGTGCCTTCGGCCTGCAGATCCACTATCACAACCGCCGTCCCGTCGCCCCTGTCATCGCCGAGGAGCTGGGCGCAACCTATTGGGAAAGCCTCGACCAGATGCTGGCGCGGATGGACATCATCTCGGTGAACTGTCCGCACACGCCGGCGACCTATCACCTGCTCTCGGCGCGGCGGCTGAAGCTGATCCGCAAGGACGCCTACATCGTCAACACCGCGCGGGGCGAGGTCACCGACGAGGACACGCTGATCAAGCTGATCGAAGGCGGCGAGATCGCCGGCGCCGGCCTCGACGTCTACGAGCACGAGCCCGCGGTCAACCCGAAGCTGGTGCGGCTCGCCAAGGCCGGCAAGGTCACGCTGCTGCCGCATATGGGCTCGGCCACGATCGAAGGCCGCGTCGAGATGGGCGAGAAGGTGATCATCAACATCCGCACCTTCCTCGACGCCCACAAGCCGCCGGATCGCGTGCTGCCGAGCATGCTGTGAGGTTTACTTCCCGCGCCCTTCGCGCTTGCGCCAATCCGCGACGAAATCGATGAACGCGCGCAGCGCCGGCGGCGTCTGGCGCCGGCTTGGATAGTACAGGAACGGGCCTGGAAACGGCTCGCACCAATCCTCCATCAGGCTGACCAGAGCGCCGGACTTCACGGCATCGCCGACATAGCCGTCGAGCGTAGCCCAGATGCCCACGCCGTCGAGCGCGGCGCGCATCGCAAGGTTCATATTGGTGGAGATCAGCTTCGCCGGCGGATCGACCTTCACAACCTGCCCGGCTCTCTCGAATTCCAGATCGTGCATGACGCCGCTCGAATAACGTGCGCGGATGCAATCATGGTCGAGCAGGTCCTTCGGATGCGTCGGCCTGCCGCGCCGCGCAATGTAACCGGGCGAAGCAACCACGACATAGCGCTGCGGGCCGCTCAGCGGAATCGCCACCATGTCCTGCGCCAGATGCTCGCCATAACGCACGCCGGCATCGTATCCCCCGCTCACGATATCGACGAACCCGCTTTCGCTCACGACGTCGAGATCGACATGCGGATGTTGGGTCAGGAACGGCCCTGCCAGCGGCGCCAGCACGAGATCGACCGCGGGCGGCGGCGCATTGATGCGCAGGCGGCCCGAGGCGACCTCACGCAGGCCGCGCACCTGCTCCAAGGCATCGCCGACATCGCGCAATGCCGGGGCGACGCGCGAGAGCAACAGCTCGCCCGCCTCGGTCAGCGCGACGCTGCGGGTCGTGCGGTTCATCAGGCGGACGCCGAGCCGCTCCTCCAGGTCCCGCAGCCGCTGGCTAAGGCTCGATACGGACGAGCGAATTTCGACCGCTGCCCGACGGAAATTCCGGGTGCGGGCAACCGCCACGAAGACATCAAGATCGCGCAAATCCGGTTCGGCCATTGTTCGCTAATGTGAACAAGGCATTCTGGATTGTCCAGCTTATCGGCGCAATCGCTCCGGCTCATATCTGGCCTCGTCACGCGGCGCAGCCGCCTTTTCGAGGAATAAAGATCATGGAACAGCGCAAACTGGGTTCAACCGGGCCGACCGTTTCGGCATTCGGCCTCGGCTGCATGGGCATGTCGGAGGTCTACGGCCCCGCCGACCGCGGCGAGGCCATCGCCACGGTGCATGCGGCGCTCGACGGCGGCATCACCCTGCTCGACACCGGCGATTTCTACGCCATGGGGCACAACGAGATGCTGTTGCGGGAAGCGCTGAACGACATGCCGCGCGACAAGGTGCAGCTCAGCGTGAAGTACGGCGCGCTGCGCGGCCCCGCCGGTGAATTCGCCGGAATCGACACGAGGCCCGCCGCGACAAAGAACTTCCTCGCCTATTCGCTGCAGCGCCTCGGCACCGACTATGTCGACATCTACCGTCCCGCGCGACTCGATCCCAACGTGCCGATCGAGGAGACGATCGGCGGCCTCGCCGATCTCGTGAAGGCCGGCTATGTCAGGCATATCGGCCTGTCCGAGGTCGGCTCCGACACCATCCGCCGCGCCCATGCGGTGCATCCGATTGCTGATCTTCAGATCGAATATTCGCTGATCGAGCGCGGCATCGAACGCGATATCCTGAAGACCTGCCGCGAGCTCGGCATTGGCATCACCGCGTACGGGGTGCTGGCGCGCGGCCTGATCAGCGGCCACTGGTCGAAGGACTCAGGCAAGGCCGGCCGTGACTACCGGCTGATGACACCGCGTTTCCAGGGCGCGAACCTCGACACCAATCTCGCGCTGGTGGAGCAGCTGCGCGCAATCGCGAACGAGATCGACGCAACGCCGGCACAGGTTGCGATCGCCTGGGTCGCTGCACAGGACAACGCGATCGTGCCGCTGGTTGGCGCCCGCACCCGCAACCGCCTCAGCGAAGCGCTCGGCGCAACGAAGGTGACGCTGACACCGGTGCATCTCGCTGCGCTGGCCAAGGCATTTCCGCCCAATGTCGCGGCCGGCACGCGTTACGCAGCCGAGCAGATGGCGCATCTCGACAGCGAAAAGCCGGCGACGGCGTAACCGCGGCAATCAACTGCGATGGGCGCTGAGATCGGCAACCACAGGCCCGTCGCCGTTGAGTGGATTGGCGGGATCGCGGGCGTAACGCAACGTCTCGAAGCGCATCGCGCGCGCATCGATCATCAGGAGGCGGCCGACGAGGCCGTCGCCGAAGCCGACGATCTCGCGGATCGCCTCCAGCGCCATCATCGAACCGAGCACGCCGGCCAGCGCGCCCATGACGCCGGCCTCGGCACAGGCCGGCACGGTGCCGGGCGGCGGCGCTTCCGGAAACAGGCAGCGATAGGTCGGATTGAACTCGCCCTGCTCGTTGGTCTCGTGCGCGCGGATGGTGGTGAGCGAGCCGTCGAAGGTGCCGAGCGCCGCGGTAATCAGCGGCCTCTTGGCGAAGAAGCAAGCGTCGGAGACGAGATAGCGCGTCGAGAAATTGTCGGAGCCGTCGAGCACGAGGTCGTAATCGCCGATCAGGCCGAGCGCATTGTCGGCGTTGAGCCAGGTGGCATGGCCGACGAAGCGGACATGCGGATTGAGCGCGGCGATCCGCTCGGCCGCGCTCTCAACCTTGTGCCGGCCGATGTCGGGCGTGGTGTGGATCACCTGGCGCTGCAGGTTGGACAGCGACACCACGTCGTCGTCGACCACGCCGAGCGTGCCGACGCCGGCTGCGGCCAGGTACATCAGCGCCGGTGCGCCTAGCCCGCCGGCGCCGATCACCAGCACGGAGGCCCGCTTCAGCGCGGCCTGACCGGGACCGCCGACATCGCGAAGGACGATGTGGCGGGCATAGCGTTCGAGTTCGTCCGGGCTCAGCATCGTCCTACATTCCTCTCACTCCTCATGGTGAGGAGCGCGGAACGCGCGTCTCGAACCATGAAGGCCCCGATCTCGCCCGTGGCCATCCTTCGAGACGCGGCCTTGAGGCCGCTCCTCAGGATGAGGATTTGAGTTCGCGGCTCTGTCAAACCTGAACCACCGCAACATTGTTCGCGACCAACGAGATGTGCTTCAATGACACTGCGTTCAATGGGCTGGCTGGATTTGTCATGAGATCGATGCTTGCGGCAACACTGATGTTTGCGGCCGCTACAGGCGCGAACGCCCAGATGACGACATCGCAAGTCCCCGGCGCCAGGCCGAAGACGGTCCAGACCGTCCCCATTCAGCCTCCCGCGATGCAGACGCCGTCGGCGACGGCCGATGCCATGGCAAAGGCGGAGCGGCTGGCGCTGCAATCCGACCTCGCCTGGGTCGGTCAGTACAACGGCGCCATTACCGGCGACGTCAGCGAGCGCATGGTCAACGCCATCAAGGAGTACCAGAAGGCCAAGGGCGGCAAGCCGACCGGCGTGCTCAATCCGCAGGAGCGCGCCGCGCTCGCCGAAACGGCGCGAAAGAAGCAGGAGAGCGTCGGCTGGAAGATCGTGACGGAGCCGACCAGCGGCGCCCGGCTCGGCATTCCCGGCAAGCTGCTGCCGCAGCAAGCAAGCGACGCCAACGGTTCGAAATGGACCTCGCCGACCGGCACGGTGCAGGTGGTTCTCAGCCGCCGCAAGGAGGCGAACCCGACCTCGGCAAAACTCGCAGAGCTCGAGAAAGAGCCGTCCGGACGCAAGGTCGATTACACCGTGGTGAAGCCCGACTTCTTCGTGCTGTCGGGATTGCAGGGCCTGAAGAAATTCTACGTCCGCGGCACCTTCAAGGGCGACGAGGTCCGCACCATGACGATTCTCTACGATCAGGCGACCGAGAACATCGTCGAGCCGGTGGTGATCGCGATGTCGAGCGCGTTCAACGCGTTCCCGTCAGGGCCGATGGCCGGGCCGCCGCCACGCAAGACGGTCGAATACGGCACCGGCATCGTCGTCAGCGACGACGGTGCGATCGTCACTGATCGCCTCGTCACCGATGGCTGCCTTGCGATCACGATCGCAGGCCATGGCAGTGCCGACAGGCTCGCGGAAGACAAGCAGCGCGATCTCGCGCTGCTGCACATCTACGGCGCACGCGGTCTGCAGCCGCTGAGCCTCGCCAGGGGTACAGCGAAGACGAACGTGGACGTCATCGGCATCGCCGATCCGCAAAGCCAGGGCGGCGCCGCCGGCGTGTCGAGCATCAAGGCGACGCTGGCACCAGGCGCCTCGGGCGATTCCGCACTGTCTCCGCCGCCGCCGGTCGGCTTCTCCGGCAGTCCCGCCGTTGACGCCGACGGCAAGTTCGCCGGCCTTGTACTGCTGAAGGCGGCAATGGTGGCGGGTCCTGCGACCTCGGTCCCGGCCTCTCAGGCCGTTATGGTGTCGGCAGATGCGGTGCGCGATTTCCTGAAATCCAAGCAGGTGACGGCGAACGGCACATCGACCGACGCCAAAGCCGGCGTCGTGCGCGTGATCTGCGTGCGGAAGTAGCATGTTGCGCCGTCTTATCTCTTCTTCCGCGGCGGCAGCGACCGCGCTGCTGAGCTTTTCGGCTTGGGCCCAATCGCCGGCACTGCCGACGCCGAAGGTAGAGGAGGTGATGGTGAAGGTGGCGCTGCTGACGCTCAACGACGCCAACCTCACCGGCAACTACGATGTCCTCCATGCGAAGATGGCGAGACCGTTTCGCGAGCGATTTTCAGCCGCCACGCTGAAGCAGGCATTTGCGACCTTTGCCGGACATCATATCGACGCCGTTGCCGGGATGCCGATCGTGTCGACGGAAGGGCCCAGGATCGGCGACAACGGCGCGCTGTTGTTGCGCGGCCATTTCGATACGACGCCATCACGGCTGAGCTACGCGCTGGATTACGCCATGTCTGAGGGCGAATGGAAGCTGATCACGATCGACGTCAAGGTCCGATCGCTGCAGACCAATGCGAGCGCCACCGACCTGGTTGCGCGCGCCGCCGCGGATCTCGCGGGCAGCGGCGTACAGAAATGAGAGCCGTCAGGCGAGCCTGAACCTGATCCCGCTTTTCGCAAGGCCCCCCGAAATGCCGATGGGCGTACCATCGGCGCGCCAGCAGGCGGCACCGGTCATCGTGCCGTCGTCGTCGAAGGCGATCCCGTTCATGCCGCCGGCGACGGTCGGAACGGACTGCACCTCGTGGCCAAGCGCCGCGAGCCTCGAACGCACGCTCTCTGGCACCGTCTGCTCGACCTCGAGCGCATTGCCCTCGGTCCAGACCCTCGGCGCCTCGACGGCCTCCTGCAGGCTCATGCCGTGGTCGATCAAATTCACCAGGGCCTGCATCGCGCTCGGGAAGATGCGCTTGCCTCCGGGCAAGCCGAGCGCATAGCGCAGCTTGCCCCCATTCAGCGCCATCATCGGCGACATCGAGGTGGTGACACGCTTGCCCGGCGCCAGCGACAGCGCGTGGCCCGGACGCGGATCGAATAAATTCATGTAGTTGTTGGCAATGGCTCCCAAGCCCGGGACCATGATCTTGGCGCCGAACAGACTGTTGATGGTCTGCGTGGTCGCAATCACGTTCCCGAAGCTATCCGCCGCCGTCATGTGCGTGGTATGCGCGCCTTCGAGCTGCGACACGCCGGCACCCCAAATCTGCGCCCGCGCCGGATCGATAGCGCGGCGGCGTTCCTCGGCATAGGCCTTCGAGGTCAGCTTCTCCACGGGCACGCCGACATAATCAGGATCGCCGCTTGCGGCCGCTCGGTCGGCAAAGGCGATCTTCAGGACCTCGGAAAGGTAATGAATCGTTTCAGATGTGCCGAAGCCGAGGCCGCCGATGTCGTAGCCTTCCAGGATGTTCAGCATCTGCGCGATATGGACGCCGGAGGCGGCCGGTGGCGGCGGGCCCAAAATGGTCCAGCCGCGATAATCGGCGCGGATCGGTTGTCGCTCGACGGTCTTGTAGCCGGCGAGATCGTTGCGACGGATGAAGCCGCCGGTCTTCTCCATGTAGTCGACGAGGATGTCGCCGAGCGGCCCCTCGTATAGCGCGGTCTCGCCGTGCTCGGCGATATGGCGCAAGGTCTCGGCATATTCGGCCTGCACCACGCGCTCGCCGACCTTGAGCGGCTCACCGCCCGGCAAGTAGATCGCCGAAATCGGCTTGTCCTTACGCATCTCGACAGCGCTCTCGCTGATGCATTCGCGCAGATAGGGCGTCGCCGCGTAGCCGCGCGCGGCGTGCTTGATGGCGGGTTGCAGGACGTCGGCGAGGCTCATGGTGCCGAACCGGCGCAACGTCTCACACCAGGCCTTCAGCGAGCCCGGCGTGGCAACCGCCTTCGGTCCGTTGAGATTCTCGTCGTCGACAGTGTCGAACACGTCGTGCGCCGAGCCGGGCTTGGAGGTGTAGGTGGTGTCACGAACGGCCGAGGGTACGGTACTCTGGCCGTCGATGATGCGATGGCTGCCGTCGGCCAACCGAATGTGTGCCATGCCGCCGCCGATGATGCCGACCATCATCGGCTCGACCACCGTCAGCGTAAACAAGGTGGCGATCGCGGCATCGATGGCGTTGCCGCCGGCGGCCAGCATCTCGGCGCCGGCGCTGGAGGCCAGGGGATGGTTGCTGACCACCATGCCGCGGCTCGAGACCGCCGGCATCTTCTGGCATTCAAAAGTGGTCGCCGTCCGGTCGCGCCAGTTTCCGCCCATGCCGCTTGCCCTTCTTGTTCACGCGGCAACCACATCATACGCAGGATTACGGGTCCAGTATTGGTACGGATTAGCTGACATTCCCAATTCTGCCACCATTGCTCTGGTTGATTCGGACATCCGCGGTCCCTGTGGATCGGGCAAGGCACGTCCTGAGCGAGAAGAGCTCAGCATCGAGAAGCGATGCACGTTCGCGTGGCGTTACCCAAGACCCCCAGGCACTCCAAAGGATTGATCCTCAATGCACACGATCGTACTGGCCACCCAAAAGGGCGGCAGCGGCAAGAGCACGCTCGCCATCGGCCTCGCGCTGGCGGCCAAGCAGGCCGGCTTCACCGTTCGCCTGATCGAGACTGACCCGCAGGGCACCCTCTCCAGCTGGCAGCGCCGCCGAAACAATGACGACGTGGTCGTCGAGCCGATCTACCATGCCGCCGACATCGAGCCGCGCCTGAAGATGCTGGCCGACAGCGGCCTGCAGCTCGCGATCGTCGACACCGCGGCCGGCCTGTCCGCCGCCACAACCGCCGCGATCCGCCATTGCGATCTCTGCCTGATCCCGGCCCGCCCGAGCGTTGCCGACATCGAGGCGACCGTGTCCACGCTCAGCGTCGCGCGCGCCTGGAAGCGGCCCTACGGCTTCGTACTGAACCAGACGCCGATTCGCGGCCAGCGCATCGACAACGCCGCGGGCGCGCTCGCCGAGGAGGCCGCGCTCGATCTCACCGGGGTGCTCGCGCGCCCCTTGATCGTGATGCGCAACGACCATCAGGACTCACTCGCGAACGGTCTTGCGGTGAGCGAATTCGCGCCGAACGGCAAGTCGGCGGATGAAATCCGCGGCCTCTGGCGCTGGATCGAGACTCGGCTCGAGCTCGAAGCCACGACCAATGTGCTCATCGACCAGGTCATCTCGGCCGCGAACGGCGTGCTGCATATCGCCGCCGAACACGCGGCGGACGAGACCACGACTCTGGCGTCCTGAGCAGGGCATCGCTCGGACGTGCAGGCGGGCTCTTCGCCATCCGGTGAACGAGCCCAAGCGACGAAGCAGTCCGGCCACCAGCCCGGCCGGATTGCTTCGCCTCGCGTTTGAGGAAGGCGGATGCTGCACTAAAATCTCGAAAACAACCCCATGCACAGTAGAACCGCTCGGCGCTCATGCAGCGAGGTGAGGCCGCGCAAGCATTTGAGTCGTCGGCCGAAACGGCCGTTCGGCGAAAAATGCCCTCGACCGCGCCCAATCCCGCTCTAGCTGACCACAGGTGTCGCGGGCCGGTCCCTTAGCCAGGCCTCGCGCCGCACGATCCATTTCTCGGATTTCGTCTGCCCGCCGTGATGGGCAAGCTCGATGAAGCCGACGAACTCCGCGCCGGTCTTCTGCTTGACCCGGCGTGAGGCATCGTTGGTGGCCGCGTTGCAGACGTAGAAGTGATCGAGGCCGAGCGTGAGGAAGGCAAAATCGTTCACCACGCCGATGGCTTCCGTCATTAATCCGCGCCGCCAATAGGGCTCGGCGAGCCAGAAGCCGCGATTGCCTTTCAAACCCTGCGCGCGGGGCCGCAGGTGAATGTTTCCGATCGCCTCGCCGTCGCCACCCTTCAGCACCAACACCCAGAGATGGATCTCGTCGCCAGCCATGATCTTGTCGAGCTGCATCCTGACGAAAGTCTCCGCGCCATCGGCGGGATACGGCCAGGGCACGACGGTGGAGAGGTGCCGGATGATGTTCCAATTGTCGAAGTGTCGCTGGATCGCCGGCACGTCGGATAGCGCGAGCGGACGCAGGATCAACCGTTCGGTTTCAAGC
>NZ_JAEMSD010000034.1:1265-4411 GCF_016462955.1 Bradyrhizobium sp. | reverse complement strand
GTTTCAAGCTGCGGCGTCTGCATGCGCATCTATTTCTGACATTGCGGGCACCAGAAGGTCGAGCGGCCGTTCTGCGTGAACCGCTTGACCGTGCCGCCGCAGCGCGGGGTCGTGCATTTCTCGCCTTCGCGGTCATAAACCCTGAACGAATGCTGGAAATAGCCGAGCTCACCCGAGGTCTGGCGATGGTCACGCAGGCTGGAGCCGCCGGCCTTGATGGCGTCGTTCAGCACGGTGTGGATCGCGCCGACCAAGCGCTTGGCATGGTCAGTCGGCTCGCCCTTCCTGGTGCATAGCGTTGCAGCGATCCGGCGCGGCGACAGATGCGAGCGGTGCAGCGCCTCGCAGACATAGATGTTGCCGAGCCCCGCCACCACGCGCTGGTCGAGCAGCGCCGCCTTCAGGCTCGTGGTCTTGCCTTGGCAGGAGCGCGCCAGCATCGCCGCGTCGAATTCATTGCCGAGCGGTTCGGGGCCGAGGCCGCGCAGCAGCGGCTCTTCATCGAGCGCATGGCGCGCGATCACCTTCATGTAACCGAAGCGGCGCGGGTCGTTGAAGACGATGTCCGCGCCGGACGACATCCGAAACAGCACATGGTCGTGCGCGGAGTCCTTGCCCCTGGGATAGTGAAACTCGCCGGGCTGCACGACGTTGTCCGGCTTGATGACGCGGAACGAGCCCGACATGCCCAGATGCATCAAGAGCACGTCGCCGGAGGCGAGGTCTGCCATGAGATATTTTGCGCGGCGGCCGAGGCCCGTGACGACCTGCCCCTTGAGCCGGGCCACGAAGTCGGGCTGGAACGGAAAGCGCAGATCCGGGCGGCGGGCCTCCGCGACCAGGATCTTCGCACCCTCCATGACGGGCTGAAGGCCGCGACGGACGGTCTCGACTTCGGGCAATTCAGGCATGATCGGGCATTCACCTTATGAGGGCGGTGTGATAGCGCCATTGCGGCGGGCAGGCTATGGTCCGCCTCGCGGAGTAGAGTAATGGATCGGCCGGGCGAAACCACGCATTTTGGCTTCAGGGATGTTCCCCTGGGGGACAAGCAGACGCTGGTGAACGACGTGTTTCACAGCGTGGCCTCGCGCTATGATCTGATGAACGATCTGATGTCCGCTGGCCTGCACCGGGTCTGGAAGGACATCATGATCACGGCGCTCGACCCGCCGAGGAGCGAGCGGCCGTTCGCGTTGCTGGACGTTGCCGGCGGCACCGGGGACATCGCGTTCCGCGCCGCGAAGGCGGCCGGCCCCGGCTTCCATGCCACCGTCTGCGACATCAATTCCGACATGCTCGCTGTCGGCCGCGAGCGCGCCGCCAAGCGGCATCTCGACACCCGCATCGACTTCGTCGAGGGCAATGCCGAAGCGCTTGGCTTCGCCGACCGTAGCTTCGACGCCTATACGATCGCCTTCGGCATCCGCAACGTGCCGCGGATCGACCTGGCGCTGCGTGAGGCCTATCGCGTGCTGCGGCCCGGCAGCCGTTTCCTGTGCCTGGAATTCTCCACCGTCGAGATGCCCGGGCTCGACAAGCTCTATGATCTGTTTTCGTTCAAGGTCATCCCGCCGCTCGGCCGCATGGTCACGGGCGACGCCGAATCCTACCAATATCTGGTCGAATCGATCCGCAAGTTCCCAAAGCCGGCGGTCTTCGCCGACATGATCCGCGACGCCGGCTTTGCCCGGGTCGGCTGGCAGTCTCTCTCCGGCGGCATCGTCGCACTGCATTCGGGCTGGCGTTTGTGATCTCTGCCGTCACCCACATTGCGCGCCTGATGCGCGCCGCGTTCGTGTTTGCGCGCGAGGGCGTGTTCGGCTCGGTCGATCCGAGCCTGGTGCCGCCGCCGGGACAACTCGCCCTGAAGCTGGCGCGCATCATTGAGCGCCGCGGCGTCAAGCACGGCCCGCGGATCTCGCGCGCACTCACCCGAATGGGCCCGGCCTATCTCAAGCTCGGGCAGTTCTTGGCGACGCGCCCGGACGTGGTCGGCGTCATCATGGCGCGCGACCTCGAAAGCCTTCAAGACCGCCTGCCGCCGTTCTCGCAAGCCGAGGCGGAAGCTGCGATCACGACCTCCCTCGATCGGCCACTGACCGATATCTTCGCGAGCTTCGGCCCGCCGGTCGCGGCGGCCTCGATCGCGCAGGTGCATCGCGGCGAGGTGCTCCACGACGGCATCCGCAGGTCCGTCGCCATCAAGGTGCTGAGGCCCAACGTGGCCGCCCGCTTCCGCCGCGATCTCTCGGATTTCTTCTACGTTGCGCACAAGGCCGAGGCCTATTCGGCCGAGGCGCGGCGGCTGCGCCTGATCGAGGTCATCAACACCATGTCGCGCTCGGTCGCGATGGAGATGGATCTGCGCCTCGAGGCCGCGGCGCTGTCGGAGATGGCGGAGAACACGCGCGACGACCCGGACTTCCGCGTGCCCGCCGTCGACTGGGACCGCACCACGCACAACGTGCTGACGATGGAGTGGATCGACGGCATCGCGCTGAACGACCACAAGCGCCTTGCTGAGTCGCAGGTCGACCTGCCCGACCTCGGCCGCAAGGTGATCCAGAGCTTCTTGCGGCACGCGCTGCGCGACGGCTTCTTCCACGCCGATATGCATCCGGGCAATCTGTTCCTGGATGACGCCGGCCGCCTCGTCGCGGTCGATTTCGGCATCATGGGCCGATTGGGCATGAAGGAGCGGCGCTTTCTCGCCGAAATCCTGCTCGGCTTCATCACGCGCGACTATCGCCGCGTCGCCGAGGTGCATTTCGAGGCGGGCTACGTGCCCGCGCATCATTCGGTCGAAAATTTCGCGCAAGCCATCCGTGCCATCGGCGAGCCGATCCACAACCGCACCGCGGAAGAGATCTCGATGGCGCGGCTCCTGACGCTGCTGCTCGAGGTCACCGGCCTGTTCGACATGACGACGCGGCCCGAGCTGATCCTGCTGCAGAAGACCATGGTGGTGGTCGAGGGCGTGGCGCGCGGCTTCGATCCCAAGCTCGATATCTGGAAGATCGCCGACCCCGTGGTGCGCGAATGGATCGAGCGCAATCTCGGCCCCATCGGCCGGGTGCAAGGCGCCCTTGCCGGAACCGGGGACATCGCGCGGGTCTTGATGCGACTGCCGGAGATCGCCGAGC